>NZ_JACSMB010000001.1:0-484283 GCF_018618455.1 Exiguobacterium sp. s142 | reverse complement strand
GAAAAAGAGCGATTGTCCCGACTTGAGTCGGTCCAATCGCCCTTTTTTCTGTTCACGCTCGGATAGAGCGGAGGTTTTTCAGTGCCCTCCTACTCGCGGGAGAGTTTTTTGATGTAATGGACGGTTCGTTCGACTTCATCGAAACCGATTCGAGCATGAAAACGTTGGCTCCCCTCATTGTCAAGCTCCGTATCTGAAGCGAGTTCGTCACAGCCTTTCGACCGAGCGTATGATGCGGCAGCTTCGACGAGCCGGGTCGCCACATCCTGCCCGCGTACGGATTCGTCAACGTATATCCCTTCTAAGAACGCAGTCGGAGAAGAGACGGCGCCGGGAACATAGTCATGTCTGAAACTGAGCTGGCAAAACCCGACTGCCGTGTTGTCGGTCGCCAAAAAATAATGCATCTTGCCGGAACGCAATCCGAGACGAAGCTCGGCCGTCAACTCGATCAACGGGGCGTCGGGCCAGAGCGCTCGCATGAGCGTCAATAGTGCGGCCTCGTCGCGCGCGCTTGCTTTTCGAATGTTCATGAGTCATCCTCCCTAGGTTTCACAAGTTCAGTATAAAGGAAAATAACATATGAAGTCAGAAAGGAGGGAATGATCATGGCGTTTGATGAGGAGCTATTATATACCGTTTCCGAGACGAGCCGCGTTCGGTTTACCGGCATCGAAACCGAGACGTCTCGTTATGATTTCGGATTTGTCTATACGCACCAGTTCATGGGGAAAGTACTCGTCGTCTGCATGCAGACCGGACAGTCAGCCCTTCTCGATATGCATGCGCTCGAAGAACCGAGACAGCTTTATCCGATGCTCGGAATCAATCTGTATGACACCGATCATGTTGCTGAATTTTTGCGTCTTTGTCTCGAGGAAGGGACGAAAGATGAAAAAACTTCAGAATCACCTCTTGAAAAAATGTAAGCGTTTTCTTATAATGGGTAGTAGGGGAAGCAATTCGATCATCATAAGCATCTTTTCTTCTGATGACACAAAGCGAGCCGGTCAATTTGACCGGCTCGCTTTCGTTTAGCGGATTGCTTTCGTTTGTTGGATGACTTTAATCATTTGAAGCGACTCGTCTTCAAGACCTTGAACCGGTAAACCAGCTTCGATATTGGCCGTGATGTATTCGAGTGTCGATGCCGTGATCAATTCTCCAGGAATGATGATAGGAATCCCTGGTGGATACACCATGATGAACTCAGCCGAAATTCGTCCGACAGCGTTCTCGAGCGGAATCGTTTCCGTCTCTTCGTAGAACGCGTCTCGTGGGCTGAGCGCGAGTGGTGGGATCTCCGGGAGCATGATCGATAAAGAATCGTTCCCAGACTGCTTATACACCGATACGACATCGTGCATCGCATCGATAAGTGCTTGAATCGTCGACTCATCGTCGGCACTCGTCACGATGAAGAGGACGTTCAACAAATCGGACATCTCGACTTCGATGCGGTGATGTTCGCGCAAGTATTTCTCGATTTCGAATCCGGTAATTCCAAGCTCACGAACCGATACGAGTACTTTCGTCTCATCTAAGGCGTACGTCGACTCAGAATGGAGCTCAGAGTGGCCGTAGACCGATAAATGCGGCATGTTGTTGATGGCGACGCGTGCCATTCGTGAGAGCGTGAGGGCGCGTTCGTTCATGGCCTCACCTTTTGTCGCCAATTGGCGCCGGGCTGCGTCGAGCGAGGCGAGAAGTAGGTAGGACGTCGACGTCGTCGTAATCATCGAGAGCATCGCGTGGATCCGCTCTGGAGAGACAAGACCGCGGCGTACGTTCAAAATCGAGCTACCTGTCATCGAGCCGCCGAGCTTATGCACGCTCGTCGCAGCGACGTCTGCGCCCGCTTGCATCGCCGACAGAGGGAGCTCGTCGTGGAATGGCAAGTGGACACCGTGCGCTTCGTCAACGAGTACAGGGACGTCCTGAGCGTGAGCAACGGCGACGATGCGTTCGAGGTCACCAGCGACACCGAAGTACGTCGGGTTGATGACGAGGACGGCTTTCGTGTCAGGATGCAGCTCGAGCGCGCGCTCGACAGCGCTTGCCGTGATGCCGTGGGCGATCCCGTACGTCTCATCATATTCAGGATGAATGAATACAGGATGGGCTCCGGTCAAGACGAGCGCTGACATGACGGATTTATGCACGTTACGCGGGACGATAATTTTTTCGTTCGGCCCGACGACGCCCATGATCATTGCCATGATGGCGCTCGATGTACCTTGGACCGAGAAAAATGTCTCGTCAGCACGGAACGCTTCAGCAGCGAGACGCTCGGCTTCAGCAATCGAAGCTTTCGGATGATGCAAGTCATCAAGTGGAGCGATGTTGATCAAATCGATTTTTAAAGCATTTTCGCCGATGAAGTCACGAAATTCGGGATCCATTCCTTTTCCGCCTTTATGACCGGGAATATGGAACGCAATCGGATTTGTATTGACGTGTTTGAGCAACGTCTCAAATAGCGGCGTGTCGAGCTGTGTAGACCCTTTAATTTTCAATAGTAAGCCCTCCTTGAAATCAGCGTTTGTATGGGATCGGTCGTTTACGTATACTAAGTTTCTTTACCCGGTGAATGATTGGTCTGCTATGCAGAAAAACGATGCAACAAAAAAACTATAGAGATTTCCAAGTCAACTTGCAATAGTTTTTTTTGTTGATACAATGGTTGTCGAGGTGAAGAATATGCAAATCAACTATCCAATCAATCCGGACTGGACGACGGAAGAACTGATCGAAGTCGTCGAGTTCTATAATCAAGTCGCACTCGCCAACGAAGGCGGCGTCGATCGGGAAGAATTTTTAGCAACGTATCGGTCGTTCAAACAAATCGTGACATCAAAATCAGAAGAGAAGCAACTGAGCGCTGTCCACGATGAGCAGACCGGATACTCTACCTATCGTACGGTCCAAGCGGCCTTGAAATCAAATACTAAGATTATCAGGTTGTAACAAATGAATTGCAGGAACCGAAGAATCTGTCGGTTGCTGCTTTTTTTAGTTAATACCTTAAGAAATAGGGTACATATCACTAACGGTTATTTAAGGTTTAGGACCGGTTGAAGTGGGAATATATCCACTAAGATAAAAAATTCAAAATAGTCAGACAATTCTCTTTCTTTTTTGAATCTCATCTGATATACTCAATTCAACTTACTAAACCGTAACTTGTAGCCCAACAAAAGGAGTGTGGCATCTCATGAAACAAGTGATTGAGGCATTCAAAAGAAAAGACGCAGAAAAACGGATTCCGGTGCTGCGCCTAGAGATTGATTATGAATTGGCAACACTCTTCGATGCAATGGCGTCACAAGACGATGCCACTGTCCAGGCTAGCAAGCATCGGTTAGAGAAATACCGCCAAGAACTTTTGCGTCTCGAAGCCTGACCCACAACCGCTCATTCAACCAGTATTCCACGCGAATACTGGTTTTTGTTTGCTATAATACATAGAGAGGTGATAAATATGTTGGAATGGTTTGCGATTGATCTAATCAAACAAGCAGGGGAATATATCCGCCTTCAAATTGATGAAAGTTATCGGATCGAGCGGAAGACGGGCAAAGGGGACTTGGTCACTGAAATCGATCGAGCGGTCGAACAACTGATCGTCGACCGCATCCGAGCGGCATATCCGGAGCATCAGATCGTCGGAGAAGAAGGCATCTCGACACAGCCTGACAAGTTGACAGGGACGGTTTGGTTTGTCGATCCGATTGACGGGACGCTCAATTTTATTCATCAAAAGCGGATGTTCGCCATCTCGATCGCGATTATGGTCGATGAGGTCGTCGAGTATGGATTTGTCTATGATGTGATGGCTGACGAGCTGTTCGTGGCACGACGTGGTTATGGGGCGACGCTCAACGGACGGAAGTTGCCGCAGCTTCATGAACATCACGTCCGTGACGCATTTTTGAGTATGAATGCGACGTGGGTGACCCCGAACCAACAGATTGCGCCGGAAGTGTTGGCACCGATCGTCCGCGACTCTGTCGGGACACGAGCGCACGGGGCCGCCTCACTCGAACTGGCTTGGGTTGCGGCCGGACGGGTCGACGGCTATATCACGATGCGCAATATGCCGTGGGATTACGCGGCCGGAAAACTTCTCGTCGAAGAAGTCGGGGGACGCGTCGTCTCCTTATACGGTGAACCCGTCAGCTATAAAGGGAAGACATCGGTCCTCGGCGGGAGCGAGACGTTCGTCAAGGACGTCATCAAGCATTACGTCATCGCCAAAAACGTGGCGCCTGAAGTGAGGCCAGACCTTGTGATTGAACCGAACAAAACGTACGATCGCGTGCGCGATTTGCTCGTCTTGGCGAATCCGAACGAGGCGATGGTGCAAGTGCAATATGAGACGGGATCGACGTTTGAGGCTTTACTCGGCGGTGAACTCGTCGGGGCGTATATGCTTGTCCGTCGCAGTGCGGAATCGGTCGAACTCGTCAACATCGCTGTCAAACCGGACCGTCAAAACCAGACGATCGGGCAACGGATGCTCCAAGACGCCATCCGTCGGGCGGCTAGCGGAAGTGCGAGCGAACTGCTCGTCTGCACGGGCAACTCAAGCATCGTCCAGTTGCGCTTCTATCAACAAGCCGGATTCCGTTTTGCTTCGGTCGAACGCGATTATTTTCCGAACCATGGCTACGAGGCGATCGAAGAAGATGGACTCGTGTTGCGAGACCGCATCTGCTTGACGCGAGAATTATAAAACAAGGCCCAAGGCGCTCGCCTTGGGCCTGTTCGTTATGGGCGTCGGTCTGCTAGGACACGGCGGCGCAAGTTGATGCCGAAGAATGTAGCGACCGCGCTCAACGCGAGACTGCCAACGATGATGGCGGTACTCGCTTCGGCGACACCGATGCCGATACCGACAAAACCGGCGACGACGGCGATTGCGATCAAGACGAACATGAGTTGCATCGAAATTCCCCCTTTTTTTCTTGGCTCTATCTCATTGTAAGCAAAATCAGCGCAATTGGAAACGGTAACAGACTATATAACGTGACAAAGGTGGTAGCACCTGTGCTATACTCTTTAAGTTGAATACAAAGTTGAAACTTTTCAAATAAGAGAGGAATAACTACATGAATTTAAGAACTAACCTCCGTAACGTAGCCATCATCGCCCACGTTGACCATGGTAAAACAACGTTAGTCGATGAACTATTGAAACAGTCTGGTACTTTCCGGACAAACGAAATGGTAGCAGAGCGCGCCATGGACTCGAACGATATCGAACGTGAGCGCGGGATCACAATCCTCGCTAAAAACACGGCAATCGATTATAAAGATACTCGCATCAACATCGTAGATACGCCAGGACACGCCGACTTCGGTGGTGAAGTTGAGCGGATCATGCGTATGGTTGACGGCGTTATTCTTGTTGTCGATGCACGTGAAGGCTGTATGCCACAAACACGCTTCGTATTGAAGAAAGCACTTGACCAAGGACTTCGCCCGATCGTTGTCGTCAACAAAATCGACAAAGCGATGGTCCGTCCGCTCGACGTCGTCGATGAAGTCGTAGACTTATTGATCGATCTCGGAGCAGATGAAGATCAACTTGAATTCCCTGTCGTCTATACGTCTGCAGTCAGCGGTTCAAGTTCGTTCGATCCTGATCCTGAGAAGCAAGAAGATACAATCACGCACGTACTCGATACGATTCTTGAGAACACACCGGCACCAATCGACAACTCGGATGAGCCGCTTCAGTTCCAAGTCACGATGCTCGACTATGATAACTACCTCGGTCGTATCGGAGTCGGTCGCGTCTTCCGTGGGAAAATCAAAGTCGGAGACCAAGTCTCACTTTGCAAAACGGACGGATCGATCAAACAACTTCGCGTCACGAAGCTATTCGGTTACTTCGGACTCAAACGTGTTGAAATCGAAGAAGCTAAAGCTGGTGACTTGATCGCCATCGCCGGGATGGAAGACATCAACGTCGGTGAAACGGTCACACCGGTCGGTAAAGAAGAGCCGCTTACGCTTCTTCGCATCGATGAGCCAACGCTTCAAATGCGTTTCATGACGAACAACTCTCCATTTGCAGGACGCGAAGGCGATTTCGTGACAGCACGTAAAATCGAAGAGCGTTTGATGAAACAACTTGAGACGGACGTTTCGCTCCGTGTCGAAAACACAGACTCGCCTGACCAATGGGTCGTATCAGGACGCGGTGAACTTCACCTCGGTATCTTGATCGAGAACATGCGTCGCGAAGGGTACGAGATCCAAGTTTCGAAACCACAAGTTATCATCCGTACAGCTGAAGACGGTACGAAAATTGAGCCTTTCGAGCGCGTCATCATCGACGTACCGGAAGAGTACACAGGTTCAGTCATGGAATCGATCGGTCTCCGTAAAGGTGAACTCGCGAACATGAACACGAACGATAACGGTCAAACTCGTATGGAATTTATCGTTCCTTCACGTGGTCTCATCGGATATCGTAACGAGTTCTTGTCGGCGACACGCGGATACGGAATCTTGAACCATACGTTCGAAGAGTATCGTCCGTTCATTCCTGCTGATATCGGCGGTCGCCGTAGCGGTGTCATGGTTTGTATCGAAGCTGGTAAGTCAACGGCTTACTCAATCGGTGCACTCGAAGACCGTGGGACGATCTTCATCGAACCAGGTACAGATGTATACGAAGGTATGATCATCGGTGAATGTAACCGTGACGTCGATCTCGCGATCAACGCCGTCAAAGGGAAACAGTTGACGAACATGCGTGCATCATCGAAAGACTCGACACAAGTCTTGAAACGTCCGCGCGTCTTCTCGCTTGAAGAGTCGCTTACGTTCTTGAACGATGACGAGTACTGCGAAATCACACCGCTCTCGATTCGACTCCGTAAAAAGGTCTTGAACAAGAACGAACGTGAAAAAGCTGACAAGCGTCGTAAACTTGGTAAAGAATAAGTAGAAAAGGGAGCGCCGAGGCGTTCCCTTTTATTTTGATTCGTGTAGAATAGACGTGTAGGAAACAAAGGGGGATTATTTGCCTTGAAAGCTTCTCAAACGATGGACATTACCCAAATCGACGTTCCGTGGATCGCCTCGCTATTAGGTGTCGGCAGTGACGCGAACGACTTTTCGGTCGGCTTTAACGCCTTGATCATCACGGTCATCTTATTGACGTTGCTCGTCTTTAAATTAGGTTTTGCCAAACAACTCGCGTGGTGGAAGGCGCTCATCGTCTACATCATTCTCGCGCTCGGAGCGGGGACGATGGCGCTCGTCTTCTTCACGTGGCCAATCCCGGAAGTATTGCTCGTCATGGCGGTCGTCCTAGCCATTTATCGGGGCCGGCTCTGGTGGAACCGCCGTCAAGACCAAGTCAATGAACCAACCTAAAAAATGGACGTCCCGTTAAAGGGACGTCCAGGCTGTTGACGAACTAATTCGCGAAAAGCGAATTAGTTCGTCTTTTTTTATGTTCGATGACCTCGAAGCGCTCTGCCCGGCACAAGATTGAAAAAATGGTATGTATAAGATCTCTCCAGGCCAATAAACTGGCCAGCTTCTTCATGTTTTGTGCGGTGGCTGCCACCAGGTTGGCGCGCTGGACCGCCTCTCGGCCGCGATAGAATGTGAAGCGGAGTCCGTGTAGCTCCTTCGCGTCGGCGAACGAGCGCTCCACGGTCTGTGGACGGAGACGGTATAGATATTGACCGGATGCGGTCAGGCGGTTCCTGTTCACCTCTTCGAGGAACGGCTCGTCCAAGTGGCGCGTGATGATCCGGCGGTTCGTCTCGTTCTCCATGCATTTCTCGAGGAGCGGGCAGTCTTGACAGACTTTCGGGTCGGACACATATTGGCGGTATCCTTGACGGGTCGTCGTGCTGTAACGGAGGAGTTGGTGGGCCGGACAGCGATAGGCGTCATCCTCCGGCAGGTATGTGAAGCGGGATTTTCGGTACTTCCCTTTCTTGCCGCCGAAGCGGCGTCTCGAGATGACGGTGTAGATGCCCTGATTGACGAGCGTTTTGGCGATCTCTGTCGAGAAATAGCCGGCGTCGAGCGCCACAGCCTCGATCGGGAAGCCGAAATGCTGAAGGATATAGTCCAGACGTTCCAGATAGACTGTGCTGTCATGCACGTTCCCTGGTGTGACATAGGCGTCGACGATGAAATTGTACTTTGCGTCAACGGTGCGATGGACGAGCCAGAAGAAGCCTTCCGGCTTCCGGGTCCGATACATGTAGCCCGCATCGGGATCGGTGCGGCTCACCTTGATCACCTTTTTTTTCGGTTCGCCGGGATCGGCAGGCTCTAGCGCTTTTTTCCGCGGGCGGACCGATCCTCGTTCACGCGTGCCAACAGCTCATCCTCGATCCCAATGACGACCGCGTCGACCTCGACCTTGTCGAACTTCTTCTTGCTGGCGTTCGCCCGGATATGTGTCGAGTCCGTGAGGAGGATCCGTCCCGAGACGAGGTTGTGAGCCTCCGCCTGGTGGATGATGTCGTCAAAAATTTGTTGGAAGACGTCGGTCCCGGCGAATCGCCGCCGATAGGCTTGGCTGATTGTCGAATGGTCAGGGATTTTCTCGTCCATCCCCAGCCCGAGGAACCAACGGTACGCGAGATTCGTCTCGATTTCTTTGATGGTTTGGCGGACGGACCGGATGTTGAACAGCGGGCCGAGGAGGATGATTTTGATGAGAATCTCCGGGTCGATGCCGGGCTGTCCGGTGTTCGAATAGAGCGGTGCGCACAGGCGATGGATGATGGAGAAGTCGACATGGCGGTCTATCTTGCGGACGAGGTGGTCTTTTGGGACCAACTGGTCCAACGAGGCCTCGGTGTGGATCGGTTCATGGCGCTTGGCGATGTGGGCTCGGTACATGATGATTCCCCTTCCTGTTCGGAGGCGGTGACGGTCCATACATACCGTTTCCCGTTTTCACCGGTTCGAAGAACATATCCAGGGCTTTTTCTTCGGCCGTCGAGGCCTCAGAAAAAGACAAACGGCCGCCAGATGGCGACCGTTTGCGTTGCTCGTCCGATGGCGCCCCGACTCCTGCAGGAAAGCAATCCAACGGAGACCCAGCAGCGACGCGAGTCGCGATGCGGCTCCGGGATTGCCTGCGGAAAGCGTGGGCGCCGGAAGGACGAGCAATATCAATCATGTTAGTCAACAAGCTGGACGTCCCGTTAAAGGGACGTCCATTTTTGTTACCATCTTCGCTTTTGGCGAAACGATGGATATAGGTGGAATTGGCCTGTTGCCGCACGCTCAGCCGTTCGTTCCGTAATGCGTGCATGACATTCTTGGCACATGTACGTTTTAGCAGGTTTATTGCGAAGTCGTTTCGCTTCGAACGACCACGAATCAATCGTATCGACTTTATCACAAAGAGAGCACTTTACGCGCATGGTCTCACCTTCCTCTTCGTTGATTATAGCATGATTTCCAGATAGAAAAGCAGGGAAAGAAGTCATTAAGGGCGAATCCATTTCATATACCCGTTTAAGAAGGAGGGGAGTGCATGGCGAGTAAAGCAACGTTCGAACTTTCCCGGGCGCAACAAGAAACGTTAAACGAGATGCCGTTGACGTTTCTCGTCGCGTTTGATGAAGCGAAGCGGTGGCCGATCACCCACGCCATCAGTTGGGTGCAGGCGACCGATCAACAGACAGTCCGATTTGCCCTGACAAAAAACTCGCATCTCATCACGCTTTTGACAAGCGAAAAGACGGCGGGGCTCATCTTTTTAGAGGACGGTCTCGCTTACAGTGTGACGCTCTCGCACGTCCATGAATTTGAACCGGCTGTAAAACCGGGACTGCACCTGCGTTTTTTTAAAGGTTCGGTCGAAGAAGTCCGCAACATCTCCTTTTACGGGGCGACGTTCGGGCAACCGGACATCGTCAAGACGTACGATATCGAAGCAGCGGAAAAATTGGACCGAGAAGTGAAGGAAAGCTTGAACTCTTGATCACCAACAATTTTCGAGGGGCGGCAAAGCTTATGAAAAAAACGTATGTGCTCGATACGAACGTACTTCTACACGACCCACTCTCACTCTTTCAATTCGATGAGCATGACGTCGTCATCCCGGCCATCGTCCTAGAAGAACTCGATGGAAAAAAACGAAACATGGACGAGCTTGGCCGTAACGCCCGAGAAACGGCGCGTGTGCTTGACCAGCTCCGATCGACCGGCAAACTTCATGACGGGGTGCCGCTCGAGAATGGCGGCCATCTCTTCGTTGAGATCGGTCATGAACATACAGTCGACTTCCCGTTCGACGTCATGACGAATGACAACCGGATTTTGACGGTCGCACTCGGTTTGATGAAACAGTATGAGCATGATCACAACCGGAAAGTCGTGGTCGTCTCAAAAGATATACTGGTCCGTGTCAAAGCGGATGCGATCGGCATCGAAGCCGAAGATTATTTGACAGACCATATCGTCGACACGACGAATCTGTACGCCGGCTATCGCGAGATTGAGGTCGATCAGGCGATAATTGATGAATTCTATCAAGTTCGCCAGCTACCGACGTCGGCTTTTTCAAAAAACCAACTGTACCCGAACTCATTTGTCATCTTAAAGAGTAACGTTTCGAAAGCGAGCGCACTCGCGGTCGTCGATCCGTTACAACCGATCGTTCGACCGTTATCGCTCGACGCCGAGCACGTCTGGGGCATTCATCCGCGGAACGTCCAACAACGAATGGCGCTCGATTTACTGCTTCGCGACGATATTCCGTTCGTGACGCTCCTCGGGAAGGCCGGGACCGGGAAGACGCTCCTCGCTCTCGCGGCGGGACTTGCCCTCGTCGAGGACGAACGTCGCTTTAACAAGCTCGTCGTGGCGCGTCCGGTCGTGCCGATGGGCAACGACATCGGATACTTGCCGGGTGAGATGGAAGATAAGCTTCGTCCGTGGATGCAGCCGATCTATGACAATCTTGAATTCTTGTTTAATGCCAACTCGAAAGACGAGCTCGGAAATATCCTCGCCGGCATCAAATCGATTCAGCTCGAGGCGCTCACATATATTCGGGGGCGAAGTATGCCGGATCAGTTCATCATCATCGATGAAGCGCAGAACTTGACGAAGCACGAGATCAAGACGATTTTGACCCGGGTCGGGGAGAATTCGAAGATTGTTCTCGTCGGCGATCCGTATCAGATCGATCATCCGTATTTAGATGAATATTCGAACGGGCTCTCGTATGCCGTCGAGCGGTTCAAAGGTCAAAACGTGTTCGGTCACGTCCAACTCATCAAGGGCGAACGCTCGTCGCTCGCCCGATTGGCGGCCGATTTGCTATAGAAATAGACGCCGAGCGTGAGCTCGACGTCTCAGCTTGTTGACCAACATGAACGATATTGCTCGTCTTCCGGCGCCCACGCTTTCTGCAGGCAATCCCGGAGCCGCATCGCGACTTGCGTCGCTGCTGGGTCTCCGTCGGATTGCTTTCCTGCAGGAGTCGGGGCGCCAGCGGACGAGAAACGCAAACGGTCGCCCATCTGGCGGCCATTTGTCTTTTTCTGAGGCCTCGACAGTCGAGAGAAAAAGCCCGATTTATGTCGGGCAGAGCGCCTCGAGGTCTTCGGGCATAAAAAAGACGAACCAGATCGCTATTAGCGACCTGGTTCGTCAACAGCCTGAGACGCCGAGCGTGAGCTCGACGTCTATTTTGTGTTTGGGTGGAGCAAAACTTGGACGTTCGCTTTCTCAAGCAATGCGTTCGTCAACATGATCAAACCGGTCACGATGAAGAGCGCAGAGAATCCGAAGTGGGCGACGATTTGGGATCCGAACAACGGTCCGAGCAGGTTGCCCATGAACTGGGCCGACTGGTTGTAAGAAAAAATGCGTCCGGTCGCGTGACTCGGTGTATGTTTCCTTAGCAGTGACTGCACAGACGGCATGAGTGCCGCGGTCGCGAAACCAAGGCCGAAACGCAACATGACGAGCTGTGTCGTCGACGTCACGAACGCCTGAGGAATCAAGAACGCGGTATAAATGATGAGCGCCCAAAACAAAATCCGTTCCGGCCCGTGGCGGTCTGACAGCCGTCCGAGATGTTGTGCGGACAGGAGGGCGGCCACCCCCGGCGCTGAAGCGACGATTCCCGCGATGAATGCGAGGGAAGTCGTGTACGGGTTCAGTTCGCGGACGTACAGTGTCAACAGTGGCCCGATTGACTGCGTTGAAAACTGAATTAAAAACGTCGTTAAAAACAAGCTGAAGATGAGTTGGGGATGACGGAGCGAGGCGATGATCGACTTTGTCGAATCAAGTCGCTCGCGCGCCACCGGGACGAAATCTTCTTTCACGAACAGGAGTGTGATTAAAAACGTGACGAAGAGTGCGCTACCGGTAAAGAGAAAAACGGGTCGAAGCCCAATCCAGTCTGCGAGCAGTCCACCGATCAATGGACCGAGGAGTCCGCCGGTGATACCACCGGTCGACAACGTGCCGAGCGCCCAGCCGCTTTTCTCTTTTGGTGTCTGTGAGATGACGAGAGTGATGCCGGCCGAGATGAATCCGGAGACAGCACCCATGATGAGTCGTAAACCGACGAGTTGATAAACGTCTTGCACGAAGCCGATCAAGAACATGACGACGGCCATTCCGAGGCTCGCCCGAATCAACATGAGCTTGCGCCCTTTCTGGTCAGCGAGTCGGCCCCAAAGCGGGGAGACAATGGCGGCCACGAGGAAAGTGGCGCCGAAAGCGACGGCGGACCAGGTGACGACGTGGTCAGGGTTGGTCACGCCGAGCTCTTCGATAAATAAGGGCAGGAACGGCAAGACGAGGCTCATCGAGGCGGCCGTCAAGAAGCTGCCGATCCAAACGATGATCAAGTTCTTTTTCCATAAAGGTATCGTAAGCGTCACGACCTTTCTGCATAGAGTATATTTCGATATCACACATGTTACACTTTGTGAAGTAAAAAGTCCAAAAAAAAGACGAACGAGATCGCTTATAGCGACCGCGTTCGTCAACAGCCTGAGACGGCGAGCGCCTTCCCATCAGCCATCCGTTCGGACGACGATATGGTCGACTTGACGAATGATTTGGTTGTTGTAGAGTGCATAGACTGGTCCGTCAGCCAACACTTTTCCATCTTGTGAAAACTGAAGATAAATCGAACCGACTTCGGCGAGCGGGATCGTCAATACCGTCTCCCCATAAAAGCTGACGTGCGTCGCCGTATTGAGCGGCTCGGCGTTTTGGAGAAATGGTGCGAACGGCATCGCGAACGAGTCACGAAGCGCAGCGTCTTTATCGGCCCGCGACATCGGCTTATTGTGGTCGACGCGCGTCCCTAGTGTCAATCCGTCGTCCCATGCCTTCCCCATTTTGGCATAGTAGGCGTCTGAATCATTCTCGACGGCTTGGTCGAGTTCGTCGACTTTGCGTTTACGTTCGTCAAAAATCCATACGGTCGGGTCAATCGTCAGCGCGTGACGGACCGCTCCATCTAACGGAAAAATCATTGATACTCCCCCTTAACTAGCGATACAATGTATATTATACAGCTCTTCCGTGCAAAAAGGAAAACTGCGAGAAACACGCTTTGAATCTAGACTGTTCATTGAATTATGATGAAATATAATGTACAGTTGAGTTATGACAAACAGTCTGTCATTGTACGGAGGAGGGGTCGTAGTGGCGACAAATTTGGCTGCAGTCCAACGGGAACAGGCGCTTCACTTGCTTGAAGCAGATGCTGAAAAAATCCGTTGCTTGATTGAGGTACAATTAGAAAACTTGAAAATGCCGAAGTGCCCGCTTTATGAAGAGGTACTTGATACACATATGTTCGGTCTGTCGCGCCAAATCGATTTTGCGGTCCGGCTTGGACTTATTTCAGATGTCGAAGGCAAGCAACTGATCGATTCATTGGAACAAAAGTTATCCGCGCTCGCGGAAGCTTCAGAATTATGAACCTTATACTCAAACTGTGCAGGCGGCGCTGTTTGAGTATTTTTTTATAACGGGTTGCGGATTGCTGTACATAAGGAAGTGAAAACATGAAAACTCGGTTTCGGTACTTTGATTTCTCACTGTTCATTGCGGTACTTTTGCTCGTTGGGATCAGCTCGATCATGATTTACAGCGCCAGTGTTTGGAATCGTGGGGATTACGCGAACAGTAGCTTGTTTTATCGGCAACTGTTCTATGCAGGGTTTGGGATTGTCGTCTATTTAATCGCGACGATGTTCCGATATGAAAACTTCCGCAAAAAGAACGTGTTGCGAAGCCTCTATGCGCTCTCGGTCATTCTATTGTTTGTCACTTGGGCGATGCCACCGCTGAACGGTGCCCGGGCTTGGCTCATCATCGGCGGTCTTACGATCCAGCCAATCGAGATCGCCAAGTTTGTGTTAATTTTATTGCTCGCTAACTACTACCATCAGTTATGGAATCGTGAACTGACAGGATGGCCGGGCCGAATCGGCCGTGCGGCGATCGAACGGAAAAAGCTACGCGCCCAAATCGGGGCTTTCTTCATCATCCCGGGTTTGTTCTACTTTTTCCCGTATGCCTTCGTCATAAATGGACAGCCTGACCATGGCGGATTGTTCGTCTTAGGGGTAATTATGTTCATGATGTGGTTAGCTGCCGGGGCCCCGCTTCGCATCATCATCCCGGTGATTATTGCTGGAATTGGTTTTGTTTATGCTATGTATACGTTTGTTTTCACAGATAACCAAGTTAGTCGGATTAACGTCGTCTTCAATCCATTCATGGACCCAGAAGGCTACGGGCACCAACTTCTCATGTCGATCATCTCGATCGTGCATGGGGGATTGACCGGCGTCGGACTTGGGAATAGTTATCAAAAGTATGGCTATTTGCCGGAGCCGGAGACGGACTATATCATGTCGATCATCGCCGAAGAACTTGGCTTTATCGGCGTCCTCGTCGTCTTGGTGTTGCTCTTTTTCATCGCGTTCCGGGCAGTAAATATTGCCAACCATACCGACAGCCATTTTGCGATGTTCGTCTCGTTCGGGATTGCCGCGCAAATCATGGTCCAAACCGGAATCAATATCGGGGCGATGTCGGGCTGGTTCCCGGGTACGGGTGTGACGCTTCCACTCGTCAGTTACGGCGGCACGTCGCTGATCATGACGATGGGAATTCTCGGTGTGCTCAGCAGTATCTCGATGCGTAACCGTCACCGAGAGGCGACACGCCGCGCGGAAATTCGCGGAAAATCAGAAGAAAACGTTCAAAATGCATCACTACATGTAGTAAGGTAAAGATGTATATGTAAACGATTTCCAAAATGGGGGGATTTAGGTTGAAATCAATTAGCAAATTGCTTGTAGCCAACCGTGGAGAGATTGCCATTCGTGTATTTAGGGCAGCCTCAGAATTAGGAATGCGTACTGTCGCCATCTATTCGCAAGAGGATAGTGGATCGTTACATCGTTTTAAAGCCGATGAAGCGTATTTGATCGGTCTCAACAAGAAACCGATCGACGCCTATCTCGACATCGAAGACGTCATTCGAATCGCGAAGCAATCGGGGAGTGACGCGATTCACCCGGGTTACGGTTTCTTATCGGAAAACATTGAACTAGCTCGTCGTTGCCGCGAAGAAGGCATCATCTTCGTCGGACCGGACGAATCGCACCTGCACGCGTTCGGAGATAAAGTTCGGGCTCGTCAAAACGCGATCGCAGCCGGGCTACCGGTCATTCCAGGCTCGAACGGTCCATTGACTTCGTACGAAGACGCGCTCGACTTTGCGAACGTGCATGGTTTCCCGCTCATGGTCAAAGCCTCAATGGGCGGCGGCGGACGCGGTATGCGCGTCATCCGGACCGAGGCCGAGATGAAAGATTTGATTGAACGTGCCAAGTCAGAGGCGAAGCAAGCGTTCGGCTCGGACGAAGTGTACATAGAAAAATTAGTTGAACGTCCGAAGCATATCGAGGTGCAAATTCTCGGGGATGATCACGGGAACATCATCCATTTGTTTGAGCGTGACTGCTCGGTTCAACGTCGTCACCAGAAAGTCGTCGAAGTCGCACCGTGTGTGACGTTGTCGGAGGCGTCTCGTCAAGCAATCTGTGACGCGGCGGTTCAAGTGATGCGTCACGTCGGCTATGTGAACGCAGGGACGGTCGAGTTCCTCGTCACTGAGGATGAGTCGTTCTACTTCATCGAGGTCAACCCACGGATCCAAGTCGAACATACGATCACGGAGATGGTTACCGGGTTCGATATCGTCCAAACACAGCTCATGATTGCCCAAGGCGAGTCGCTTCACGGTGACGTGATTCACATGCCGAAGCAAGAAGATATCAAACTGCTCGGCTATGCGATCCAATCCCGTGTCACGTCGGAAGACCCGGCTAACAACTTCATGCCGGACACAGGGAAAATCATGGCGTATCGTTCGCCAGGCGGTTTTGGGGTTCGTCTCGACGGCGGGAACGCCTACGTCGGGTCTGAAATCTCGCCGTACTACGACTCGCTCCTCGTCAAGCTGTCGACGCACGGGATGACGTTCGAACAAGCGGCAGCGAAGATGGTCCGTAACTTGAATGAGTTCCGGATTCGCGGCATCAAGACGAACATCCCGTTTTTGATCAACGTCATGAAGCACCAAAACTTTATTAGCGGGGACTATAGTACGTCGTTCATCGATGATACACCCGAACTGTTCGTCTTCCCGAAACGGAAAGACCGAGGGACGAAACTCCTCAACTATATCGGGGACGTCACCGTCAACGGATTCCCGGGTGTCGGCTTGAAAGATAAGCCGATCAGCCGCTCGGTCCGAATCCCGCAAAACCTTCCGGCCGAAGCGAAGCCGGGGACGAAACAAATCCTGACAGAACTCGGTCCAGACGGTTTGGCTGACTGGATCAAACGTCAACCAGAGCTGCTCTTGACGGATACGACGATGCGAGACGCCCACCAGTCGCTCCTCGCGACACGGATGCGGACGCAAGACATCTTGAATATCGCCGAGCCGACGAGTAAACTCATGCCAGAACTGTTCTCGGTCGAGGCGTGGGGCGGGGCAACGTTTGACGTCGCCTACCGTTTCCTCTCGGAAGACCCGTGGGTACGTCTCATGCGCCTTCGTGAGAAAATGCCGAACGTCTTGATTCAAATGCTCCTTCGCGGTGCCAACGCCGTCGGGTATAAAAACTATGCCGACAACGTCATCGAGAAGTTCGTCCACGAGGCGGCTTATGCCGGCGTCGACATCTTCCGTATCTTCGACAGCTTGAACAACATCGAATCGATTAAACTCGCGATCGACGCGACGCTGCCGACAGGGAAAGTCGCAGAAGCGGCAATCTGTTACACCGGTGACTTGTATGACGGAAACCGTCCGAAGTATCACTTGCCGTACTACGTCGATCTCGCCAAGCAGCTCGAAGCGAGCGGAGCTCATATTCTTGCAATCAAAGATATGGCTGGCCTCTTAAAACCTGAATCGGCGTATGCGCTCGTGTCGGCACTGAAAGACGCCGTCGACTTGCCGATTCATTTGCACACGCACGACGCTTCGGGGAATGGGATCTTCACTTACGCACGGGCGACTGATGCGGGCGTCGATATCGTCGACGTCGCAGCGAGCTCGATGTCGGGTATGACGTCGCAGCCTTCAGGTGGAAGTTTGATTTACGCACTCGACCATCACGAACGCCAGCCGAAGATCGATGCGAAGCACTACGAAGTCATCAGTGACTACTGGCAAGACGTGCGTCATAACTATGAACCGTTCGAAAGTGACATGCGTGCATCGAATCCATCGGTGTATGAGCATGAGATGCCGGGCGGACAGTATTCGAACTTGCAGCAACAAGCGAAAGCGGTCGGTCTCGGTGACCGCTGGAGTGAAGTGAAGTCGATGTACGCCCGCGTCAACATGTTGTTCGGCGATATCGTCAAAGTGACCCCGTCGTCTAAAGTCGTAGGGGACATGGCACTCTTCATGGTCCAACATAACTTGAGCGAACAGGACGTCATCGAACGAGGAAATCAACTCGATTTCCCAGACTCGGTTGTCGAGATGATGCGCGGTGAGCTCGGGTCGCCTCCAGGAGGGTTCCCGAAAGACGTCCAACAAGCGATTCTCAAAGGTGAGGCGCCGCTCGAGGTCCGTCCGGGTAAACTGATCAAGCCGTACGACTTTGAAGCGGCTCAAACGAAGTTATTTGAGAAGCTCGAACGTCCGGTGACGGACTTTGAACTGCTCGCGAACGCGCTTTATCCGAAAGTGTTCGAGGACTATGTGACCCATACGAACACGTACGGTGACGTCTCGGTGCTTGACACGTTGACGTTCTTCTATGGATTGAACGTCGGCGAGACGATTCAAGTCGAAATCGAGACAGGGAAGACGCTCATCATCAAGCTCGTTCAAGTGAGCGCTGCGAACGAAGACGGAATCCGCCTCGTCTCGTATGAGATGAACGGCGTACCACGTGAAATCGAGATTAAAGACGTCAACGTGAAGTCGGCGACGACGAGCCGACCGAAAGTGGAACGCTCGAATTCGAAACAAGTCGGGGCCTCGATGCCAGGTTCGGTCTTGAAAGTACTCGTCGAACCAGGAAGCCGGGTCCATCGTGGGGAACAACTTCTCGTCACTGAGGCGATGAAGATGGAGACGACGATCCAAGCCGCACAAGACGGTGAGATTAAAGCGATCCATATTAAAGAAGGCGACACAATCCAAAGTGACGACTTGTTGATTGAATTTGTATAATCAAAAGAAGCATAGCCAAGCTATGCTTCTTTTTTAGATAGGGAGTGGGAAAGATGAGACGAGTATGTTGGTTCCGGTCAGATTTTCGATTAAGTGACAACCATATGTTACACCGGGTCTTGAAAGATGCCGCCGATGACGATGACATCGAGTTCGTCTTTTGGCTCAATCCGAAATACTGCGAGCCGTTCGAGACGAGACACGATTATTTTTTCGCGACGATGAAGCAGTTCATGCAGGAGCTCGCCGATCAAGAGATCGGGCTTCGCACCATTGTTGCCAACTCAGCGGAAGCGTTTGTCGAGCAGCTCGGACGACCCGACGCGCTTTATTTTAACGCTGAGTATGTCGAGCCGTTCAAACAACGTGACGATGCGGTCATCGAAGCGCTCGGGGGAGACGTGTTAGTCATCCGTTTACTCGACCGTCATTTATTCGCCCCGAACGCGTTCACGAAAAAAGACGGTACTCCGTATAAAGTGTATACGCCATTCAAAAAAGCGGTGTACGCTGAGACGCCGCCACAACCGTACGACGTCGACGTCGCTCGATTGAAACAACTCGCGACGAAGCAACATGAACTACCTGATGAATTGAAACAGCAGTTTGACCGGTGTGAACGTTCGTGGAAAGCGCTCGGAGAGGAAGCGGCTATGAAACGGTTACGCGATTTTGTGGAACACCGGGTGACGAGTTACGCTGAAGACCGTGACATCCCGGCGATCGCCGGGACGAGCCGGCTGTCACCGTATTTACGGACCGGTGTGTTGTCGATTCGTACGGTCACAGCAGCCGTCCTCGAGGCGCGGCAGTCAACAGGACGTGACACGTATTACGATGAGTTATTGTGGCGCGAGTTCTACTATATGATCATGGTCCAGTTTCCGGGACTGAAAGACCGGCCGTTCAATGATAAATATAAACATCTCGACTGGGAAGACAATGACGATCAGTTTGAGAAATGGTGCCGTGGCGAGACCGGGTATCCGATCGTCGACGCGGCGATGCGTCAATTGAACGAGACCGGTTGGATGCACAACCGGCTCCGGATGATCGTCGCTTCGTTTTTGACGAAACATCTGTTGATCGACTGGCGCAAAGGCGAGCGCTACTTCGAACGGAAGTTGATCGACTACGAGGCCGCCTCGAACATCGGCGGATGGCAATGGGCCGCTTCGGTCGGAACGGACGCCGTGCCGTATTTCCGGATCTTTAATCCGACGATCCAGTCGGAGAAGTTCGACGCGGACGGGACGTTTATCCGCAAATATGTAACCGAGTTGGCTGACGTTGACAGGAAAGCGATCCATTTCCCGGACCCGTCAGATCGGGACGGTTATATCGAACCGATCGTCGATCATAAGGCGGCGCGTGCAAGGGCGCTCGAGCGGTTCAAGGACGTGCAGTGACAAATAGGCATACAAAAAGGAGCGGTCGCCCGCTCCTTTTTGTGATTCGTGATTTAGTTTGATTCGTCAGACCGTTTCTTTTCGAGCTGCGTCTACCGCTCGATTGGTGCTTCGGTACGCATGGTACGCCAAGTACGAGATGATCCCGAAGTAGCACGTGATCAAGAAAGCGTGCAAGAGCGGTACATATGTGGCATGGCCGCCAAGGACGATCCATGCACCCGTGCCGACTTGAAGCATGATGAAGAATAGTGAGGCCCACATGCCCCGTTCGACGAGACGGTTCGTTTCGCGTCGGGCCAAATAAAGGACGTAGAGCGTGTAGAAGACGAGGAGTGCCGCCATGATGCGATGCCCCATTTGAACGTATGATTCGAACGTCCACACGTTTTGCTCACAGATCGGCCAACCGACACAGGCGTATGTCGCACCGAGGTGTCTGACGTATGCTCCTGTGTAGACGACGACCATCGTGTAAATCGTCAACCCGTACAAGTGAATCTTTAGTTTTTCGGATACCGCTTTGTGTACCCGTTCACCTTCGAATAAAAGAATCGTCAGGATGAGCAGGGACGCAAACGAGACGAGCGAGATCCCGAAATGGAGCGCGAGAATCGCGTCCGACTGTTGCCAGATGACGGCTCCGGCGCCGATGATCGATTGGATCAACATGAAAATGAACGCTAGGAACGCGAACACTTTGACATCGAATCGATTTTTGACGACCGTGAACGTCCAAATCGTCAAGGCGATGATGAGGAGTCCCTCAATCCCTGACACGACGCGGTGACTGTATTCGATCATCGTCTCGACGCTCGGGTTCGTCGGGATCAGTTTCCCGTGACAGAGCGGCCAGTCCGTCCCGCAACCGTCACCTGAGTCGGTTTTCGTAACAGTACCGCCCATGATCAAGACGAGCATCATACCGAGGGTGACGAGGCTTGAGAATAGTG
This sequence comes from Exiguobacterium sp. s142, assembly GCF_018618455.1. Lineage (NCBI taxonomy): Bacteria > Bacillati > Bacillota > Bacilli > Caryophanales > Exiguobacterium > Exiguobacterium sp. s142. The sequence goes on along the minus strand of NZ_JACSMB010000001.1, from coordinate 463,168 downwards.
CGAGTTTTTTATGCATTCGTTTCCACCTGCTTTTTGAGAAAAATCACTAGAATTGTGCCTTGTATGTTTTTATTTTTTTCGCCATACTTATTATACGGCTTTAGTCCGGAAAAACGAAACGGAAAAGCTTGCAATCGCTATCAAAATCGTTATCCTAGTATTAGTACAGGAATTTTACTGTGACAATTATCACACGTTCGCCATAAAAAACTCGCTATTTTACAAGCATAAACGACGTATTCTTTTTGGAAATATGGTATCTTTGTAATGAGTTAGGTGTACTTTGTTCATATTGTGTTTTTTCTGTGAAAAGAATACGAGGATTTCGTGATTATGTGGGGGGGTCAGCATGACAAAAGTCAACCCGGGAACAGTGGCAGAAGTAGACTATACAGAATCCGCCGCCTCGTTCCGTGACTATGTTGCTTTGGCAAAAATGGGAATCGTACGCGCTAACCTTTTGTTAGTGTTCGCCGGTTTCTTTGTGGCAACAACATACCAGAGTGACACGCCAGTGCTTTATTTGTTTGAAGTTTGGCCACAGCTCTTATTAACGATGTTAGGAAGCGCGCTCGTCATTTCCGGGAGTTGTTACCTAAACAACTTCGTGGACCGTGATATCGACTACTTGATGGGACGTACAGACAATCGACCGAGTGTCACCGGTAAAATTTCAGGGGAGCGCATTTTACTTCTCGGACTTACGCAACTTGCGGTCGGGACATTGCTTTTATTGATCGTGTCGTACGTAGCAGCAGTCTTCGGTTTAATCGGGGCATTTTTTTATGTCGTTATTTATACGATGTGGCTAAAACGGACACATACGTTGAACACGGTCGTCGGCAGTATCTCCGGAGCGGTTCCACCGCTGATCGGATGGGCCGCGATTGACCCGGCGCTTCATATCGACGCCTGGCTCATGTTCCTCGTCATGTTCTTGTGGCAACCGCCACATTTCCTCGCGCTCGCGATGCGACGCGTCGAGGAATACCGGGCGGCAGGCATTCCGATGCTGCCCGTTGTAAACGGCTTCGCGATCACCAAGCGGCAAATCATTTGGTGGATTGCGACGCTCATTCCAGCATCGCTCTTGTTTATGCATTACGGTACGGTCTACGTGATCATTGCGGCCGGTCTTGGGGGCTACTGGTTATATCTCGGTTTGAAAGGGTTTAAAGCCGAAGATGAGATCAAGTGGGCTAACAAAATGTTCTTTTATTCATTAATTTATTTAGTCGTGTGGATTGTCGCACTCATGCTGACGGCACTGCCTTCGTCATGACGGCACTTTGGTAATCGCACTCACTATATAGAAACCATTGCACATCATTTTGGGAGAAAGTGGGGATTGTTGTGAAATCATTTAAGAAGCTTCTGTTTGGCATCGTCCCGATGATGATGTTCGCGCTGCTATTGTCAGGGTGCGGCGTAGAGGGATTGTCTGCATTGAAGCCGATGGGAGAAGGCGCTGAAATTCAGCTCCGGATCATTCTCATCAGTTTGGCAATCATGCTCTTTGTACTTGTCATCGTAACGGTCATTTACGTGTACGTGCTCATGAAATTCCGTCGGAAAGATGAATCGATTCCGAAGCAAGTGGAAGGTAGCAGCACGCTCGAGATGATTTGGACAGTCGTTCCGATCATCTTGCTCATCATTCTCGCTGTTCCGACAATCACAACGACTGTCGAACTCGCGAAAGCGAAAGAAGCGAAAAAAGAAGAAGAAATTAACGTTACAGCCAACCTGTACTGGTGGGAGTTCGAATATCCGAACGCTGGTGTTGTCACAGGACAAGAACTTGTCATCCCGGTCGGTAAACGGGTCGGTATCAACTTGACATCAAAAGACGTCATTCACTCGTTCTGGGTACCGGCTTTGTCTGGTAAGACGGATACGAACCCAGGGTTAGATAACGAGATGTGGTTGCATGCGAACGAAGCAGGTACGTTCTACGGTAAATGTGCCGAGCTTTGCGGACCATCGCACGCGCTCATGGACTTCAAAGTCATCGCCCTCGAGCAAGCTGATTACGATCAGTGGCTCGAAGACATGAAAGCGAAGCAAGACGAGAACACAGAAAACCTTGTCGCCGACAATCAAAACTTGACGACAGGTGAGCAAGTGTACGTCGAAAGCTGCTTGAGCTGCCACGGTGGCGGTAAAGTCGCGCCGAGCTTGACGAACTTCGGTGACCGCGAGTGGTTGGCGGGTTACCTCGAAAACAACGAAGAAAAGTTGAAAGAATGGATTCGTGATCCACAAGCATTAAAACAAGGCGCGCTCATGCCTGGCTTCAGTGAAGGCCAAATCAGTGATGAAGAGTTAGATGCACTCGTTGACTTCTTGTACGATCAGAAGATTGACTAACGGGAAAAGGGGGATTTCACGTGGCACAGACCACTGCTATGCAGCAACCGCGTAAATACAATGGCATCATGGATTGGGTTACGACGGTTGACCACAAAAAAATCGGTATTTTGTATTTGTTCTCAGGAATCTTCTTCCTCCTTCTCGGTGGAATTGAAGCGTTACTTATTCGTTGGCAACTCGTCCGTCCGATGAACGATTTCGTCAGCGGCGAAGTGTTCAACCAGTTGATCACGATGCACGGGACGACGATGATCTTCCTTGCGGCGATGCCGATGCTATTCGGTTTTATGAACGCCGTCGTGCCGCTTCAAATCGGGGCGCGCGACGTCGCGTTCCCGTTCATTAACTCGCTCGGTTTTTGGTTGTTCTTCTTCGGTGGCCTCATGTTGAACCTTAGCTGGTTCTTCGGCGCTGCACCGAACGCGGGTTGGACGGCTTATGCGCCGCTCTCGACGCAACCGGAAGCGACAGGGGTCGACTTCTACGCCCTCGGTCTTCAAATCTCAGGGTTCGGTTCACTCATGGCCGGGATTAACTTCCTCGTCACGATTTTGAACATGCGGGCACCAGGCATGAAACTCATGCGGATGCCGCTCTTCACGTGGACGACGTTCGTCGCTTCGGCGTTGATCGTCTTCGCGTTCCCGCCGCTTACAGTCGGCTTGTTCATGTTGATGTTCGAGCGTCTGTTCGGAGCCGTTTACTTCAATCCGGCAATGGGCGGTAACGTCGTCATTTGGGAACACCTCTTCTGGATCTTCGGTCACCCGGAAGTTTACATCTTGATCTTACCGGCGTTCGGTATTTTCTCGGAAATCATTCCGACGTTTGCCCGTAAACGCTTGTTCGGTTACACGACGATGGTATTCGCTACGATGCTCATCGGGTTCCTTGGCTTCATGGTTTGGGTTCACCACATGTTCACGGTCGGTCTTGGACCGGTCGCAAACTCGATCTTCGCCGTCGCGACGATGGCCATCGCCGTTCCGACAGGGGTCAAAATCTTCAACTGGCTGTTCACACTTTGGGGTGGGCAGATCAAGTTCAACGTCGCGATGCTTTACTCGGTGGCGTTCATCCCATCGTTCCTCGTCGGAGGGATGACAGGGGTTATGCTCTCGGTCGCACCGGCTGACTATCAGTACCACGATAGTTACTTCGTTGTCGCCCACTTCCACTACGTAATCGTCGGTGGGGTCGTCTACGGTCTTTTCGCAGGACTTTACTACTGGTTCCCGCTCATGTTCGGCAAAGCGCTCTCTGAGAAGCTTGGCTACTGGCAGTTCTGGTTGTTCTTCATCGGGTTCCACTTGACGTTCTTCCCGCAACATTTCCTCGGATTGTTCGGGATGCCACGCCGCGTCTTCACATACTTGCCGAATCAAGGGTTTGAGACGTTGAACTTGCTGTCGACAATCGGTGCCTTCTTCATGGGTGTGTCGACGATCATCTTGCTCATCGCCGTCGTCAAGGCGTTCTTGTCGAAAGACGTCGTCAAACCGGACCATTGGGAAGACGGACGTACGCTCGAGTGGACACTTCCTGTGCCGACTCCAGAGTACAACTTCGCACAAACACCGCTCGTCAAAGGGTTGGACACGTTCTGGCTCGAGAAAATGGCGGGTAACAAACGGGTTTCTGTCGCTGAACCAGTGTCAGACATCCATATGCCGAATAACTCATTGATCCCGTTCTTCATGTCACTCGGGTTATTCATCGCTGGACTTGGCGCGATTTTCCAAATGGACAACGCGGTTGTCGGTTGGTCACTGATCGTCATCGGTTTACTCATCACGTTCGTGTCGATGTTCCTCCGTTCATGGATCGACGACCACGGATTCTACATTCCAAAATCACAAATCGAAGCGGATTTGAAAGCGATTCGTGAGAAAGGAGAACAATAAATGGCACATGCAGTTGAAAAACACCCAGTGACCGGTATTCCGGCCAATCCAGAGAAAGCCACGCTGGAAGGGAAAAATAAATATGTGGCCTTCTGGTTCTTCCTTGGAGGAGAGACGGTTCTCTTCGCCTCGTTGTTTGGAACGTACGTCGGGCTTCTAAATTCTGGTGCGCCAGAGGAACTTCGCTCGTACAACATCTTTGAGATGGGGCTCGTCTTCATGATGACGATGCTCCTCCTCACGAGCTCGCTCACGAGCGTGCTCGCGATGATGAACATGAAGGCGAACAATCCAGGTCGAATGAAGTTTTGGTTGATCGTGACGCTTCTTCTCGGAGCAGGGTTCTTAGGAGCTGAGATTTACGAGTTCATCCACTACTACCATATCGGTCACACGTTCACGTCGAGTGCGTTCGGTTCTGCGTTCTATACGCTCGTCGGATTCCACGGCGCTCACGTCACGTTCGGTCTCCTTTGGATCACGACGCTGTTGATCCGCAACTGGAACCGTCCGATCGATGTCTACAACGCACCGAAGTTCTACGTGTCGAGTTTATATTGGCACTTCATCGACGTTGTTTGGGTCTTCATTTTCTCGATCGTCTATCTCTTAGGGATGGTGAGCTGACATGGAAAAAAATCCAATGAACGAAACACACAAACAGTTAGAGCTTGAAGTGAAGGCAGAGTCGAGACGCGAGTATCAACTTCAGTTGATCAGTTTCGCGATGATGATTTTGCTCACGTTTGTCGCGTTCGGCGCGGTCTACGCGGAGCTCATGCCGGTATGGGCGGCGGGTGGCTTCTTGATCATCCTCGCCATCATCCAAGTGTTCTTGCAGCTGTACATCTTCATGCATATGAACAACCGTGGCAACACGTGGATCGTCGGAATGATGTGGCTTGGTATTTTCGTCGCCATCATCACTGTCGCGGCACTTCGTTTGCTCATTTGGTAAAAATGTGACAAAGGATTGAACATCTGTGGAAACATAGATGATTCAGTCCTTTTTGCTTTACTTCAAAAATAAAGGAATAGTAATCTTGAAGTGAACGGTTTCATTGGTTTAGGAGAGAAAGAAAAGGGGTGAAGGGATGCTCTGGAATACATCAGAGCTACTCAAACAGTTCGAATGGACAACGCTTTGGAGTCCGTTATTCGGATTGTTGATGGTAGGGTTGTACGTCCTCTATGCGTTCGTCACAGAGAGAATGGCGAAACGAGGGTACGAGTCGACCACGTTGCTACAAAAGTTCAGCATGTTGTTTGCGATCGTGCTCTATTACATCGGATTTGGTAGTCCAGTCGACGTGCTCGCGCACATCATCTTCTCGGTGCATATGTTGCAGATGGTGCTCGTTTACGTGTTAGCGCCGGCGCTCGTCATTTACGGATTGCCGTATTGGGTATTTGAAAAATTATTTAGTTATAAAGTAATCGGGCCGACGCTTAAGTTTATGACGAAACCGCTGATTGCGCTCGTGTTGTTCAACGCGTTATTTACGTTTTACCACATGCCATTCATCTTTGATTACGTGTTAACGAACTACGGGGTGCATCGCATCTTTCACGGGGCTCTCGTCGTCTTCAGTTTGACGATGTGGTATCCGGTCATCGCCCCGTTCCTCTCGGATGAAGAAGAGGGGATGTCCGATTTGAAACGGATGGTGTACATCATCGCAAACGGTGTGCTATTGACGCCTGCTTGTGCGTTCATCATCTTCAGTCAAGGAATTCTCTATGACGCCTATACGGACGTTGAGACGTTCGCGACGGTGCTCGGATACTGTATGCCGAACGGAGACGTATCCGGTCTCGACTTAAACGCCTTGATGGGTGCGACGAACAGCGCCCTCGAAGACCAGCGCTTCGGCGGGGTATTGATGAAGCTTGGACAGGAAGTCGTGTACGGTTTCTTCTTCGGCTGGACGTTCTTCGGTTGGGTACGCCGGACGAAATCGCTCGCGCTTGACGAAGGCATGTCATTCACACCGAACGAACCGAAAGAGAAAAAATGAACTAAGTCAAAGGGGAAACATCGATGAACTATCTTGCCTTAATTAGTGTGACATTCATTGTAATCAGTGCGATTTTGGTCGCCATCGGCTGGACGATTATCGCGCGCGACCGCCGCAATATTGAAAAGCATAAGAAAGTCATGACAGCAGCTGCCGTCGCGGCGACGACGTTCTTTATCCTTTACGTCTCGCGGACGATCTTTGTTGGGAATACCGCATTTGGAGGTCCGGACTCGGTGAAGCCGTACTATCTCGCTTTCATGATTTTCCACATCATCCTGGCGACGACAGGTGGTATCCTCGGATTGATCACACTCTATCTTGGCTATAAAAACAAGATCGAGAAACATCGTAAAATCGGACCGAAAGCATCAGTCGTCTGGTTTTTCACAGCCATTACAGGTGTGATGGTCTATGTTCTTCTCTATGTGGCGTTTGAACCGGGTGAGACGACGAACGTCTTCCGGGCCATCATCGGAGGATGACCGAAGAGAGGGGGATGAGCATGAAACGGAATAGTTACTTGACGGTCGGGTTGACGGTCGTCATTTTGATCGCTATCGGAGCGGCCTCGTATTTCCTCTTCTTCAAAGAAGATGATTTGCCGGTCATCCAAGAGCCGACACCGTTCACGTTGACGAACGCGCTCGATGGCCAACCGTACGACTCAGATAACGGCAAAGTCAAAATCGTCACGTTCTTTTATACGAACTGTCCCGACATTTGTCCGCTCACGCTACGCGACTTCATGAAACTCGAGCAAGACTTGAAGGCGAACGACTTGTACGGCACTGACGTCGAACTCGTCGCCATCACGGTCGACCCGGAAGTCGATACGATCCCGGTACTTGAGAACTACGGAGCGGCGTTCCAAGCTGAGCCAACTGGATGGAAGATGTTGACCGGTGACAAAGCCGACATCGACCGGATCACCCGTCAGCTTCAGTTCTATTATTCGAAAGCGAATAGTGGACTTGTCACCCACGCGACGACGATGTATATCATCGACCGTCACCATGATGTTCGTGCAGTCGCGCAAATGGCGACGACAGGAGAAAAACCAGTCGACATCGAAACCATTATGGAGGACGTGAAAGTGCTCGTTGCAGAAAAGGAGTGAAGAAGATGAACGATACGATGGCTGTCATCGGAAACGATTATTCATACGGAGATGTGACGATTGCAGAGCGGGCGATCGAGGATTTGATTGCGTGTAGCGCGATCGAATTCGGATTGCGTGAAGTGAAAGTCGTGTCGCTCTCGAAAGAGCGGTACGATTATCTACTGATCGCACCCGTCTCGCTTAGCGAGGCAGAGCGGTTGTACCGTTACGTCCGCGACCAGTTCGATCTATTGCTCGGACAAGTCGACGTGACACTCAATGTGATTGCAAGTCGTTAAGCGTATGTAAAAATGGAGAACCCATAGCGGGTTCTCCATTTTTGTTGAGTGGCCATAAGAAAACCCCTTCGTTTAGAGGGGTTTGACTTCCAGTGTTTCCGCAAGAGCCGCGAGACGACGCTCACAGTCGCGAACGATTTCTTCTGGGAACTCTTCGTCGTACTCGACGCCGTGCGGGTAGTAATGTTTCCCGAGAATCGGTGTCACCATTTTAACGACCGCATGACGGTCCTCGATTTGGCCTTCAATCGCATAAACCGGCAAGCGCAGGTAAAACGTCTCGCCCGTCGATTGCTTCTCGTACTTCATATCATACGTCGCACGCTCATAGTCCCAAGCGCCTTCACGGATGAAATGATGATGATCCATGATCGTCTCGAGCAAACCGAAGCGGATCTCTTTTCCCTCGATGTGAAACTGCTCAAATTTCATCATAATCCCCCTTTTCCCTAATAAACCTCATATGTCATCATATCATATTCGAAAACGTTCTTGGAATAACGTGTGTTCAAATTGTGAAAAAAAGATGAACGGTCAAGACATCGTTTCGAGATACGCCGCAATCTTGTCGATAAGTCTCACGCCGAGCGGCATCAATCCTTCTGAACCGAAGAAGACGTTGAATTCCAAGATGTAAAAAGTATCCTCTGAGACGATGACGTCGAACGCGGCGTGATTGATGTGAAGCGTCTTCGCGATCGAGAGCACTTCTTCCACGACGTGACCTGGGATATCGTCATACGAGAAGTGGGCACCTTGGGCGACGTTGTTTAAAAAGGCCTCACTGACGCGCCAATAAGAACCGACGACTTCTTCGCCGATGACGATGATGCGTAGGTCACGGTCGTTCGGGATGAACTGTTGGACGTAAAACGTCTCGTGTTTGTCGACGTATTCGAGCCATTCTTGTTCATTTTTAATGAGCCAGACGCCTTGACCCATCGAGGACTTGGCGGTCTTGGCGACGAACGGGTATTCGAACTCTTCAAGGACGCGTTCGATCGTGTACGGGTTCTTCCCGTAAATTAACGTCTTCGGGATGCGATGCGGGAACGTCGCTGTAAAAGCGCGTGTCATCTCGATTTTATCGTGCCCGAGGTGGTACGTTGCCGGAGACGGGAAGATCGGTTTGTTCAATCCGTAAATGATCGAGTTGACCATCCAGTACTCCGGGAAGAGGACGAGATCGGCCGCCCGGACTTTATCAAGCTGATCATAATAATATTCTGGTTTCGCATAGTCGGTTTTCATACCGGCCGAGCGAATCATGTTAAACGAGACTTTTTTCATCGTACACCGCACGAAGCGGTGGTTCACTTCCTTTCTGCATTTACGTCACGTTCAATTATAAGTCCGATTGCTCACAGAGGGAATCAATTGTGGTAAAATCATGTCAGAAAGGGTGAAAGCCATGATTATTACTGAACAGACGATTGATTTGCTCGATCAAACAGAAGCATTGACTGCCTTGATCGAGACGAGCGAATCGTTCCAAACATATATCGCGACAAAACAAGCTCGCGCTCGCTCGAAAGAAGCCCAGGAAGTCGAACGGGAATTTTTACGAATGAAAGAAGATTATGAGTACGTGCAACGGTTCGGGAAACATCACCCGGATCACGATCGTATTAAAAAAGAGATGCATCTCGTGAAGCGTCGTCTCGACGTGCAACCGGAAGTGGCCGCCTTCAAAAAGGCGGAACGTAACTTGGATAAGTTACTCGGAGAAGTGAGTGAGCTGTTGGCGTTCTCGGTATCTCCAAAAATCAAAGTGCCTACCGGCAACCCGTTCTTCGATGAGGGTGGCTGTTCCGGTGGCGGAAGCTGTGGCGGAGGAGGCGGAAGTTGTGGATGTGCTGGCTGAATCATTCGAGTTAAAAGGTCGAATCGGACTCGTCGTTTACGTGCAGTCGCTCAAACAAGTGAAAGCGCTACGTCGCTACGCAAACTTATATTACGTCTCGAAGCGTGAGAAGTACGCCTTTTTATATACGGACTTAGAAGACCATGAGACGATCATCGAGAAAATCAGTGCCTTGCCATTCGTCGACGCGGTCGTTCGGAGCGAACGGCCTTTCATTGCCGAGACGTACGAGCCAAAGCAGAAATAAACGGGCGAGATGAAGGTGGTGACGCCTTCATCTTTTCTAATGGAGGATCAACGATGCGAGTCATTTCAGGAGAACGAAAAGGGACGCGCCTAAAGGCGGTCCCAGGGTCGACGACACGACCGACGGCAGATAAAGTAAAAGAATCATTGTTTAATATCATCGGCCCTTACTTCGCCGGGGGGGATGCCCTCGACCTTTACGCGGGGAGTGGCGGCCTCGGGATCGAGGCGTTATCACGGGGGTGCGACCGTGCCGTCTTCGTCGATCGTCATGGGAAGGCGATTCAAACGATACAGGACAATCTACGGGCGACGCGTTACGAGGCACAAGCGACGGTTCAAAGACAAGACGCGCGGGCCGTCCTCGACCAACTCGCCGAGACGGGGCGGTCGTTTAAACTCATTTTCATGGACCCGCCGTACCATGAGGAAGAACATGAATCGTTTTTACAACTCATTGAATCGAACCGACTGTTGACAGACAACGGCGTCGTCGTCTGCGAACATGGCAGCGAGACGACGTTGCCGGGTCGGGTCGGTCTGCTCGAAAAAATTAAGGTTCAACGCTACTCGTCTGTCATTACGATCAGCCTTTACGAGTACGCAACGACCGAGGAGTGAACATATGAAACGGATCGCGATTTGCCCGGGGAGCTTTGACCCGATTACGAACGGACATTTAGATATTATTGAGCGGGCGGCAGCCATCTTTGACGAAGTGATCGTCGCGGTGCTCGAAAACTCGAGCAAGGCACCGTTATTCAACGTCGAAGAGCGGCTCACGCTCATTCGGGAAGTGACATCGCATTTACCGAACGTGTCAGCGGACGCGTTTGGCGGGCTGCTCGTCGAGTATGCCGCTAAACGAGAAGCAGCGACGATCGTCCGCGGTCTTCGGGCCGTCTCTGACTTCGAATACGAACTTCAGATCGCTTCGATCAACAAGAAGTTAAACGAGGACGTCGAGACGCTGTTTATGATGACGAACAGCAAATACTCGTTCCTCAGCTCGTCGATCGTGAAAGAAGTCGCCAAATACGGCGCCTCTGTCGCTGAACTCGTTCCCGAACAAGTCGAACAGGCACTTCGGAAAAAATATGAAGTGAGTCAACAGCAATGAAGTCGCTGAAGATCGGCTTCGGTATCCTCGTCGCCGTGCTCATCTTTCTGTTTGCCCCGTTACCTTATTACATCACGTATCCGGGCGAAGCGACGACCATCGAAACCTTTATGACGGTTGAAGACGGGACGAAAGATGCGGGTGAACTGATGATGGTCACGATCTCGCAACGACGGGCGACACCGCTTTGGCTCGTCGGGAGCTGGTTCACGCCGTTCACGGAAGCGAGTCCGTCTAGTCGCTATTTGTATGACGGCGAAGGGGAAGACGATTACGAGCGAAGACAGCAGCTGCTCATGTCATCGTCGCAGCAAGCGGCCATTCAATACGCGTACGGTCTAGCCGAAGAGGACGTGACCGTCACGTTTGACGGCATGTACGTCTCGGCTCCAATCACCGGGTCGCTCGCGGCGAACGTCCTTAAACCAGGTGACGTCATTACAGCGCTTGACGGCCAATCGTTCGCGTCACGTCTTGATTTCATCAACCGCGTCTCGGCGTTCGAGACGGGGGATGAAGTGACGATCACGCTCGAACGGGATGGACGGGAACGTGTCGTGAAGACACTCGTTCAACCGCTCGACCGGAGCGGGGACCGTGTCGGTCTCGGAATTTATGAACCGCTGCCGGTGCAAGATGTGCGCACAGAACCGGACGTCACGTTTGAACTGACGAACGTTGGGGGGCCCTCGGCCGGGCTCATGTTCACGCTAGAGATTTATGATCAGTTGACGCCGGGTGACTTGGCGGGCGGTGAGACGATTGCCGGTACTGGCACGGTCGATGAAGAAGGAAACGTCGGTCCGATCGGTGGGGCGTGGCAAAAAATCGTCGCGGCTGACCGAGCCGGTGCCTCGGTATTCTTCGTGCCGGCCGGTTCGAATTATGATGAAGCGCTGGAATCACTCGACCGGCTCGAGAGCGATATTGCAGTCGTTCCGGTCGAAACGGTCGAGGACGCCATCGATTATTTGGAGTCGATGAATTGAGGGGTTTGCATATGCTCGAGCAGTGACCGGTTGCCGAGAGGTAACCGGTACGCCTCGGTCACACGAGCTTCGAACGCTAAATCGGACTGGTACTTGCTGACGAGCGGTACCGTTTTTTTTATGTCTTTTAAGACGCTACGGCCAATCGCATTGAATGCGAGCGGACGGACGTATGGGACTTCGTCAAATCGTTCCGGAAGTTCGTCACGTTTCCAATGGATGAGGACCGAGACGAGAGCGCGCTGGATGGCCGTGCGTGTATAGCGTCGCGTCAACAGGCCGCCCATAGCTTGTTCGAACGTCGGTGCGAGACCGGCTTCGATCAAGCGAGGGGACAACGAAGCGTCAATGCCGACGAGTTGTTCGAGTTCTGACTTTGGGATCGTCCGTAACTTGAATTGCAAGACAGGCCAATAGAGCGACCAGTGGGCCATCGACGTCTGCTGGAATAACGCCCGTGTCGCTTCTGGGACAGCCCGGACACTTCCGGTCTCGAGATAGTGGGCCCGGACACCCGTTGCCGACATGACGTCCGAGACGCCTGTATCGTGGTAGCCGGCCCCAAGACGCTTTACGGTATGGAGTGAGATGGTGCGAGCGGCTTTCGCATAATGATAGGCGAGAATGTTGTTTGGGAGCGTCAAGTCAAAAGTTGGATAAAGTGCCGCAAACGCCTCGCTCGATGCTTTGGCGGATGACTTGCCTGCTTTTAAGGCGTGTTGGAGCGCGTCATGATAGGCGGGTGTCGCTTCGATGCCAGCGTGTGCCGCGCGCAGGATCGCATCGGCGTCGCCGCTCTCACTGCCGAACGAGAGCGTCTGGCATCCGATTTGTTCCGCGATGGCGACAGCCGCGCTCGCGAACCGGTCGGCGCGTTGGACGCCGTAACAAGTCGGCAGTTCGATCACAAGGTCGATCGCCCCTGTTTTGACTGCCGCCGCAGCCCGGCTCCACTTGTCAAAAGCAGCCGGTTCACCGCGCTGTGTGAACTGGGCACTCATGATGGCGATCATGGCGTCGGCATCCGTTTCGATTCGAGCTGTTTTTGCCTGATAGAGATGTCCGTTATGGAACGGATTGTACTCCGCGATGATGGCCGTCTTTTTCATAAATTTACTCCTTTGCATTGTCGATTGGATTGGTGTAAGATAGGAAAGTACGCTTTGGCAAAGCGCCGTCGCCAACTGATTTTAGTGTAAAGAAAAAACATTGACAAAACAAGTTGGCCTATCTATAATTCATATTGTTGCAATTGAGGTGATTCGGATGAAGTGGTCTATTGCACAGCTACTTAAGCTACGAAACCAGGATGACAGTTTTTCCATCGATGAGATGGTTGAACTCGAAGAGCTTACTCAGCTCCATCCGGATATCCGTTCGATTCGCCCGGTGCATGTGCACGGGGATGCGTCGTTCACATCTAATCAAGTTACATTCAATTTGAAGGTTCAAGGGGACCTGACGTTGCCAGATGCGCGTACGTTAGAAGATGTCGTCTTTGAATTTGATATTGAATCGCTCGAGCCTTTCTTTTTGGAGAATGGGCGTTATACGGAGCAATTCGATGATGTCAATTTGCCAGAAGGAAATACGATTGATCTGCGACCGATCGTAAAAGAGCTCATCATGTTAGAAGTCCCGATTCAAATTTTCGGGAACGAAACAGACAAAACTCAGGTTGAAGGGGAAGGCTGGTCTCTCATTGACGAACAGCCGGACGACCAACCAAAAATCGACCCGCGCCTCGCGGGCCTTGCTGACTTGTTCTCTAAAAAAGAGGACGAGAACGGCTAACTTTTCAAGGAGGTGGACAACGATGGCAGTACCATTCCGTAGAACGTCGAAAACTCGCAAACGTCTTCGTCGTACTCACTTCAAACTTAACGTACCTGGTATGAACGAGTGCCCGAACTGTGGCGACATGAAACTTTCACACCGTGTTTGCAAATCTTGCGGACATTACAACGGTAAAGAAGTAACAAGCAAATAATGCGAAAAGAAGCGGTCTCCTTGGAGATCGCTTCTTTTTTTAATTGTGTGGTCCTGGAAACAGATTGTGGTAAAATTCTTTGTGCACACTGTTTGTGGAGGGATAGCGAATGAAGCCGATCAAACGAATTGGGATTATCGGGAACGGGGCTGTCGGGATGTTGATGGCGTCGTTACTCGCGAAAGACTATAGCGTCACCTTGTACGGTCGAGGCGAAGAAACGAAAGACGTCATGATCGAACGAGCCGGTATGACGAAGGGGACCGTCGCTGTCCCGCTCAAACCGGTACATACACTCAACGAGACGGATGCGGACGTCTTTTTCGTGACGACGAAAGCGCACCAAGTGCGCGCGGCGACAGAACGGCTTACCGGGGGCGTCCCTGTGTTCATCTGCTCGAACGGGATTGCCCATCTCGAGTACGCTCGGGAACGAGGATTCCACTTAGGCGTCATCGAGCACGGGGTGACGCGAGACAAAAATCGAATTAACCATAGCGGTCTCGGCCGAGTTCGGATCGGGAGCTTGGATGCCCTACAGCCGCTCACGTTCATCGCCTCGCCGCTCCAAGTCGTGTGGGAAGCGGATATCGAACAAGTCGTCGTTGAAAAGTTGTTTGCGAACGCGATCATCAATCCGATCACCGCACTTTGTCGCGTCCCGAACGGAGCCGTCGCCGAACCGCCTTGCCGCGAAGTCGCGCAAACGATCTATGAGGAGCTGACACCGCTGTTCGATCAGTTCGTGCCTTATACATATATTGAGACGATCATCGAGAAGACAGCTCAAAACCGCTCTTCGATGCTTCGAGATATCGAGGCCGGACGTATGACCGAGGTCGATGCCATCTTGACCCCGCTCTTGAAACGGGCCGAGGACAGAGGCCGAAAACTGACGGTCATCCCACTCATGCAAAAATTGATAATAGGAGCGAGCGCATCGTGTTAGTGTATATCGTTTCATTTCCGCTTGTCATATGGTTTATGGTGTATATGATACTTAGAAAAATTATGCCGAAATCGGTCAATACGTTTAAACTTGTCTGCGATGCCGGAGTGTTCCTCTGGTTTTATGCGTGTGCGGTCCTATTAGAGACACTCGTCGGGGACGACGTCGTTTGGTTGCTCTTAGCCGTCTGCTGCGCTATTTTTCCGGCAAATGCGATTTGGCAGCGAGTCCGACACGAAGAAGTCTTATATACAAAAATGTTCGTACACGGCTGGCGATTGTTATTTTTACTACTCGTCCCGTTACACGCCGTGTTGTTCTCGCTCGGTGTCGCAAAAGAAATGATTCATTGACCGTTTGAAAGGAAGTCGTTATACGTGAGGATAGAGTCGCTAGACGCCATGTACAGTCCATCTTCCCCGATGATTCAAATCGAAGCGGGATATACGAAGTGGCTGGACTATAAAGGAATGGACGAGCTCGAAGCTCGAGCGAGCGAGCTTGAAGGACGCTCATACCCGCATCTGGAATCGTTAGCAGGGATTCTTCGGGCGCAACAGATGGTTCACGGTCCGCTCTCGGACGTGCTTGACTCAAAACTCGACGCGCTCGCGAAAGGCGAGGCGTTCACGATTGTGACCGGACAGCAAGTCGGCGTCTTCGGGGGCCCGTTGTTTGCGGTGTATAAGCTGTTAACCGTGCTCAAACGAGCGAAACAGGCGGAAGCCGTGCTCGGTAAGCCGGTCATCCCGATTTTTTGGATGGCGACCGAGGATCATGACTTCGCCGAGATCAACCATGTGTACGCCCCCCAGCCGTTGTCACGGCAACTGCGGAAAGAAGCGTTGTCGACCGTTCCGCTCGCAGGGAAAGCATCGGTCGGAGAACTCGAATTCGACCGTCTCAAAATCGAACTCGTCCAAATGTTGCAACGTCTGTTCGTGTCGGAGACAGAGACTGTCCATACGGCGACGCTTTATCATGAGCTTGTCGTCTTACTCCAAGCGAGTCACTCGTTCGCACAATTTTTTGGGAAGATGATGCGGCGTTTCGTCGGGAACGATTTTCTCCTGTTCGACCCGCATCAGCCTGACGTACGCCGGCTCGAACGTGAGGCGTTCAAACAGTTGATCGTGCAACACGACCGCTTGCACGAAGTGTTCCGCGACTCATTTGAGGACGGCATGCCGACCGTAGAACTGAACCGCGATGCGGCCCACGTGTTTTATCATGACGGGACGCGTGAATTGTTGACGAAAGAACAACAAGATGTCTTCACGACGAAACGCGGTCACTGCTTCACGGAGGCGGAACTGTTACAAGAAATTGATGAGCATCCCGAACGGTTCTCGAATAATGTCGTGTCACGGCCGCTCATGCAAGATTACTTGTTCCCGACGCTCGCATACGTCGCTGGTCCGGGGGAGATCGCCTATTGGCTCCAACTTCGTCCGTTGTTTCATGTATTCGGTTGGAAGATGCCGTTGTTGATCCCGAGACTTGGCGCTGTCGTCATGTCGACGAACGACGAGAAAAAACTCGCTCAAGAAGGGACCACACTCGTCGATTACTTGACGAATCCGCTCCCGGACCATTCGTTCGATGACGAATCGTTTGACCAAAGTCTGTATGCCTACCGCACGCTGTCTGAAGCAATCGGGCAAGAGGCAGGAAAGCGCGGGCATCGCTTTGAGACGAACGCGCGACATATCCTTGACCGTCTCGCTGACGAGATGCGGGCCGAGGCGAAGCGCGAGCAGTATCGTTTGAATCGACGCCGGATCCATCTGTCGACACGCTTGCTGCCGATGGACGCACCGCAAGAGCGGATCTGGTCGATGGTCCCACTGATGAATCGTCACGGAGACGATTTATTCGTTCGGTTACGCGCCGCCTATGAACAGGCGGAATGGGAGCGTTGTTTAGTCAAAATTTGATTGTGAAATCGTAAATGATCGAGGTTCTCCACTTGTTTGGAGAACCATTTTTTGTTTGTTACCTTTTTGTTTCCTATTTTCTCTAAAAACCAATGCGTAGCTTGACATTTTTATGATAAAGTAAATGTAATAAACTAGTTGAAAAATGTAGGTTGAGAGGGTTTTTGTATGTTTGAGCATGAAACGGTTTTAAAAATGGAGTCTGTTGATGGACTGAACATCAAACCGGACGGAATTTACGTCGATTGTACGTTAGGGGGAGCCGGTCATAGCGAAGAGATTGTGAAACGCCTGACGACGGGCCATCTTTACGCCTTCGACCAGGACGACGTCGCACTCACGCACGCTGCTGAGCGTTTGGCTCCATATGAGGACCGGGTTACGTTTATAAAGAGCAACTTCGTCCATCTGAAAGACGAGTTAGCGGTACGAGGTGTGACACAAGTCGATGGAGTATTATTTGACCTCGGTGTCTCTTCACCACAGTTAGATGAGGCAGAACGCGGCTTTAGCTATAATTTTGACGCTCCGCTCGATATGCGAATGGACCGGTCACGAGAATTTTCGGCGTACCACGTCGTCAACGAATGGCCGTTCGGGGACCTCGCCCGCATTTTCTTTACATACGGGGAAGAGAAGTTCTCGAAACAGATTGCGCGTAAGATCGAACAAGCCCGTGCCGTCAAGCCGATTGAGACGACGTTCGAACTCGTCGAATTGATTAAAGACGCAATTCCGGCGCCGGCGCGACGCAAAGGCGGCCATCCGGCGAAACGGACGTTCCAAGCGATCCGTATCGCTGTGAACGACGAATTGAACGTGTTCGATCGTGCCGTCCAAGACGCGATTGACATGCTCGCCATCGGTGGACGGATTTGTGTGATCACGTTCCATTCACTTGAAGACCGCATCTGTAAGCAGGTTTTCAAAGAGAAGAGCCAGTATCCACAGTTGCCAAAAGGATTGCCGATTATCCCAGAGGAGTTCGAACCGGAATTGAAGCTGATCACACGCAAGCCGATCACTGCCGGAGATAACGAACTTGAAGACAACCGCCGGGCCCGGTCGGCCAAACTTCGGATCGCTGAAAAACAAAAATAGATTGTACGTAGGAGGGATACCTGATGCCAGAAGCTGCCCGCAAGGCTCTGCAGCCTCAAATTTCACCGAATCGAAATCCGATTCCGCAAGAACGACCAATACCAGCTCCGAAACGACGTACGTTGACCTTGTTCGAATCCATCCTGTACCCGACGATGATTTTCTCGGTCGTCTTGTTCGGTGGCATCACGGTGTCGAAACATAACGAAGCGTACAATATTATGCGAGATACGGCTGTCATCAGCCAAGAGATGAACACGATCTCGAAAGAGAATGAAGAACTGAAGTATGAGATTGCCCAACTAAGCTCACCTGAGAGAATTTATGCGATTGCTGAAAAGCTCGGCATGCAGTTCAATGAAAAGAACGTTTTGGTGATCGACTGATGAATTCTCTACAACAGAGTAAAAAAAGAGTGGCGTGGGTGGCGATCGTTTGCTTCACACCGCTCTTTTTATTTTTTGTCGGCTGGTTCCTCTACTTGTCCGTCTTTCAGACGTACAAAGGGGAGAACATGCTCGCTTTCGCTGAAGAAGAGCGTTGGAAGGCTGTCAGTACACTTAAGGCGGAGCGTGGAGAGATTTTTGATCGGTTCGGGCAACCGATTGCGATCAATATCCCGTCCTACCGGATTGTCGCGGTCTTGAAGCTAGGGGGAGAGCGGGTCGAAAACAAAACGCTCTTGCCTGACGAGTTTAAGGGCGCGTCTAAAGAGCTTGCGACGGTCATCCCGATGACTGAAGCCGATATTTTGAAACGGCTCGAACAAAACGTCGATCGCGGTCAAATCGAGTTCGGGGTACCGGGCCGGGATTTGACGGTCGAACAAAAAGAAGCGATCGAAGCGTTTGCGATTCCGGGCATCACGTTCGTCGAAGAACCGAAACGCTATTACCCGAATAAAGTCTTTGCTTCATCCGTCGTCGGCTACGCCCAAAAGATTGATCAAAACGGGCGCATCGAACTCGTCGGAGAACTTGGAATCGAAAAATCGCTCAATGACGTGCTGAGTGAATCGTACGGTTTATATCGTTTCGAGAAAGATTTAGCAGGCCGACAGCTCGTGTCGAGCGATGAACAACTAAAAATCGACCCGGAAGACGGGGCGGACGTCCAGTTGACGCTCGATCATCGCATCCAACAACTGCTTGATACGAAAATGGATGAACTGTATAAAGAATATAAACCGAAAAATGCGACGGCGATCATCATGGATCCAAAGACCGGTGAGATCATCGCCTTGTCCGATCGTCCGTCTTTTGATCCGAATACCCGTGAGATCACGTCTTACAGCAACTTCTCTGTCTCATCTCGCTTTGAGCCGGGTTCGACGATGAAAATCTTCACACTCGCCGCAGCGATCAATGAAGGTGTTTACAACCCGAACGAGCTGTATAAATCCGGGTCTTACAAGTATGGCAAGACGGTGTTCAATGATTATAACGTCACCGGATGGGGTACGATTCCTATGGTGGAAGGCGTCTGGCACTCTTCGAACGTCGCCTTCTCGATTTTAGCGAATGAACGACTCGGACTCGGCCGGTACGAAGATTACTTCAAGGCGTTCAAGTTCGACCAACGAACGGGCGTCGATTTGCCGGGAGAAGTGAACAGTCAATATGACTTTGATAGTCCGATGAACGTGTTGATCACAGCATGGGGACAATCGACGGCGATGACACCGATGCAAATCCTACAAGCGACTTCAGCGATCGCGACCGACGGGACGATGAAACAACCGTACGTGATTAAAAAAGTCGTCAACCGTGAAACGGGCGAGACGATTCGGACGACCAATCCGAAAACTGTCGGTCAACCGGTCACGGAAGAAACGGCCAAGCTGACACGCGAAGCACTCGACGGTGTCGTCAATAGTGATCTCGGAACCGGTCAACTGTATGCGCTCGATAATTATCGCGTCATCGGAAAAACCGGGACGGCTCAAATTGCCGAAAATGGGAAGTACTTGAGCGGTCAGTACATCCACTCGTTCGTCGGAATGGCACCGAAAGATGATCCGGAACTCGTCATGTATATTGCGGTCGACCGACCGAACGGCGACTCGTCGACGACGGGTCCGCGCATCATGGCGCCGCTGTTCAAGGATGTCATGGACGTGGCGTTGCGCTATCGAAGCGTCGAGCCGGAAAAACAAACAAAAACAATCGATGCGTCGACGAAGACGACGGAAACATACGTCGAGCTTGGTCGTGATGAGGCGGTCAAGCAGGCGAAAGCCGCTTCGTTCGAACCGATCTTACTCGGTAGCGGGGACGATATCGTCGCTCAAAGCCCGGTCGAAGGGCAATCGTACGTCGTCGGGGAGCGCCTCCTGTTGAAGACGGAGGACTCGTTCACGATGCCGAACCTATCAGGCTGGTCGCTTCGTGATGCGAAACGATTGGCGACGCTCTATCAATTGAATTTAGAAATAGACGGAACGGGTTTTGTCACTTCCCAGTCAATCGGGAAAGGCAAGCCGGTCAAGAACGGGGCGACACTCAAAGTGAGGCTCCAATCACCGTCGAACTAACGCATAGGGATGAAGAGGGCCTCGGCTCTCTTTTCCTTTGTCACAGGAGGAAATAAGGATGGAACAGTTAACGATACAAACACTTGCTTCTTGGTTTGGGATGGAGACGGACGACACACGTGAGGTCCGTCATGTCGCGACCGACTCGAGGGACGGTAATGAGGACGGATTGTTCGTGCCGATCATCGGGGCTCGCGTCGATGGCCACGACTTCATCGATGCGGCCGTCCAAAAAGGCGCAATCGTGACGTTTTGGGAGCAGGGGCGTCCGCTGCCGGAAGGGATTGTGGCGATTCCTGTCGAGTCACCGCTAGAGGCGCTGCAAGAAGCGGCGGCACGATACTTGGCTGAAATCGATCCGTTCGTGGTCGCGATCACCGGTTCAAACGGCAAGACGTCGACGAAAGACATGGTTGCCGTCGTTCTCGGGGAAAAGTTCAAAACCCACAAGACGGCTGGAAACTTCAACTCGGACGTCGGTTTGCCGCTGACCGTACTGCGAATGCCTCGTGACACGGAAGTCGCGGTGCTCGAGATGGGGATGAACGGATTCGGACAAATCGAGTTGTTATCGAAACTTGCCAAGCCTGACGTCGCGTTCGTGACGAACATCGGCGAGTCGCACGGCGAACAAGTCGGAGGTCGCTCAGGGATCGCTAAAGCAAAACTTGAGATTAAAGCCGGGCTCAAACCGGACGGGGTGCTCATCGTCGATGCCGACGAGCCGCTTTTGGCCAACGAAGGTTATCGAGTCGGTTACGACGCGACGGCGGATGGGAAACTTGAAGTCGTCGAATCGACGTTTGACGCCTCGATTTTCCGCTACAATAACGAGTTTTATGAGTTAAAAGTGCTCGGAGCCCACCAAATCCGGAATGCGGCATATGCGATCGCGTGCGGACTCAAATTAGGTCTTGATCACGAGACGATCCAACGCGGTCTGAATCGGGTTCAATTGACATCGATGCGGATGGAGAAGCAAATGTTCGGTGACGCGCATTTGATCAATGACGCCTACAACGCGAGCCCGACATCGATGATTGCCGCCATCGAGACGGTGAAGACGTTAGAAGGCTTTAGCCGTCGTATCCTCGTTCTCGGGGATATGTATGAGCTCGGAACAGATGAACAGGCCCAGCACGAGAGTGTCGGCCACGTCATCACGGCGCCTGTGACCGATTGCGTGCTGATCGGCGACAAAGCGAAATGGATCTCACAAGGGATCAGTGACCCGCGCGTGAATGTGACGATGGTCCCAACGGTAGAGGAAGCGAAAGCACTCCTCAGCAGTTATCAACGGCCACAGACTGTGATATTGTTAAAAGCATCGCGAGGACTTGCGCTTGAGCGCTTAGTCCAATAAATAGAGTAGTGAGGTACGAATATGTTAATCAGTTTAATCGTCTTAATCAGTTCATTATTGACCGTATTGGTCGTCATGCCGCGGGCCATCCCGGCGCTTCGTAACTTAAAGTTTGGTCAGGAGATCCGGGACGAGGGTCCGGATTGGCATCAAAAGAAATCAGGGACACCGACGATGGGCGGGATCGTCATCCTGCTCGCACTTCTCGTCGGATTCTTCGTATCGTTCGTGTTTGGAGAAGCGGTCGCCGGGTTCGGGACGCTCTTGTTCGTCACGCTCGCGTTCGGGATCATCGGATTCCTCGACGACTACATTAAAGTCGTCAACAAACGCAACCTTGGATTGACATCGCTTCAAAAGTTGATTGGTCAAATCATTGTCTCGGTGTTGTTCGTTTGGTTCTTATCGCTTGGCGGCGGGCTCGACACAACAATCAGCATTCCGTTCACATCGATCGCGTTTGATACGGGCTGGTTCTACATCGCCATCGTCATCTTCTGGCTCGTCGGCTTCTCGAACGCCGTCAACTTGACGGACGGTTTGGACGGTCTCGTTTCGTTCTCGGCCATCCCGACGTTTGCGTTCTTTGGAATTTATGCGTTAGGACAAGACGAAGTCGGCATCGCTTGGTTTGCGTTTAGTACGGTCGGAGCACTCCTTGGGTTCCTCGTCTTTAACAAATACCCGGCGAAAATTTTCATGGGTGACACGGGTTCGCTCGCTTTAGGCGGAGCGGTCGCTGGTCTCGCCCTCATGTTGAAACTTGAATTATTACTCGTCTTCGTCGGTATTATTTTTGTCATCGAGACGCTCAGTGTCATCTTGCAGGTCATCTCGTTTAAAACGACGGGGAAACGAATCTTTAAGATGAGTCCGATCCACCACCATTTCGAGATGGTCGGCTGGTCAGAATGGCGCATCGTATTGACGTTCAGTGGAATTAGCTTGATCACGGCAGTATTGTCGTTACTTCTCATGTAATGGATGGTGGAAGACATGAATCAACAGTGGAATGGTAAGCGAGTCCTCGTACTCGGGGCGGCTCGGAGCGGTATCGCAGCTGCCGCCTATTTAAAGGCGGTCGGCGCAGACGTAGTGATCAATACGGGCAGTGAGCCAACAGAAGCAGAGCAGGCAAAGATTGAAGCGCTAAACGTAAAAACTGTCTTCGGCTCGCATCCGCTTGAACTGTTAGACGAAGCTGAACTGATCGTCAAGAATCCGGGTATCCCTTATCAGATCCCGTTACTAGAAGAAGCGATTGCGCGTCACATCCCGATTTATACGGAAGTCGAGCTCGCTTATTTGGCAACAGAGGCAGATTTTGTCGCCATCACCGGGTCGAACGGTAAAACGACGACGACGACGCTCGTCCATGAGCTGTTAAAAGGTGGCAAACGCCCCGTCCACGTGGCGGGAAATATCGGGTTTCCGGCCATCGAAGTCGCGACGCAAGCCGCGCCGGGCGACCTGATCGTGATCGAACTATCGAGTTTTCAGCTGATGGGAGTGGAAGCGTTCCATCCCCGCTCGGCAGCGCTACTCAACTTGTCAGAAGCTCATCTTGACTATCACGGTGACTTCGAATCGTACGCTGACGCGAAAGCGAATCTGTTCCAAAACATGACGCCTTCAGACCGGGTCGTCGTCAAAGGAGAGGATCGAGAAGTCATGAAGCGAGTGCCGACTGGACTTTCGGCTCAAACGTTTGGCTATGAAGCCGGTGACGCGCATGTCGATTCAGGATGGATCACTTTGCATGGCGCACGGATCATGCCGGTGTCAGAACTTGCGCTTGGAGGCGCCCATAACGTCGAGAACGTATTGGCCGCGCTCTTGTTGATCGAGCCATTTGACATCCCGAGTGATCATATCGAGCACGTCTTGCGCACGTTCGGTGGCGTCGCTCATCGGACGGAGAGCCTCGGCCGTGTACTTGGCCGTCACGTCTACAACGATTCAAAAGCGACGAACAACGTCGCTGCCGAGGCGGCGCTCACTGGTTTCGAAGCACCGATTGTTTGGTTATGTGGCGGGCTCGAACGTGGAGCCGACCTGACATCACTCGTTCCGGCGATGAAACGGGTGAAAGCTGTCATCGCTTACGGCGAGACGGCTGAACGGTTCAAAACGTTAAGTGAATCAGAAAATATTCCGGCGCAAGCCGTCGCCACGCTCGACGAGGCGGTGCCGCTCGCGTTTGAACAGTCCGTTGCAGGCGACGTGATTTTGCTGTCGCCGGCCTGTGCGAGCTGGGATCAATATAAGACGTTTGAAGAACGAGGCGAACATTTCGTCAAGCTCGTGAACGCATATGAGGAGGCAAACCGATGAGAGTCATCATTTCTGGTGGAGGGACGGGTGGTCACATCTATCCGGCGCTCGCTCTGCTCGATACGTTGAAAGAGCGGCATACCGATTTAGAGGTGCTCTATATCGGGACCGAGAACGGGCTTGAAGCCGATCTCGTACCGCGAGCGGGTATCCCGTTCAAATCGATTCGAATCAGTGGCTTGAAACGGTCGCTTTCGATTGAGAACGTCAAGACGGGTTATCGGTTCGTCCAATCGGTTCTCGCATTGCGAAAAGACATGAAAGCGTTCCGACCTGACGTCGTCATCGGAACGGGCGGTTTCGTGTCCGGGCCTGTCGTCTTCACTGCCCAACTGCTCGGTATTCCGACGATTTTGCATGAACAAAACAGCATCCCGGGACTGACGAATAAGTTTTTGTCTAAAAAAGCGGATCGTGTGGCGCTGTCGTTCGCCGGTTCTGAACAACATTTCCCAGGGGCGAACGTGCAAGTCATCGGGAATCCACGGGGTAGTGAGGTCTTGAAGACAACGGCAGACGAGATGAAACTGCGCACCGAGTACGGGATTGACGAACGACCGATTGTTCTCATCTATGGCGGCAGCCGTGGGGCGGAAGCGATCAATCGAGCGGTCATCGAGGCGATCCCGGAACTCGCGACTGAACCTGTGAACGTCTTATATGTGACCGGAAAAGTGCATTTTGACGATGTCGTCGCCAAAGCGCCGAGCTCAGATAACGTCCAAATCTTGCCTTACGTCTACGATATGCCAGAACTCCTCGCCTGTGCGAGTCTCGTCGTCTCACGGGCCGGTGCTTCGACAATCTCGGAATTGACTGCGCTCGGTTTGCCGAGCATTTTAATCCCGAGCCCTTACGTGACAGCGGATCATCAGACGAAAAATGCGTCGGCGCTCGTCGAGAGCGGTGCCGCTGAGCTGATTAAAGAGCAAGCGTTGACAGGCGCCACGCTCGTCGCGTCAATCCGTCACGTCTTGAATCACCATGACGAGATGGCCGCAGCGTCGAAACGATTAGGATTCCCGCACGCCGCGGAATCACTCGCCGATCTTGTTGAAGAAGTAAGCCGATAAAGGAGAGAAGTTAATGGAGACGCGTCAGAATACCGTTCGCAGTTTGGAAGATCGCATTCCGTATATGAAGGACCAACGGCGCAAAAAAGCGAATCGACGCTTGGCGACGATTCTATTCTTGTTTGCCGTGCTCATCGCACTCGTCGTCTATATGCAGACGTCGGTTTCTGACGTGAAGGCAGTGAATGTGTCCGGACTCGACTGGTTGACTGAAGCTTACGTCCTTGAGGGAACGGATCTCGACACGTCTTCAAAGATTGTTCGCATCTCTCCGAACGACATCGAGCAGACGATTCGCGCACTCCCGGGAGTGCGGGACGCCAAAGTCGATCGGTCTTGGTATAACATCGTCACCGTGGACGTCGAGGAAGAGAAGATGATCGCCTACTCGCGAAACGACTCAGAAGAAGTCGTCGTGCTCGCGGACGGATCACTTCACCCGACCGGACAAATCGATGATCCGGAGAAGTTGCAGGATGGTCCGCTCTTACGTGAGTTCACGGACGTCGCCGAGCTCGAGAAAGTGGCAAGTGAACTCGAGCAAGTCGATGACGCGATGCGGGCCCGGATGTCTGAAATCGTCTTTTCGAAAAAAAAGGATGAACCAGTCCGGTATGAGATTTATATGAACGATGGAAACACGTTGCTCACACCGACGTTCAAACTGAGCCAAACCGTCTCAAAATACGGGGATATCTTTGAAAACATCCCAAAAGGTCAACGCGGAACCGTCGTCATGGACGGAGGCTTTTATTTCGTCCCTTACGAAAAAACGAAAGAATAATCTGATTTTTTACAGTCCTTAGACACGTAAGGACTGTTTTTTTATAGTTTGTAATCGAATTGACACCCCAAAACCGCTTAATTTGTAGGATTCTACCTTTTCTCACTATGTTATTTGTTGTAAACTTAGACGTGAGATATCTTGCCGGACCTATCAATATTTTTGGATATCTGTAACAATGTAACGGAAATTCAGAAACAGAAATTTAAGCGCGGAGGTGTTTCCCTTTTGGAAGCGAACGGTTATGTTGCCGCATTGGATATAGGAACGTCAGAAATTAAGCTCGTCGTGGGCGAATTGCTCGGAGGAACGCTTAACATTTTGGCGGAGGGGTGCGCCCCGTCTGCAGGAGTAAAACGTGGCGCCGTCGTCGACATCGATAAAACGGTTCAAGCCATTAAGCAAGCCGTCGAACATGCCGAAGCGGCGCTCGGTGATCAAGTTCGTTCGGTATATGTTGCCATCGAAGGGGAACATATCCAAATTGCCCCGTGTCATGGGATCGCATCGGTGAAACGAGAAGACCAAGAGATCACGGACGTCGACGTCATCGAAGTCATCAATTCGGCGCAAGTGATGCGTTTGCCGGATGAGATGAGCGTCATCGATGTCATCCCGACGTCGTTCACAGTCGACCAACAGACAGGGGTCGTCGATCCCCGTGGTATGCTCGGCTACCGGTTAGAGATGCACGGGAAAATGGTAACGGGTTCAAAAACGGTCCTACATAGCATCCGTCGTTCGATTGAACGGGCAGGCCTTACGCTAGAAGGATTTGTACTCGGTAACTTGGCGCTCGGAATGAGTGCTGCTTCCGTCGATGAAATCGACCTTGGGATCGGCCTCGTCGACATCGGACACGAAAAGACGACCGTCTCTGTATTTTATCGCGGTGATCTCGTCTACTCGTATATCCTCCCAGTCGGCGGGGACCACATGACGCGAGACTTGGTATATAAACTCAACTGTAAGTACCAAGACGCAAAAGTGGCGAAAGAAGAATACGGACTCGCGCTCGAAGAAATGGCGGACGCTTCTGAAGGATTCACATTTACGAATATTAATGGGGAAGTGGCATTCGAGCCACAAACAGAAATTAGTTACGTTTTAGAGGCGCGAATAGAGGAAATGTTCACACTCGTGTTGAATAGAGTGCAAAAGGTAGGTGTTCCACCGCTCAGCGGAGGTTATCTCCTCTGTGGCGGAGCGGCTGCCTTGCCTGGCATCCAGGAATTGGCGACGCGCGTCATGGGTCAAAAGACAAGACTCTACCAACCTTCGTCGATTGGTGTCAGACATCCGAAATACGCGACGGCTGTCGGTGTTCTCAAGTATGTGCTCATGAGCGACCATCATGTCTCGAAGTCGCAACTTGAGAAGCCAGATGAGCGCGTGACTGTTCCAACACCAACTGGCGGGACAGAACGCGACATCGATCGTGATGACGAGCCTGAAACAACAGAGCGCGAATCTAAAAATGGATTCGGGCGTTTAATGGAAAAATTATTTGGCGTGTAAGCTGATGATGTGTTAACAATTGGAAATTACGTAGGGGGATACCTGAAATGATGTACTTTGATGAGGCGATTGACGCCGTAGCAAAAATTAAAGTAATTGGAGTCGGTGGTGGTGGTTCAAACGCCGTCAACCGAATGATCGAGCACGGAGTGCAAGGTGTCGAGTTCATCGCGGTCAATACAGACGCACAAGCACTCAATATGTCGAAAGCGGACGTCAAGCTTCAGCTTGGCGCTAAATTGACACGCGGCCTTGGTGCCGGTGCGAACCCGGACATCGGTAAGAAAGCGGCTGAAGAAAGCCGTGAGCAATTGATCGAAGCACTTGACGGTGCCGATATGGTCTTCGTCACTGCCGGTATGGGTGGGGGAACAGGTACGGGCGCTGCACCAGTCATCGCTGAGATTTCAAAAGAAATCGGAGCGCTCACAGTCGGTGTCGTCACGAAACCGTTCATGTTCGAAGGACGCAAACGGATGCAGCATGCGCAACACGGAATCCAAGCGTTCAAAGAAAAAGTCGATACACTCATCGTCATCCCGAACGACAAGTTGCTTGAAATCGTCGAGCGGAACACGCCGATGATCGAAGCGTTCCGCGAAGCGGATAACGTGCTTCGCCAAGGTGTCCAAGGGATCACAGACTTGATCGCCATCCCTGGTTTGATCAACCTTGACTTCGCCGACGTGAAAACGATCATGACGGAAAAAGGATCGGCGCTCATGGGTGTCGGTGTGGCGACTGGTGAAAACCGTGCCATCGAAGCAGCGAAAAAGGCGATCTCATCTCCACTGCTCGAGTCTTCAATCGAAGGCGCGAAAGGTGTCTTGATGAACATTACAGGTGGACTCAGCCTCAGCTTGTATGAAGTAACAGAGGCTGCTCAAATCGTTCAAAGCGCCGCTGATGAAGAAGTGAACTTGATCTTTGGTTCGGTCATCAACGAAAACTTGAACGAGGAGATCATCGTCACTGTCATCGCGACTGAGTTTGCGGAAGAGTCACAAGGCACGAACCCGTTCCTTCAGCAACCGAAGAAACAAGCGGAGCCTGAGGCGAACAAAGAAGTTCAACCGAAACCGACTGAACCTGCTCAACAAGAAGAAGGGAACTTCCATAGACCAGTCTATGGTGGGGACGTCCCAGACGAGACGATCAACATCCCAGCGTTCGTAAGACAACGCCGTAACTAAACAACAGGGGGTGCCGTTCTCGGCACCCCCTTTTTCTAAAAAAAGGAGACTGGTATGCAACTCATACATACATGGGAAACCGAGGCGTATCGCTATCTGGCTTATGTGACGACTCGGACGGATGGACACAATGAAGGCAATGTCGGTTTGCACGTCGGCGATGATGCGGAACTAGTCATTGCCAACCGGGAACGTTTCTTCACCGAAGCAAACTTGTCGCTCATCGATTCGGTTTGGGCCGATCAAGTGCACGGGACGCGTGTCGCGACCGTCGACGAAGCGGACAAGGGCAAAGGCGCCTATCGATACGATGAGGCGATTCAAGCGACTGACGGACTCGTCACGACCGCTACCGATCTGCCACTCGCTCTCGTGTTCGCCGATTGCGTCCCGTTGTTCTTTTGTGCGAAAGATCACGGAATCATCGGCATGGCTCATGCCGGGTGGAAAGGGACGGTCGGAAACATCGTGTCCTCGATGCCGTCAATGCCGTCTCGCCCGAAGCATATGCGGCCTCGGTGTATAACGAATCAGAACGTCATGCGAATCTGTCATTGCAACGAGTCAATGAGACACTCGCTGTCGAAAGAAACATGGACGTCAAGCAGTCGAACTTGTCGACCGCTTCCGATCGAGACTTTTTCTCGTATCGGAACGGAGACGCCAAGCGTCGATTTGCCGCCGTCCTCGTCAAGGAGAAGAAATTGTGAGCATAGCTGATAACGTCAAACAAGTGAGACAGAATATTGAGAACCTTCAATCGGAAACAGCGGTGACGCTCATCGCGGTCACGAAGTCGGTCGGTGTCGACGTCGCGAACGCGCTTTACGCAGAAGGTGTCCGTGATTTCGGTGAGAACCGTCCGGAAGGCTTGCTCGAGAAAGTCAATGCGATGCCGTCGGACGCCAAGTTCCATTTTATCGGCAGTCTACAGACGCGCAAAGTGAGACAAGTCATCGATCATGTTGCCGCAATCCATTCGCTCGACCGATTATCGCTCGCCGAAGAGATTGACAAACGGTCCGACCGTGTCATCGATTGTTTCGTCCAAGTGAACGTATCGGGCGAGACGTCAAAACATGGGCTTGAAAAAGAGGAAGTCATCCCGTTCATCGAGAACTGTAGACAGTATCGCCATATTCGGGTCATCGGACTGATGACGATGGCTCCGTTCACAGAAGATGAAGGTGTGATCCGTGAAACATTCCGTGCTTTACGCGAATTGCGCGACCGCGTCGCGGCAAATCGCTTCGAACATGCACCATGCAACGAATTGTCGATGGGTATGTCTAACGACTACGAGTTGGCAATCGAAGAAGGCGCATCGTTTGTTCGTATTGGGACCGTACTTGTGCAATAATATATTCTAAGGAGGAATCCGTTATGTCAATCAAAAACAAAATGAAAGACTTCTTTGGACTTGAGGAAGATCCGAATCACGCGTATGAAGGGGAAGAGTATGCTGTCGCAGAGACGAACACTCAACCGACGACTGATGCGCTCGTCAAAACCGAGGAGCGTCCGAAACCATCGAACAACCTCGTCGCGCTAAACACGAAGAAGAAAGAACGTTCGAAAGTCGTTCTTGCCGAACCGCGCGTCTTTGCCGAGGCACAAGATATTGGCGACCAGTTGAAAGAAAATCGTGCCGTCATCGTCAACCTTCAGCGCATGTCGAAAGAGCAGTCTCGTCAAGTTGTAAACTTCTTATCGGGTGTCGTATACGCCCTAGAAGGAACGATGACGTCGATTGGACATAACACGATTCTATGTGCTCCGAACAATATCGAATTGACTGGATCGATTTCGAATTTGATTTCGGAGGACGAACTAAACAGTAAAGGGTGGTAAATGAATGGAAAATGCGATCCCTGCATTAGGCAATACGATTGTTACGCTACTTGGATATTATAGTTGGGTCTTGATTGCCTATATTTTATTATCGTGGTTCCCGAATGCGAGAGAATCAAAATTCGGACAGATTTTGACATACTTGTGTGAGCCGTTTCTTAACCCGTTCCGTCGGATCATCCCGCCAATCGGCGGTATGCTCGACATTTCTCCAATCGTCGCCCTGTTCGTGCTTCGTATGGCGCAAGCAGGAGTGCGAGCGATTTTCGGTCTGTAAATGAGCGTCTTCGATCATTATCGACCGAATGAACGCCCGTTTGTCGAGCAAGTGCTCGACTGGGTGCGACAAGTCGAGGACAACTACTTGTTTAAATTGACGGATTTTTTAGACCCACGTGAGCAACAAATCGTCAGGCAACTCGTTGGCAAACGGCTCGCCATCTACGAGGACGGCGGTTTCCCTGGAGCTGAGCGGAAACGGCTTTTATTGACGCCCGACTACTATGAGCTCGACGTGAACGACTTTGAAGTCAAGATTCTTCAAATCGATTATCC
Organism: Exiguobacterium sp. s142; assembly: GCF_018618455.1. NCBI lineage: Bacteria > Bacillati > Bacillota > Bacilli > Caryophanales > Exiguobacterium > Exiguobacterium sp. s142. The sequence continues at coordinate 432,072 of NZ_JACSMB010000001.1, read as the reverse complement.
GACGAAGTTTGTCGACTTGACCCACCGCCAAGTGACAGGCACGCTTCTTAACGCGGGCCTGAAGCGGCAAAAGTTTGGCGACGTTGTCCTCGCTGACGGGATCGCTCAGTTCGCGACGACGGCTGATGCGGCTGGATTCATCGAAATGAACGTGGATCGCGTCGGCAAAGCCCGGGTGCGGCTGTCTGATGTGCCGGCCGCATCGATTTTGACCGTCCCAGAAGTCAAATGGAGCGACGAGTTTGGCATCGTCTCCTCACTCCGCTTTGATGCGGTCGTGAGCGAGGTGCTCGGTCTGTCGCGCCAGAAAGCACAGGCGCTCGTCAAACATGGTGACTGCAAAGTCAATCATAAAGCGATCACGGACGCGAGCTTTTTACTCGAACCAGACGATTTGGTTTCAATCCGGGGTTACGGTCGTGTCAAATTGACGGCAATCCTCGGCTCGACAAAGCGTGAGAAAATAAAAATCCAGTATGGCATCATACGTTGAATTTAGGAGGAAAGTCGAATGGCGTTGACACCGATTGATATTCATAACAAAGAGTTCTCGACTCGTTTTCGCGGGTACGATATCGATGAGGTCAATGAATTTTTAGATCAAATCATTAAAGAGTTTGAGCTATTGATTCGTGAAAATAGAAGGTACGAAGAACTCGTCAACGATATGCAAGCCCGTATTGACTACTTCTCCTCGATGGAAGACACGTTGAATAAATCGATTATCGTCGCACAAGAGGCGGCAGAAGAAGTCAAGACCAATGCGGCCAAAGAAGCCAGCCTCATCTTGAAGCAGGCTGAACGCGAAGCGCTCGCCCGAGAAGAGGAAGCGTCGCGTAAAGAGCAGATGGCAGAGCGTGAAGTCATTCAAATGTTGAAAAAAGTCGAACTGTACCGGACCCGGTTCCGTGTTCTCGTCGACGCACAGATGGAACTTCTAAATAGTACCGAATGGGACACGATTGTCGGAGAGCCGCCTGTCCAGACGGTTCTTGACGATACGAGTGAACTTGCGTATAATGACGACGAAGTCACACCAAACAAACATCACGGATAATAAACAATACGTTGATTAGGACACGTCAATAAAGTCACACCTACGAAGCGACTTAGGGAAGGTGCAAGCCTAAGAGAAAGACTTTATTTGGTATCCCCTATGAGTGTCATGCTGAATTGAGTAAGCGTGACCGCTTGACCTCGTTATCGGTTACCGAGAGCGGTCTCAAGGTCTACTTGAGATTAGTAGGGTGGTACCGCGAGTCGATGAACTCGTCCCTATTTAGGGGCGGGTTTTTTTTGTTTTTCAAAAAAGATGCAGGAGGAGTTTCAATGAACTACAAAGACACATTATTGATGCCTGATACAGAATTCGCGATGCGTGGAAATTTGCCGAAGCGCGAGCCAGCAATGCACGAGGCTTGGGAGCAGATGGACTTGTACAACCGCGTCCAAGAGAAGAATGCAGGAAAGCCGCAATACATTCTACATGACGGACCTCCGTACGCCAACGGTGACATCCATATGGGCCATGCACTCAACAAAGTGTTAAAAGACATCATCGTCCGTTTCAAGTCGTTGAACGGCTATCAATCACCGATGATCCCAGGTTGGGACACACACGGTCTTCCGATCGAGAACGCGCTTCAAAAAGCAGGCGTCAACCGTAAAGAGATGACTGTCGCCGAGTTCCGCGAAAAATGTGCCGCTTACGCGATGGAGCAAGTGAACTCACAACGTGAACAGTTCAAGCGTCTCGGACTGCTCGCTGACTTTGACAATCCATACATCACGCTCCAGCCTGAATATGAAGCGGCGCAAATCCGCCTGTTCGGCACGATGGCTGAAAAAGGATACATCTATAAAGGGAAAAAACCGGTCTATTGGTCACCGTCTTCTGAATCGGCACTCGCTGAGGCGGAAATCGAGTACTATGACAAAAAATCACCAGCCATCTATGTGGCGTTCCAAGTCGTCGATGGCAAAGGCGTCCTCGGGACGACCGACCATTTCGTCATCTGGACGACGACACCGTGGACGATTCCGGCCAACCTCGGGATCGCTGTCAGCGATGAGCTGACATACACACGGATCGAACACGATGGCAAAGGGTATATCGTTGCCGAGACGCTCGTCGAAGAAGTGACGACAGCACTCGGCTGGGATGAGTACTCAGTGAGCGGGTCTTGGAACGGACGCGAGTTCGAACACATGACGGTACAGCACCCGCTTTACGACCGGACGTCACTCCTCATCCTTGGCGACCACGTCACGGCTGAAGCGACAGGCTGCGTCCATATCGCACCTGGCCACGGGGAAGACGACTACCGTGTCGGCCAAGCGTACGGACTTGACGTGTTGTGCCCGGTCGACGACCGTGGGTATATGACGGACGAAGCACCAGGCTTTGAAGGACTGTTCTATGAAGATGCGAACAAAGAGATCGGCATGAAGCTCGAAGCAAATGGCAACTTGTTGAAGCTCAAATTCATCAAGCACTCGTACCCGCACGACTGGCGTACGAAAAAGCCGGTCATCTTCCGGGCGACACCGCAATGGTTCGCTTCGATCAAAGACTTCCGCAGCGACATGTTGCGTGAAATCGAAGAAGTAAACTGGGTACCGGAATGGGGCATGACGCGCCTGTTCAACATGGTCCGTGACCGTGGCGACTGGGTCATCAGCCGTCAGCGGGCATGGGGTGTGCCGATCCCGATTTTCTACGCAGAAGACGGAACGGAAATCATCACGAACGAAACGATCGACCATATCGCCAACTTGTTCCATGAGCACGGATCAAACGTCTGGTACGAGCGCGAGGCGAAAGACTTGTTGCCATCCGGCTTCACACATCCGAACAGTCCAAACGGCGAGTTCCGTAAAGAAGTCGACATCATGGACGTCTGGTTCGATTCAGGTTCGTCACACGCAGGCGTGCTCGAACAGCGCGACAACTTGCGCCGTCCGGCCGACCTGTACCTAGAAGGTTCGGACCAATACCGTGGTTGGTTCAACTCGTCACTGTCGACTGCAGTCGCGACGACCGGCAAAGCACCGTATCGCAACGTCCTCAGTCACGGCTTCGTCCTTGACGGCGACGGCCGGAAGATGTCGAAATCGCTCGGCAACACGATTGCACCGAACGACCTCGTGAAACAGTACGGTGCTGAAATCGTACGTCTTTGGGTCGCGTCTGTGGACTATCAGTCAGACGTCCGCGCCTCGCATGACAACTTTAAACAAGTGTCAGAAGTATACCGGAAGATCCGTAACACGTTACGCTTCTTGCTCGGTAACTTGAACGGGTTCGATCCGTCGATGCGCGTCGCGTTCGAAGATATGCCGGAAGCCGACCGCTTCATGGCGACGAAGCTGAAACAACTTCAGACGAAAGTCGTCAAAGCGTACGATACGTTCGACTTTATGGCTGTTTACCACATGAGCCACAACTTCTGTGTCAACGAGTTGTCGTCGTTCTATCTCGACTTCACGAAAGACATCCTCTACATCGAACGTGAAAACGATGCGCGTCGTCGTGCCGTTCAGACGGTCATGTATGATGCAGTCATCACGTTGACGAAGCTACTTGCCCCGGTCCTCCCGCATACGGCGGACGAAGTCTGGCAAGAAATCCCGGCCAAGATGGCGGATAGCGTCTTCTTGTCGGACCTTGAAGAAGTGGCGCCGCTCACGGAAGCAGAGACGGAATTACTCGCGAAATGGTCGAAATTCCTCACGTTCCGCGACGACGTCTTGAAAGCGATCGAGATCGCCCGCGGCGAGAAGTTGATCGGGAAACCGCTCGAAGCAAAACTTCAAGTCGCACCGAAGGGTGAGACGAAAGCGCTGCTCGATACGATCGATAACGTTCGTCAACTCCTGCAAGTGTCACAACTCGACTACGTCGATACGGCCGACGTCGACTACGCGACGGCGAAGATCAGCGTCGCGAAAGCAGACGGTGCCGCTTGTGCCCGCTGTTGGACGTATTCGACCGAACTTGGTCAGAACGCAGATCATCCAGAACTTTGCCCGCGCTGTACAGAAGTCATCGCATGAGCCGGACCGGAGTGGCGCACAGTCCACTCCGGTTTCTTATGACTTGAAAGGAGAATTTGATGAAACGTTATTACGGATTAGCAGTCGTTCTCATTTTGCTCGACCAAGTGACGAAATGGATCGTCGTCCAGACGATGACGATCGGTCAATCGATCGAATTGATCCCGGGATGGCTCTATTTGACATCGTACCGCAACAGAGGCGCGGCCTGGGGCATGCTCGAAGGACAGATGGTGTTCTTCTTCGTCGTCACCGCCGTCGTTGTCGTCGGTCTGATCTACTTCTTGCATAAAGAAGTGAACGGGTTCAAACTGCTCGGCTACAGTGTCGGCTTACTGCTCGCCGGAGCGATCGGCAACTTTATCGATCGTCTGTTCCGGGGCGAGGTCGTCGACTTCGTCGACACGTACCCGTTTGGCTACAACTTCCCAATCTTTAACGTCGCCGATATGGCACTCACGTTCGGGGTCATCTTTATGATCATCGGCGTCTTGTTCGAAGAAAAATTAAACAAAGAAAGGGGACAATCGTAATGGAAACTTACACATTTGTCGCCGAAGAAAAGGCACGGATCGATAAATGGATGAGCGAACGAAGTGACTGGTCACGTTCGCAAATCCAAGACTGGATCAAGGCAGGGGATCTGCTCGTCAACGGTCAACTCGTGAAGCCGAACTATAAACTGCAAGAAGGGGACGAAGTCGTCGTGACGGTGCCAGAAGCCGTCGAACTCCAAGTCCTCCCCGAAGATATTCCGCTCGACGTCGTGTTCGAGGACGAGGATGTCATCGTCGTCAACAAAGCACGTGGCATGGTCGTGCACCCTGCGGCTGGTCATACGTCTGGAACGCTCGTCAACGCGCTGTTATATCACTGTGACGACCTCTCAGGCATCAATGGGGTGAAGCGTCCGGGTATCGTCCATCGTATCGATAAAGATACGACGGGACTGCTCATGGTCGCGAAAAACGATATGGCGCACGAGTCACTCGCGCAACAGTTGAAAGACAGAACGATCAAACGCGAATACGTCGCACTCGTCCACGGCGAGCTCGTCCATGAGCTCGGATCGATCGAGGCGCCGATCGGGCGCGACACGAACGATCGTCAGCGCATGACGGTGACAGACAAGAATGCGAAAGAAGCGGTAACACACTTCCGTCTGCTCGAGCGCTATAAAGACTTCACGCTCGTCGAGTGCAAGCTCGAGACAGGACGGACGCATCAAATCCGTGTCCATATGCGCTATATCGGCCATCCGCTTGCCGGAGACCCGAAATACGGACCGCGTCGGACAATCGATTTGAACGGGCAAGCGCTCCATGCAGCCACGCTCGGCTTCCATCATCCGCGGACGAACGAATGGCTCGAGTTCGAGGCGGCACTCCCGACCGACTTCGAGGCAGAGCTCGCAAAATTGGACAAAATCGAGAAAACACGTTGACTTTCAACCGATTCAGCTTTATAGTCTAGAAAGCATAACACCTTTAAACCCAGTCCAGAGAGGCTGTGAAAGGATCGTGGCCGCGGCCACAACCGTCTATCATATACGGCACTCGTTTGCCTTCGTGAAGACTTCCTTTCCAGCCGGATGAGGAAGTCTTCTTTTTTTATAGATTACGAGAGGAGGAATCATATGAAACGCTCGACCATACTAGACGAAGCCGCGATCCGACGCGCCTTGACGCGAATCGCCCATGAGATCATTGAACGCAACAAAGGAACGGACAACGTCGTCCTCGTCGGGATCAAAACGCGCGGTGAGACGCTCGGCGACCGACTCGCCCATCGCATCGAAGAAATCGAAGGAAAACCGATCGCGCTCGGTAACTTAGACATCACGCTCTACCGGGACGACCTATCGAAGAAGTCGCTCGACCCAGAAGTGAAAGCAACCGAACTCCCGCACGATATCAATGGCAAGACGGTCGTCCTCGTCGATGATGTCTTGTACACGGGACGGACGGTCCGAGCCGCCATGGACGCACTCGTCGACCACGGTCGGCCCGATTACATCCAACTCGCCGTCTTGATCGACCGGGGGCACCGCGAGTTGCCGATTCGCCCGGACTTTGTCGGGAAAAACGTCCCGACATCGAAAACAGAACAAGTCGTGGTCCGACTCAGTGAAGTCGACACGACAGACGAAGTGTACATCCAACAGCAATAAATCCAAAACCTTTAAGGTGGTCCAGAGAGGCCAGGAAGGAGAACTATTTATGAAACCCCCCATCCTCAACATCCACGAGCGTCCCGCTCACTTGCCGCAATGGCTGCTCTTCAGCTTGCAACACGTCTTCGCCATGTTCGGAGCGACGATCTTAGTCCCGATTTTGACCGGACTGAACACGTCCGTCGCCCTCGTCGCTTCCGGTGTGGCCACGCTCTCATTCCTAGTCATCACCCAATTCAAAGTCCCGACGTATCTCGGGTCAAGTTTTGCCTACATCGCACCGATCATCGCGGTCAGCCAGCAATGGGGCGTCGAAGCCGCACTGTTCGGCGGTATTATCGCCGGTTCGGTCTACGGTGTCGTGTCGCTCATCATCTTTAAGACGGGCGTCGGTTGGTTGTTACGACTGTTGCCGCCGGTCGTCGTCGGTCCGGTCATCATGGTCATCGGCTTATCGCTCGCACCGGTCGCCATCGACATGTCGATGAACCGCGACGGAGCGTATAACGGCACGTTCATCACGGTCGCCCTGCTCACGCTCGGCATCACGATCCTCGCGATGACAAAGTTAAAAGGAGTATGGGGCGCGGTTCCAATCTTGTTCGGCATCGTCGGCGGATACGCCATCGCCGCCATGTTCGGCATCATCGACTACTCGGCCATCGGTCAAGCGAGCCTGTTCCAACTGCCTGACTTCACGATGGTGTTCGTCGACTACATGCCGATGTGGCAAGTCGGGGCACTCCTCGCCATCGTCCCGGTCGCGCTCGTCACGATGACGGAGCACATCGGCGACCAAATGGTCACGTCGAAAATCATCGGACGCGAGACGATGAAAGATCCAGGCCTGCACCGGACGCTCCTCGGCGACGGCGTCGGCAAAGCCGTCGCCTCAGCGCTCGGTGGACCGCCGTGTACGACGTACGGTGAAAACAACGGGGTCATGGCGATCACGAGAGTGTACAGCGTCTACGTCATCGCGGGAGCAGCGCTCATGGCCATCAGTTTCGGCTTCCTCGGTCACGTCGAGGCGTTCATCTCGACAATCCCGAATCCGGTCAAAGGCGGTATCTCGATCCTCTTGTTCGGTGTCATCGCCTCGAACGGACTGCGGACGATGGTCGACAGCAACGTCGACCTCGCCGAGAAACGCAACCTCATCATCGCCTCGGTCATTCTCGTCGTCGGCCTCGGCGGGGCGATGGTCCAACTCGGCAGCTTCCCGGTCCAAGGGATGGCGCTCGCGACGGTCGTCGGTATTCTTTTGAACGCGGTGTTGCCGAAAGAAGAAGTCGAACCGGCTTCGGTCGATACAACTGAAGAAACGAAACAGGCAAGTAACTTTTAATTCGATCCCGTGAGGTCGGCAAAGTGAAGGCTCGTTTATTTGGGTGCAGTCTACCCAAATGAAGGCGTCCCTTCACGTAGGTGAAGAGACGCCTTTTCTCTTTGCCTCCAAACAAAAGGAGGAGACGAACATGAATTTGATCAAACAACAACCGAACCATTTTGTCAGCTTAGAAACGCTCACCCTCGAAGAGATCATGGGGATGATCGAAGAGTCGCTCCGCTACAAACAAGGGGACATGCCGCCGCTGTTTGACGGGAAGACGGTCGCGAACTTGTTCTTCGAAAATTCGACGCGGACGAAAAACTCGTTTCAAATGGCCGAGCGGCACTTGAACATCCAAGAGATCCCGTTCGACGTGGCGACGTCATCGGTGACGAAAGGCGAGACGTTATACGACACGTGCAAGACGCTTGAAGCGATCGGGGTCGACGCGCTCGTCATCCGCCATCCTGAAGCGGGATACTACCATGAGCTCGTCGAGAAGCTGACGATCCCAGTATTAAACGGCGGGGACGGGAGCGGGGAACACCCGTCACAGTCGCTGCTCGACCTCGTCACGATTTATGAAGAGTTCAAGACGTTCGAAGGCTTGAATATCGCCATCTGCGGCGATCTCGTCCATAGCCGGGTCGCCCGCTCGAACGCAGGCGTGTTGAAACGGCTCGGGGCGAATGTCGTCGGTTGTAGCCCGGAATCGTGGTGGGATGGTTCGATGGGGCTTTCGCACCGCGACCTTGACGACATCTTACCGGACTGCGACGTCGTCATGTTGCTCCGCGTTCAGCACGAGCGCCACATTATGGGTGACATCTTTTCTAAAGAAGACTATCATGCGCGCTACGGCTTGACGGTCGAGCGGGTCGAGCGGATGAAACAAGGCGCCATCATCATGCATCCGGCTCCGGTCAACCGGGACGTCGAGATCGCCGGCAGTTTGATCGAACATCCGTCATCGCGCATCTTTCCGCAGATGAAGAACGGCGTTTACGCACGGATGGCCATCTTAAATCGAGCATTAGGGGGACAACAATGATTATTCAACACGCAACGTGGTATGACGGGAAGACGAAACGGACGAGCAATCTGTTGATTGAGGGCGGCACGATCCGTTCGGTCGATTACGACGGGACGACCGAAGGACACGAAGTGATTGACGCAAACGGGAAGCTGTTGATCCCAGGTCTCGTCGACGTCCACGTCCATTTGCGCGAGCCGGGTGGCGAGGCGAAAGAGACGATCAAGACCGGGACGGCTGCGGCTGCGGCCGGAGGGTTCACGACGATTTGCGCGATGCCGAACACACGGCCGGTCCCGGACGACCGGGCGACGCTCGATGACTTGCTCGCTCGGATCGAGCGGGACGCCAGCGTCCGCGTGCTCCCGTATGCGGCGATCACGAAACGGCAGCTCGGTGTCGAACAAGTCGATATGCCGTCACTTGCGGACGCGTTCGCGTTCACAGACGACGGGGTCGGCGTCCAGTCGGCGGCGATGATGCGTCAAGCGATGCGGGAAGCGAAACGGCTTGGGAAAGCGGTCGTGGCCCATTGCGAAGACAATACGCTCAAGGCCGGTTCGGTCCATGAAGGGAAGTTTAGTGAGACGCACGGCATCCAAGGCATTCCGAGTCTCGCCGAGAGCATCCATATCGCCCGTGACGTGTTGATCGCCGAAGAGACAGGCTGCCACTACCACGTCTGTCACGTGTCGTCACGTCAATCGGTCCGCGTCATCCGTGACGCCAAACGGGCCGGGATCCACGTCACGGCGGAAGTGACACCGCACCACCTCGTCTTATCGGAAGACGACATCCCGGGGTTAGATCCGAACTTCAAGATGAATCCGCCGCTGCGGAGCCAAGACGACCGCGCGGCGTTGCTCGAAGGGCTGTTCGACGGGACGATCGATTTGATTGCGACCGATCACGCCCCGCACACGGCTGAAGAGAAAGCACAAGGGATGGAGCGCGCCCCGTTCGGTATCACCGGATTCGAGACGGCGTTCCCGCTCCTTTACACGACGTTCGTCAAGACGGGACAAATGGAAGAGGCGGCGCTCATCGACTGGATGACGAGACGACCGAGCGAGGTGTTCGGTCTGCCTTACGGCGTGATTGAGGTCGGCCGGGCGGCGGACCTCGCGCTGATCGATACGGAGACGGTGCGTCCGGTCGACCCGGCGACGTTCGCGTCAAAAGGGAAGAATACACCGTTCGCTGGGAAAAGACTCACAGGTTGGCCGGTCGTGACGATCGTGGCCGGAGAAATCGTATATAAGGGGAGATTCGATGAAACGAACATTATGGCTTGAAGACGGGACAGCATTTGTAGGCAAGGCGTTCGGCGCGAACGCCGAGACGATCGGGGAAGTCGTCTTTCAAACGGGAATGACCGGCTACCAAGAGATTTTATCGGACCCGTCTTATTGTGACCAGCTCATCGTGTTGACGAATCCACTCATCGGGAATTATGGCGTCAACCGTGAAGACTTTGAGACGACCGTCCCGATGGCAAAAGCGCTCATCGTCAAAGAAGCGTGTGACTTGCCGTCGAACTTCCGCTCAACGGCGACGTTGCCGGAGACGCTCGAACGCTTCGGGATACCAGGTCTAGAAGGTGTCGATACGCGCATGTTGACGCGTCACCTTCGTTCACGCGGCGTCATGCGCGGCGTGTTGATCGACGGTGAGTCGACGTGGGCAGACGTTTCGATGCGCTTTGAAGCGAGCTTCCCGACCGATCAAGTGGCACGTGTCTCGACGAAACGGGCTTACGTCAGCACCGGGAGCGGCCGCCGGATCGCCCTCATCGATTTCGGGGCCAAACTCGGGATCATGCGCGAATTGTTGAAGCGCGACTGTGAAGTCGTCGTCTTGCCGCACGACGTGACGGCTGAAGAAGTGATGCGCTATGAGCCGGACGGGGTCATGCTCTCGAACGGACCAGGCGACCCGAAAGACGTACCGACGGCGCTCCCGCTGATCGAAGCACTCATGCCAAAACTTCCGATGTTCGGGATCTGTCTCGGCCATCAGTTGATTGCGCTCGCGAGCGGTGCCAACACGTTCAAGCTTCCGTTCGGGCATCGTGGTGCCAATCATCCTGTCCTCGAGCTTGAGACCGGTGCTGTGACGATCACGTCACAAAACCACGGCTACGCCGTCGACGAGACGTCGCTCCTTGAGACGCCGCTCATCGTGACGCATCGCGCCGTCAACGACGGGACGATCGAAGGCATCAAACATTTACATCATCCGACGTTCTCGGTGCAATATCATCCGGAAGCGGCGCCAGGACCATATGACGCCAACGACCTATTCGACCGCTTTATGACACTCGTCAACGAAAACAGACAGAAAGTAGGAATGTGACATGCCAAAACGACCAGATATTCAGAAAATCCTTGTGATCGGATCCGGCCCGATCGTCATCGGACAAGCGGCAGAATTTGACTATGCTGGTACCCAGGCGTGTCTTGCCTTAAAAGAAGAGGGCTACGAAGTCATCCTCGTCAACTCGAACCCGGCGACGATTATGACTGACCCATCGACGGCGGACCGCGTCTATATCGAACCACTCGAACCGGAGTTCGTGGAGCGGATCATCCGTCAAGAACGTCCGGACGCGCTTCTCGCGACACTCGGGGGCCAGACCGGACTGAACTTGGCGGTCGAGCTCGATAAGCGCGGCGTGCTCCGCGACTGCGGCGTCGAACTGCTCGGAACGAAACTGTCGGCGATTGAGCAGGCAGAAGACCGGGAACAGTTCCGCGATCTCATGTACAAGCTCGGTCACGGCGTCCCAGACAGCGATATCGTCCATTCACTCGACGCCGCCTGGAGCTTCGCTGACCGGATCGGCTATCCGATTATTATTCGTCCGGCTTATACGCTCGGCGGGACCGGTGGGGGAATCGCCCACGACCGGGAACAGTTCGAGCAGATCGTCGAATCGGGACTCAAGGCGAGTCCGGTGACGCAAGTGCTGCTTGAAGAGTCGATTGCCGGCATGAAAGAAGTCGAATATGAAGTGATGCGCGACTCGAGCGACCAGGCCATCATCGTCTGCGCCATGGAAAACTTCGATCCGGTCGGTGTCCATACCGGTGACTCGATCGTGTTCGCCCCGACCCAGACGTTGTCTGACCGTGATTATCAAATGCTCCGCAGCGTCTCGCTCGACATCATCCGGGCGCTCGGCATCGAAGGCGGATGTAACATCCAGTTCGCGCTCGACCCCGACAGCTTCACGTACTACGTGATCGAGGTCAATCCACGCGTCTCGCGGAGTTCGGCTCTCGCCTCAAAAGCGACGGGATACCCGATCGCCAAGCTCGCCGCGAAAGTCGCGGTCGGCTACAAGTTGTCGGAACTAAAAAATCCGGTGACGGAGACGAGTTACGCCTCGTTCGAGCCGGCGCTCGACTACGTCGTCGCTAAAATCCCGCGCTTCCCGTTCGACAAGTTCGAGACCGCGGACCGTCGTCTCGGCACACAAATGAAAGCGACGGGCGAAGTCATGGCCATCGGTCGAAATTTAGAAGAAGCGCTATTGAAAGCCGTCCGTTCGCTCGAACTCGGTACTGAAGACTTGTACGTACCACGCCTTTCCGAATTGACGGCTGAACAACTGGAACGAGAACTGACGACACCGACCGACGAACGGTTGTGGATGCTGTACGAGGCGCTTCGCCGCGGCTACTCGACAGAACAGCTTCACGGCTTGACGAAAATCGACCGGTTCTTCTTATCAAAACTCGATCGGATTTGGCGTGAGGAAGAAGCGTTGCGCGACGAGCCGTTGACAGAGGAACGGTTGCGCGATGTGAAGCAACGTGGGTTCAGTGATCGCATGATCGCCCGCATCACGGACCAAGCCGTCGAGACGATCGCGTCGTTACGCGATGAGTGGAACGTTCGGCCAGTGTATAAGATGGTCGACACGTGTGCCGCCGAATTCGCCTCGGAGACGCCGTACTTTTACGGGACGTACGAAGTCGAGAACGAAGCGGTGAAAACGGATAAACCGTCCATCCTCGTACTCGGTTCAGGCCCGATCCGGATCGGTCAAGGCGTCGAGTTCGACTATGCGACCGTCCATTCGATCCAAACGATCCGTGACGCCGGATATGAGGCAATCATCGTCAACAACAACCCGGAGACGGTATCGACCGACTTCTCGATCTCAGACCGTCTCTACTTTGAACCGCTCACGACAGAAGACGTATTAGAAGTCGTTCGCAATGAACGACCGCTCGGGGTCATCGTCCAGTTCGGCGGGCAGACGGCAATCAATTTGGCCGCCTCGCTCGAAGCGAACGGCGTCCAAATTCTCGGGACGTCACTTGAAGACATCGACCGGGCCGAAAACCGGAAAGCGTTCGAGGCGACGCTCACGAAAGAACGGCTCGCCCAACCACCGGGCAAGACCGCGGTCACGGTCGAGGAAGCGGTCGCTTGTGCTGACATGCTCGGCTATCCCGTACTCGTCCGCCCGTCGTACGTCCTCGGCGGCCGGGCGATGGAGATCGTCTATGAGCGTTCGGAGCTCGAGCGGTATATGCGCCACGCCGTCGTCGCCTCGAAAGATCGTCCCGTCCTCATCGACCGCTACTTGACCGGGATCGAGATCGAAGTCGACGCCATCTGCGACGGGACGGACGTCTACATCCCGGGCATCATGGAACATATCGAACGGGCCGGGGTCCACTCTGGCGATTCGATCGCCGTCTATCCGCCGCAACGGCTGAGCGAGGCGTTAAAACAAAAAGTCGTCGATTACACGATCAAACTCGCCAAAGCGTTCCGCATCAAAGGGTTGCTCAACATTCAGTTCGTCTATGCGGACGACTTGTACGTCATCGAAGTCAACCCACGGGCGAGCCGGACGGTGCCGTTCATCTCGAAAGTGACGGGACTTCCGGTCGCACGCATCGCGACGCAGACGATTCTCGGGACGACGTTGAAGCAGCTCGGACTCGGAACGGGCTTGCACCCAGAATCTGACGCCATCTCGGTCAAAGTACCGGTGTTCAGTTTCGCGAAACTAAAAGAAGTCGACCCGTCACTCGGGCCAGAGATGAAATCGACGGGTGAAGTCATGGCGACGGACCGAACGCTTGAAAAAGCACTCTATAAAGGACTCGTCGCTGCCGGGATGACGATCGCCTTGAAAGGAAACGTCTTGTTGACGGTCGCCGATCAAGACAAAGATGAAGCGCTCGACATCGCCCGTCGCTTCAACCGGCTCGGCTTCCGCCTGATGGCGACGTCAGGCACGGCGACGGCACTTACGGCAGCCAAGTTGCCGGTCCGACAAGTCGGGAAGATCCATGAAGCGGGTGAGACGATGCTGAGCGTCATCGAGCGGGGCGATGTCGACATCGTCTTGAATACGACGACACGCGACGCCTTAGCGACAAAAGACGGATTCATTATCCGCCGGGCCGCGGCCGAGCAAGGTGTGCTCTGCTTGACGTCGCTCGACACGGTGAAGGCGCTCTTGCAAGTCATCGAGAGCCTATCGTTCCAGACGACGAGCCTGCCGGCGTTCACCGAATTCGGGGTGACTGTATGAGACAACGGGCGACCATCTTATCGAACTTGGAGATCGCGAAAGCGACAATGGAAATGAAAGTGCGAATCGGTGATGGAACAATCGCACCGGGGACGTTTTTCCATGTGAAGACGTCCGAACTGTTGCGCCGGCCACTGTCGGTCGCAAACGTCGAAGCAGACGTCGTCACGTTTCTGTACAAAGTGGTCGGGACCGGGACGGCTGAACTCGCGACGAGACGAGCCGGGGACGAACTTGACGTCCTCGGTCCGCTCGGTAACGGGTTCCCGCTCGCAAAAGACGGCAAGCGCGTCGTTCTCGTCGGCGGGGGGATCGGGGTGCCGCCACTCTATTACACGCGCCGGATGCTCGCCGCGCGCGGAATCGAAACGGTGGCGATTCTCGGGTTTGATTCAGAAGCGAGTGTATTTTATGAAGACGAGTTCCGCGAACTCGGCGAGACGATCATCACGACGGTCGACGGAACGTATGGAGAGGCGGGGTTCGTGACCGGGCCGCTCGCTAGAATCGACGCCGACGTCTTGTTCAGCTGTGGTCCGGAGCCGATGTTAAAAGCGGTCGCCGCGTCGCATATTAATGAACGCTACATCTCGATCGAGAACCGGATGGGTTGCGGCATCGGGGCGTGCTTCGCCTGTGTGTGCAAAGCGCCGGACGGTTACGTGAAAGTGTGCAGTGACGGACCGGTATTTCGGGCAGAAGAGGTGACGTTATGAGATTACACATCGAACTACCCGGCTTATCGTTAAAAAATCCGATCATGCCGGCGTCCGGTTGTTTTGGATTCGGCGAAGAGTTCGCCAAGCTGTACGACTTGTCGATCCTCGGGGGCATCATGATCAAAGCGGCGACCGGGGAGGCGCGGTTCGGGAACGAGACACCGCGTGTCGCCGAGACGGCGCAAGGAATGTTGAATGCGATCGGATTACAAAATCCGGGTGTCGACGCGATTGTTGAAGACAAGTTGGCATTCCTCGCCAAGTTTGACACTGAAATTATTGCCAACGTGGCGGGTTCGACCCCAGAAGAATACATCCACGTCGCGCGGAAAATGAGTGCCGACCCGTGCGTGAAAGCACTCGAACTGAACATCTCGTGCCCGAACGTGAAGTGTGGCGGCATGCAGTTCGGGACCGATCCTTTGATGGCGGCCGAACTGACGCGCCTCGTCAAGGCGGCGTCGACGAAACCGGTATACGTCAAACTATCCCCGAACGTCACGTCAATCACGGAGATGGCACGTGCGGTCGAAGCGGCCGGCGCCGACGGCATCACGATGATCAATACGCTCGTCGGCATGAGGATTGACATTGCGACCGGTCAACCGATCTTAGCGAACCGAATCGGCGGATTATCCGGTCCGGCCATCAAGCCGGTCGCCATCCGGATGGTGTACGAAGTCGCCCAAGCGGTCAATATCCCGATTATCGGCATGGGCGGTGTGCGGACGGTCGACGACGTGCTCGAATTTATCTATGCGGGTGCATCGGCGGTCGCGGTCGGGACTGCCAATTTTGAAAACCCATACGTATGCCAGGAAATCATCGAGGCGTTGCCAGGCCGGCTCGATGAACTCGGCATCGATCATATTTTAGACGTTAGGGGGAAGGCGTATGAACAGGTTGTATCTCGCGCTTGATGTCGAAACACGTGACGAAGCGTTTTCACTCTTGAAAAAAATTGACCAACGCCCGGCCGTCAAAGTCGGCATGGAACTTTTCTACCGTGAAGGTGGACGGTTCGTCGAAGAACTCGTCGCGAGCGGTTACCCGGTCTTTCTAGACGTCAAAGTTCATGACATCCCGGAGACGGCAAGGCGGACGCTCCGCCAAATCGGCCGGCTCGGCGTCGAAATGACGAACGTTCATACGCTCGGCGGTGAGACGATGATGCGCTACGCATTGGATGGGTTGCGTGATGTGAACGACACGACCACATTGATCGGGGTGACCCAACTGACATCGACCGACGAGCGGATGCTGTCAGAACAACTCGGAATTGGCGGAAGTCTCGAGCAGGCCGTCTTGCGCCAAGCGGGACTTGCCAAACGGGCAGGACTCGATGGGGTCGTCGCGTCCGTTCACGAAGCCCGCGCGATTCGACAAGCGCTCGGTTCACCGTTTTTGACGGTGACGCCCGGCATCCGAATCAACGAAACGACAGACGATCAAGTCCGGGTCGCGACACCGCAAGCCGCTTTTGACGCCGGTGTATCAGCTATCGTCGTCGGGCGCCCGATCACCCGGGCAGCCGATCCGAACGCAGCTTACGAATACTTTATGAAGGAATGGAGCCAAACGTATGAGACAAATCGCTGAGGCATTATTATCGATTGAAGCCGTCACCTTATCACCGAATGAACCGTACACATGGTCGAGCGGGTTAAGAAGCCCGATTTATTGTGATAACCGACTGACGCTCAGTTATCCAGAAGTGCGTTCACAGATTATCGATGCACTTGTCGACGCCGTCCGTCCGCTCGACGCCGACGTCATCGCGGGAACGGCGACGGCCGGGATTCCCCATGCGACGCTCTTAGCCGACCGACTCGGTCTACCACTCATCTACGTCCGGTCGGGTGCGAAAAAACATGGGAAAGGCAACCAGATTGAAGGTCGATTCGACAAAGGAGCGCGCGTCGTCGTCATCGAAGACCTGCTCTCGACTGGAAAATCGAGCATGGAGGCGGCGCGAGCAATTCAAGCGGCGGGCGGAGAGGTCGTCAAGATTCAAGCAATTTTCTCTTATAACCTCCCAGTTCTGGCAATCAATTCACTCGAATATGAGCTGCACTATTCGGCGTTGACGACGATCAACGAGTTGATTAAAGTCGCTGTCAAAAAACGGATGATCACTAAACAAGAAGCTACTTCGTTGGAGGAATGGCGAACTAATCCGCATGGTTGGAGTGAGCAAGTTTCTTCATAAAATATTTTTTGAAGAATCCACCTCCGGGCGGATTCTTTTTCATTTGGCAACATGTGATACTGAACGTGTTAGAATAGGGAAAGCAGTCGAAAAAGGAGAGAACTATGGCGTATTCTAGAATTAAAGGACAGTCATTGAAAGCACGGTTTCAAAACATCCCTAAACATCGCAAAATCGCATTCGGTCTCGTCCTCACGGTGTTACCTTTATTATTTTTCGTGAATTTATTCGTATTCAGTCACATATTGGCGCTAGGGGACAAGTATGAGGACCGTTATCAGATGAAAAAGCTTCGGCTTGAGACGGCGCATGGGAATGTTGAATTTATCCGGAGCACGAACGAAAAAGTTCAGATCGAAGTGTTGCAGACGAATTCGAAAGAACGTCGCATTAAAGTGAAGTCGGTCGGGGACACGATTTCCGTCGTCGAACGGTATGGACCGATGAGCCAGTTCGGGAGTCGGGCAAGCGCGGAGCCGTCCCGTTATAAAATCCGGGTCGCGTTGCCAAGTTCGATGACATCGATCGAAGTGACGGCTGAGCAAGTGACCGGACAAGGCCTGGTCGCGAAAACCATCGTTCTCGATGCCAACGCGGTCAATCTGAAGAAACTTGAAAGCGACCGGCTTCGAGTCGAGACGAGAAGCGATGCCACGTTTGAGACGGTTCGTGTCGTCACGGGTGACATCCGGTCGTATCGGGACGCGACAATCCGTGACGTCGTCGTCAACCAAGCGCTGACCGTCCAGACAGAGGCCGGGGCGCTCACGTATGAGCCGCGAAACGCGACAGGACAAGTGACGGTCACGACAACAGGAAACATCGCGGCGGCTGAGCGCTTTAAAGAAATCAGCAACGGTGTGTACCATCTTTCGAACTCGAATCGTCCGAACGTGGAACTGATTTCTGAGACAGGGAAGGTCGAATTGAAATGATCAACAAACGCTACATTCCTAAAGTCGGACTGCGAACGTTTAAGACCGGGATCGCTGTCGCCATCACGATCGCCTTGTCATGGTACGTCTTCGGCATTTATTCGGGGATGGGTGCCATCGCCGCCGTCGTCGCGATGCAACCGACCGTCAAACGGTCGTCGAAAATCGTCTTTAGCCGTATATTCGGTACGATCGTCGGACTCATGTGCGGCTTGTTGATCGTCTATGCGTTCGGGGTGAACCCGATTTCGATCGGTCTTGCCGTCATCGTCGCGCTCACGCTCAACACGACGTTCGATAAGACGCATATGTCGACGTATGCCGCGTTCGCGATTGTGCTTATGCTTGAAAACCCGACGACCGACTTTTTCCACTACGCGTGGACGCGTTCGCTATTGACGGCTGTCGGTGTGTTCGTCTCGCTCGGCGTCAACTATGCGTTCATGCCACCGCGTTATGAAGATCGTCTGCTCGGCGAGATTCGGAAGACGTCGGCGTATATGTTCCATCATTGGCGCGAACTGATCGGCTCCCCGGCAGAACTGCTCGAGACGCGCGCCCGTATCCTCGGCCATCAAGAGCTCCATATGATGTTGCAAGAGGACATGCAAATGACGAAGGTTAAGTTGAAGCATTTGACGATCAAGCAATATCGGTTATTGATTCATTTAGAGGATAAATTGGTCTTGCTGCTCGAGAGTCTCGCTGAGCACCGGGAAGCGTTACTCATGATGACCGAGGACGAACGTCACGCGTTCGAGTCCGAGTTTTTATTCTTGCTCGCCCACCATCACGACATTCTCTACACGTGTGACAAACCGTACTCGCTCTTCCAATTGAAGCATGAAGACTTATCTGTTTCTGAAATTTTACACGGACATCTGCTCGACTATCATGAACAGCTCGAGGCGTTCAAACATAATCCGAAATGAACAAAGGCCACGTCGCATGACGTGGCCTTTGTTCATTGTTTAAGCGATTTGACGAGCTGCTCGTCCGGAGTCACATATACCGTCTGCTGATCGGTGTAGATGACGAATCCCGGCTTGGCGCCGCTCGGTTTTTTCACGTAACGGGCTTTCGTATAGTCGACCGGCACCCCGCTCGAGGCACGTGCCTTCGAGAAGTAGGCGGCGACGGTCGCTGCTTCGAGGAGCGTCGTCTCGTCCGGTTCGGTCGACCGGATGATGACGTGTGAACCGGGGATATCTTTCACGTGAAGCCAAACTTCGTCGCGACGCGCGAACTTGAACGTCAAGTAGTCGTTTTGCGTATTGTTTTTACCGACGTAAAACTCGACACCGGTCGAAGATGTGTAGCCTTCGAGCGCGACTTTGGCCGTTTGTTTCTTCTTCTGACGTTTTTGTCGGATGTATCCGCCTTCGGCCAGCTCTTCGCGAATCTCGACGATATCGCGCGGCGCGGCGACGTCGAGTTGGGCGACGAGCGTCTCTAAATAGCTGATTTCGGTCTCGTTCAGTTCAATTTGCTTTTGAACCTCGATTTTGGCAACTTTTAGTTTGTTGTATTTCTTATAGTAACGTTGCGCATTCTCGTTCGGTGTTTTAAGAGGATCGAGCGGGATATCGATCATGGCGCCGTCCTCATCATAATAGTCGACGACGTGGGCGACTTTCATCCCTTTCTCGAGTTGGAACAAATACGTCGTCAACAGCTCACCGTATTTTTGGAGCTCGTCCGATCGTTCCGTCGCTTTCATATCCTCGAGCAGGCGTTTCCGTTTTAATTGGTTGCGCTCGAGCTCTGACTTGAGCAGACGCTCGACGTCATGGGCTTGCTGCTTGACCCGGTCACGGTTCGCCTTCTCATAGTAAAAGCGGTCGAGCACTTCCCGGCTCGAGTCGTAGCGTTCTTCAGAAACGATATCGCCTGACGTGAGCGCGATCGGACTGAACCGTTCCTTCCCGGAGGCGAGCTGTTGGAATACATAAGCGCCGTCAAGATCCGCCATCACGCTGTCAAACGCCGCCTCTAAGTTCGTACGGTTCGGCGTCTTGGCCCGATACATAATCTCTTGAGCGATCTGCGGGCTCATCCCAGAAAAGTGAGCGACGAGCTGCTTATCGAGCATACCTGCGTTCCAATCGATTCGTTTCAATCCGGCTTCCCGTTCCGTCAACGGATCGGACTTTTCTTGCGCCGGCGGCAAGATGTACTCGCTGCCTGGCATGATCGTCCGATACGTGTTTTGAGACGGAGGAAGGTGTTTGATCGCGTCTAAAATCTTGCCGTCCTCGTTCGTCAAGACGACGTTCGAGTGACGCCCCATCAGTTCGACATAGACGCGTTTGTTTTCTTCATCACCGAGCTCGTTACGCGATCTGATTGAGAAGACGATGACGCGGTCGCGGCCGACTTGTTCGATTGCTGTGATAAAGCCGCCCTCGATATGCTTCCGCAGCATCATACAAAACATCGGAGGCTCTTGCGGGTTCTTGATCGGGGTGTCCGTCAATTGAAGTCGCGCATACATCGCGTTCGCTGAAACGAGCAACGAGACGCTTTGTCGGTTCGATCTGACTTGAATCATCAAGTCGAGCGCATACGGTTGATGCACTTTATTGATTCGACCGCCAACGAGCGGTTGTAGTTCTTTTACGACACGATATGTCATTAATCCATCATATGCCATTAGTCTCATCACCTTTGTCCTTTTTCTGTCTCTACGTTATCAGATTCACAGAAAATATGGTACGATGAAGTAGGAAATCCGAACTTCTTCTTGCCGTAACAATTAAAGGACTGCTATTATAATGTAATGTGATGTTAGAAGATGGAGGGCTTGCATTGAATTTTAAAGAACGAGGATTATTAATCGTCTTGTCTGGTCCAAGCGGTGTCGGCAAAGGTACTGTTTGCCGAGTGCTCCGTGAAGAGGCGGACAACAACCTTCAGTATTCGGTGTCGGCAACGACTCGAAAACCACGTGAAGGCGAAGTTGAGGGAGTGCATTACTTCTTTAAGACGAGAGAGCAATTTGAAGACATGATTGAACACGATCAACTGCTTGAGCATGCAGAATTCGTCGGCAACTATTATGGGACACCGGTCGAATGGGTGCGCGAGACGCTTGAAAGTGGCAAGGACGTCATTTTAGAGATTGAAGTCCAAGGAGCTTTCCAAGTAAAGGAACGCTTCCCAGAAGCCGTCTTTTTATTCCTCGCACCGCCGAGCCTGCAAGAACTTCGAAACCGTTTAGTCGGTCGAGGCACTGAATCGGAAGAAGTCATCAAGCAACGCTTGCTCGTCGCCCGTGAAGAAATCGAGTTGATGGATGCTTACGATTACGTCGTCACAAACGACGAAGTCGATAAAGCGATCGACCGGATCAAAGCGATCGTGACGGCCGAGCATTGTAAACGTGAACGTGTCGCGTCTCTCTATAAAAAAGCTATGATGGAGGTCATTTAATGTTATACCCTTCGATTGATGCCTTACAACGTATCATCCCGTCGAAATACACAATCGTGACGGTGGCCGCCAAGCGTGCCCGCCAGATCCAAGACGGAAAAGCACCAAAAATCGCTGCGCCAAAATCGTATAAACCGGTCGGTCAAGCGCTAGAAGAAATATTCTCGGGTGACACGACAATCATCGTGAACGAAAAGAACAACGGATGAAGTGTGACCCAAGTCGGATACGACTTGGGTCTCATTGTCTATAAAGGGGAGAAATGTGAATGGTGAACGACCGGAACATCTTGCTTTGTGTGAGCGGCGGTATCGCTGCATATAAGGCGTGCGCACTCACGTCAAAACTCGTTCAAGCAGGCGCGAACGTCCGCGTGGCGATGACAGCATCAGCTGAGCAGTTCGTCGGAAAGGCGACGTTTCAAGCACTCAGTCGCAATCCGATCTATTCGGACGTGTTCGAAGAGCACGACCCGACGAAGATCGCCCACATCGATGTCGTTGATACGAGTGATTTAATCGTCGTCGCCCCGGCGACGGCGAATATCATCGCTAAACTTGCTAACGGAATCGCCGACGACTTCATCACGACCTCGATCTTAGCAGCGAAATGTCCCGTCATCGTATCTCCGGCGATGAACGTCAATATGCTCGAACATCCGGCGACCCGCCGAAATATCGAGACGCTCAAATCATACGGCTATCAAATCATCGAGCCGGGTGTCGGCAATCTGGCCTGCGGCTGGATTGGCGGCGGACGTCTGCCCGAACCGGAAGATCTCGTCCGCATCATCGCGAGCCAGTTCGTCCCGAAACACTTGCTTGAAAAACACGTCTTGATCACGGCTGGTCCGACGGTCGAACGTATCGATCCGGTCCGGTTTTTATCCAACGATTCATCCGGGAAGATGGGAGTCGCCCTTGCTGAGGCGGCGCGAGATATGGGAGCGAACGTGACGCTCGTCCACGGCCCGCTCCAAGTCCCGGTCCCAGACGGGGTGACCGCGATCGCGGTCGAGTCGGGACAACAGATGCTCGAGACCGTGCTCGAGCGATTTGCGACGCAAGACATCGTCATCAAGTCGGCGGCGGTCGCTGACTATCGTCCGAAGACGGTCCACACCGAGAAACATAAAAAAGTCCACGGCCCGTTGACGATCGAGCTCGAGGAGACGACCGATATTTTAAAAGAGCTTGGAACGAAGAAGACGCATCAGCTCCTCGTTGGATTCGCTGCCGAGACAGAGCACCTTGAAGACCATGCCCGGGCTAAACTCGAGCGTAAAAACGTTGACTTCTTGGTCGCGAATGACGTGTCGAAGCGAGACATCGGTTTCCGGTCTGACGACAACGAAGTCGTCTTATTCCGAGCGGATGGCTCATCTGTCCGTCTGCCGCGGCAGAGTAAACAACGTCTCGCCCACGAGTTGCTCGCCTACTTTAAGGAAGGTTTACGATGATTGCCCACGTCCACGTCGATGCTCCGGTCATCACGATCGACCGACCGTTTGACTATGAGGTCCCGGTCCAGTTCGAGTCGTTGATCGAGCCAGGTATGCGCGTATCGGTACCGTTCGGATCGAGACGGTTACTCGGCATCGTGACAGGGATATCGGACGGAACACGTGAAGGGTTAAAACCGCTCGAAGCACTTCTTGACGAAGAGTCGTCTTTGACCGAAGAGTTGCTCGAACTGTCGACGCACGTGAAACAGACGACGCTTTGCTTCCGCTCATCGGCACTGCTCGCCATGTTGCCGGCGGCGCTGAAAGTCAGTTACGATAAAGCGATCAAAGGGGAGTCACTTCCTGAGGGTGTTCGGGCCGGCACACACTTGTCCGAGTATCCAAAAGAAGTTCAGTCGCTGATTTTGGCCATGGCCAAAAAAGGGGACTTGTCGCTTTCACCGGTGCTTAAAGAGAAACGAACGGTCAAAACCGACTTGTTGATCGAGTTGAAGGATGCGAGCGTCGTCCCGGCGCGTGCCAAAAAACAGCTCGAGGCGGTCCGGCTACTTGAAGACGTGCCTCGTATGTACTGGTCGTCGCTCCGTCAAATCGGATTGACGCGGCCCCAGCTGCAAAAGCTCGAGACGCTCGGTGCTGTCAAAGTGACCGAAGTCGAATTGAATCGAGACCCGTACGCTTCGATCGAACAAGTGATCGATGATGTCCAACTGAACGACAGTCAAACGGAAGCGGTGCGCGCGATTCGCGAGGCCGAAGCCGGTGAGACGTTGTTGCTCCACGGCGTGACGGGAAGCGGAAAGACCGAAGTGTATCTCGAGTCGATCGGCCAAGTCGTCGATGACGGGAAGCAAGCCGTCTTGCTCGTCCCAGAGATCAGCTTGACACCGATGATGGTCAAACGGTTCAAACGCCGTTTTGGCGACCGCGTCGCCGTACTCCATAGCGCCTTGTCGCAAGGCGAGAAGTACGATGAGTGGCGGAAAATCAAGCGACGGGAAGTCGACGTCGTCGTCGGCGCCCGATCGGCCATTTTTGCTCCGCTCGAACACATCGGCCTGCTCATCCTAGACGAAGAGCATGAGACGACGTATAAACAAGAAGAAAATCCACGCTATCATGCGCGCGACGTCGCAATTTGGCGCGCCCGTTATCACGGCTGTCCGGTCGTGCTCGGAAGTGCGACACCGTCGCTCGAGTCATTCGCCCGCGCTCAAAAAGGCGTCTATCGCTATTTGCATTTGAGTGAACGCTATGGCGGCAAGATGCCGCCCGTCCATATTGTCGATATGCGTCGCGAGCTCGCGAAAGGGAACACGACGATGTTCTCGGAAGACTTATTTCTGGCCATCAACGACCGGATTGCGAAGAAAGAACAATGTGTCATCTTGCTAAATCGCCGCGGGTTCACGACGTTCGTCATGTGCCGTGATTGCGGGGAAGGGCTCACTTGCCCACATTGCGCCGTCAACTTGACGTATCATCAGCACGGCGACCGGCTCAAATGCCACTATTGTGGCTATGAGATCGGGATGCCGCCGAAATGCCCGACGTGCGACAGTAAAAAGATCAAACAGTTCGGCACCGGCACACAAAAGATCGAGACCGAACTGTTGAACCGAATCCCCGAGGCTCGAATCATCCGCATGGATCAGGATACGACGTCACGTAAAGGGTCGCACGAACAGTTATTGAAACGGTTTGAGGACGGCGAGGCCGACATTCTGCTCGGTACCCAGATGATTGCCAAAGGGCTCGATTTTCCGAACGTCACGCTCGTCGGGGTACTTGCGGCCGATGCGACGCTCGGCATGCCCGACTTTCGGGCGACCGAACGCACGTTCCAACTCGTCACCCAAGTCGCCGGACGAGCCGGACGTGGAAGTTTACCGGGTGAGGCGTACGTCCAGACGTACAATCCGGACCATTATGTCATCGAGACGGCGAGTGGGCATGATTATGAGTCGTTTTTCGAGCGCGAGATGAAACTCAGACAAGTCGGCAACCATCCGCCTTACTGGTACGTGACGCTCGTCACGTTCGCGGCTGAAAATCCGCTCGTCGCGCAAGCCGAGGCCGACCTGTTCGCCGCCGATTTCGCGGCAGCGCACGTCGAGCAGTCCCGGCTGAACGGACCGATGCCGGCACCGTTATCGAAACTTAAAAACTTGTATCGCTACCAGCTGTTTATCAAGACGAAACAACCGGAAGCGTTATATCCCGTTCTCGCCATGCTGCAACAAGCGCGGGCGAAAGCGATCAGCAAAAAAGAATATCAATTGAGTATAGATGTAAATCCATACGTCTGCATGTGAGGTGGAACGAAATGTATAAAGTAGTCGAAATTCCAAATGAGATTTTGCGGGTCAACTGTGACCCGGTGACAAAGTTTGACAAGAAGTTGCGCCAGACGGTCGACCGGCTGTTTGACACGATGTATGAGTATGATGGCGTCGGTGTGGCCGCGCCGCAAGTCAATTTGAACCAGCGCCTTGCCGTCGTCCATACTGACGACGAAACAGGTCCGCTCGTATTGATCAATCCAGAGATCATTTCGACCGCAGGCAAAGCCGTCGGATTAGAAGGGTGCTTGAGCATTCCGGGTGAGTTCGGATTCGTCGAACGACATGAGTCGATCGTCGTCAAGACGCAAGACATGAAAGGGCGCTTTCAAGAAGTGAAAGCAAGCGGCTTCTTCGCGCGCGCCATCCAACACGAGATCGACCATTTAGACGGTGTCCTGTTCACCGATAAACTCGCCGTTCCTAAACCAGGAACCGACAAGCGGATCGTCTTCATGGGCACACCGGCGTTTGCCGTATCCGTACTTGAGCGCTTGCTCGAAGAAGGATACAATGTCGTAGGTGTTGTCTCGCAGCCGGACAAACCGGTCGGTCGCAAGCGCGAGCTCAAACCGACACCGGTTAAAGAGTGTGCGCTCCGTCATAACATCCCGGTATTGCAGCCGATCAAAGTCCGCACCGATTACGAGGATATTTTGGCGCTTGAACCGGATTTGATTGTGACGGCGGCTTACGGGCAAATCGTGCCGAGTGAACTGTTAGAGGCGCCGACACATGGCGCGATCAACGTGCACGCCTCGCTCCTTCCAAAATACAGGGGGGGCGCACCGATCCATCAAGCGATTTTGGACGGAGAGACAGAAACGGGCGTCACGATCATGTACATGGTCGATAAATTGGATGCGGGGGACATGATCGCGAACACGATCGTCCCGATCGAAGAGACAGACACGGTCGGTACGCTGTTCGACAAACTTGCCGTCGCAGGGTCTGATCTGTTGATCAAGACGTTGCCAGCCTTTTTAGAAGGCTGGATCGAAGCGGTACCGCAAGACGAACGTGACGTCACGTTCGCACCGAACATTAGCCGGGACCGCGAACAGCTGGACTGGTCGCAGCCGGGTGCATCGATCTTCAACCACATTCGTGGCATGAACCCGTTCCCGACGGCGTATACATTGATCGCGGGTGAGCGGGTGAAAGTGTTCGCGAGCGAGAAGACGAGCGGGAGCGGTGAGGCGGGCACAATCGTCCGGCTTGAAGAGGATGGGTTTGTGGTCGCGACCGGAAATGACGTCGCCATCAAAGTGACAGAGTTACAGCCGGCCGGAAAAAAACGGATGGACGGTGCCACGTTCATGCGCGGTGCCGGACAAAAGCTGCAAGTGGGCGACCAATTAGGAGGGTGACATGAACGTAAGACAAGCAGCGCTTGATACGCTGATCAAAATCGAACAAGGCGGAGCCTATTCGACGATCGCGGTCAACGATTTATTAAACCAAAAAAAGCTAGCTTCAAAAGACGTGGGACTTTACACAGAGCTCGTCTACGGAACGCTCGGGCGGAAGCGAACGCTTGATTATATATTGGAGAAGCGTGTCCAAAACCCGAAAAAACTAGATAGTTTCGTCTTACCGCTCCTGCGGATGAGCGTGTATCAACTGTTCTATTTAGACAAAGTGCCGGACCGGGCCGTCTTACACGAGGCGGTCGAGATCGCCAAAAAACGTGGGCACTCCGGCATCGGCAAGTTCGTCAACGGCGTGTTGCGCAACGTCACTCGTGACGGGTTCCCAGATTTGAGTGGGCTTCCTGACGCCGAACGGATCGCGATCGAGCACAGTCATCCCGACTGGCTCGTCGCGGATTGGATCAACACGTACGGGATTGAGGCGACCGAGGCGATGTGCAAGTTGAACAACGAGCCGGCCCCGGTGACAGTTCGCGTCAACCGCAAACAAATCACGGTCGACGAGATGATCGAACGCCTCGCCGAGTCAGGCGTACAAGCTTCACGTTCTGAGCTATCTTCAGACGGTCTCGTCATCGAGTCCGGAAACGTTCATACGACGCCGTTTATCGATGCAGGAATTTTGTCGATTCAAGATGAGAGCTCGATGATCGTCGCCGACGCGCTCAGTGCCGAGAAGACCGAACGCGTGCTCGACGCGTGTGCCGCGCCAGGCGGCAAAGCGATGCACACCGCCGAACGGATGGACGGCGGGACGCTCGTGGCGCTCGACCTTCACCCTCATAAGGCAAAACTGATCGAACGACAAGTGAAGCGATTGCAAATCGATGGAGTGACCGCACTAGCCCTCGATGCAAGAGACGCCGGAGATGAGTTCGAACGTGAGAGCTTTGACCGCATCTTGCTCGATGTCCCGTGCTCGGGTCTAGGTGTCATTCGCCGCAAGCCAGATATTAAATGGACGAAGGACAAAGAATCCCTTTCTGGACTGCCGATCATCCAACGTGAAATTATTGACGCTGTCTTGCCACTACTGAAGCAAGGTGGTACGCTAGTGTACTCGACATGTACAATCGACCCGTCTGAAAATGAACGGCAGGCCGACTATATATTGTCGAACGGATTGACGTGGGATGAAACACTCCGAGATCGTCTTCCTGAAGTGTTACGTCCGATGGTGTCATCGGACCGCGCCGAACTCAAACTACTTCCGACGACGTTCGGAACTGACGGCTTCTACATCGCCGCATTTAAGAAAGAGGTATAAACATGAATCCAAAAGCAGTTGAAAAAACCCCATTAGTCGGCGCCAAGCCGTCTTTATATTCGCTCACATACCCTGAACTCGAACAATGGCTCATCGATGCAGGAGAAAAGTCGTTTCGGGCGAAACAGTTATATGACTGGATGTATGTCAAACGTGTGACGTCATTCGATGATATGACGAACTTGTCGAAACCGCTTCGTGAAAAACTCGATGCTTCGTTCCAGTTGACGACGTTAAAAGAACTCGTCCGCCAGGAATCACAAGACGGCACGATCAAGTTCTTGTTCGAGCTCCAAGACGGCTACTCGATCGAGACGGTACTCATGCGTCACGAATACGGCAACTCGGTCTGTGTCACGACACAAGTCGGCTGCCGCATCGGCTGTACGTTCTGTGCATCGACGCTCGGCGGGTTGAAACGTAACCTTGAAGCCGGAGAAATCACGGCTCAAGTATTAGATGTTCAACGGGCGCTCGACGTGAGCGGTGAACGTGTCGACTCGATCGTCGTCATGGGAATCGGCGAACCGTTCGATAACTATGACGAATTGATGCGTTTCTTGCGCACGGTCAACCACGATGACGGGTTGAACATCGGTTCACGCCACATCACCGTCTCAACGAGCGGAATCGTGCCGAAAATCTACAAGTTCGCCGACGAAGGGATGCGCATTAACTTTGCGATTTCACTTCATGCGGCGTCGACGGAAGTTCGGACACGTCTCATGCCGATCAACCGTGCCTACAACTTGGACAAGTTGATGGAAGCCGTCAACTATTACACGGAGAAGAGTGGACGTCGTATCACGTTTGAATACGGTTTGTTCGGTGGCGTCAATGATACAGAAGAAGATGCACACAAGCTTGCCGACTTGTTGAAAGGCGTCAAATGCCACGTCAACTTGATTCCAGTCAACCATGTGCTTGAGCGCGACTATGTGCGCACGCCACGTAATCAAATTTTTGCCTTTGAAAAAGTGCTCAAAGATCGAAAAGTGAACGTGACGATTCGTCGCGAACAAGGTTCGGATATCGATGCGGCTTGTGGGCAGCTTCGAGCGAAGGAGCGCGAACAAGAAACGAGGTAATCAGGAAGATGGAATTAGCATACCGAACCGACCGTGGGCAGGTGAGGGCTCAAAACGAGGATGCCGTCTTGATTTTAGGAGACGCGCATGCCGGGATCGCCCTCGTCGCCGACGGCATGGGGGGGCATGAGGCAGGAGAGGTCGCGAGCGGGCTCGTCATCGAGCAGTTTCGTCGCGCCTTTCCGACGCTTCCGGCCACACCGTTAGCGATGGAGACGTGGTTCCGTGATAACGTGGAGCTGGCAAATGAGCAAGTGCTTGAATTCGCGAAGCAGTCTAATCTCGTCATGATGGGGACGACCATCGCTGGCGTCTGTTGGCATGACGAGACGATTGTCATCGTGCACATCGGCGATAGCCGCGTCTACGCCCTTCGTGGCGGAACACTCCAACAGTTGACGGAAGACCATTCTTACGTCAACGTGCTAAAACAACTTGGGGAATTGACGGAAGAAGAAATGCGGATCCACCCGAAACGAAATATTATCACCCGTGCGATCGGCTCAAAAGAGCACGTCGAACCTGATCTGCAAGTGTTTGCCGACCCCGAGTTCGACACGATTTTAATCTGTACGGATGGCTTGACGACTCACCTGACAGATGAAGCCATCAAACACGCCTTAACTCGTCCCATCTCTGCGGACGCTAAGGCGGACATGTTGATTGATCAAGCCAACCGATTGGGTGGGAGCGACAACATCACTGTGGCGCTCGTCCAATTTACAGATAGAAAGAGAGGATGAATCCGATGCGAAGTGGAGAACGAATCAACGATCGTTATCGGATCGAACAACAAATCGGTAGCGGCGGCATGGCAAATGTCTACCGGGCTCACGATGAGATTTTAAACCGAACCGTCGCCATTAAGGTGTTACGATCTGAATTCTCGCATAACGAACAATTTATACGCCGGTTCGAACGAGAAGCCCATGCGGCAACCAGTCTGAACCATCCAAACATCGTCGCCATTTATGACGTCGGAGATGAACAAGACATTTATTACATCGTCATGGAACATGTCGATGGTATGACGCTCAAACAATATTTACAGGAAGAGTACATATCAATCGAGGAAGCGTTACGGATCATGGGACAGATCTGTGATGCGATCGATCATGCCCATGCCCATCGCATCATTCATCGGGATATCAAACCGCAAAACATGATGATCGACCAAAACGGGAACGTCAAAGTGACCGATTTCGGGATTGCCGTGGCCATGTCGAACGCGACGCTGACCCATACGATGTCAGTCCTCGGGTCGGTCCACTACTTCTCTCCGGAACAAGCGCGTGGCAAGTTTGCCGATGAGAAGTCAGACATTTATTCGCTCGGTGCGGTGCTGTACGAACTTGTGACAGGACGAGTCCCGTTCATCGGTGAGACGCCGGTCGCGGTCGCGTTGCAACATTTGCAAGATGACCCGATCCGACCGCTCGACTTGAACCCTAAAATTCCACAAGCGCTTGAGAACTGTATTATGCAGGCGCTCGCCAAATCGCCGGGGGCACGACATGCCTCGGTCGCTGCTTTTAAAAAAGACTGCTTGACGTCGCTCAGCCCAGACCGAGCGGACGAACCGAAACGGATGCCGACAGAACAAGACGAGTTTGATCAGACGCTCGTCATGGCGCCTGTCGTTCCGGAAGAACCGAAAGAAGTCGTCAAGCAGCCGGCAGCTGCAGTCGAACCGGAATCAGCGACGCCGAAGAAACAAAAGAAAAAGAAGTGGTGGCTCTGGCTAGTGCTCGTTCTTCTATTGATTGGTGGCGGGGTTGCCGCGTATGTGGTTGCAGATGAAATGTCACGTGCCGTCGTGCCTGATGTCGTCGGTATGAGCGTCGGTGATGCGACGACTGAACTGGAAGCATCCGGATTCGTCGTTGAGACGACAGACCGAGTGAGTGACAACGTGTCTGAAGGCGACGTGATTTCGCAAAACCCGCAACCTGGACGGAAGCCGAAGCGTGGAACGGTCGTCACCATCGTCGTGTCTGCTGGGAAAGAGACGGTCGAGATGCCTGACGTCGAAGGGTTGTCTCAAACAGCAGCGGAACGAACGTTGAAAGATCTTGATTTCACAGATATTGAAATCCAATCCGAAGCGTCCGAAACGGTCGACAGCGGAGATGTGATTTCGCAGTCGATCACGCCAGGTGAAGAAGTTATCGCGTCGGAAGAGACGGTCACGCTCGTCGTCTCGACCGGTAGCAATAAAATTGAGCTCGCCAATTTGACGGGCTACACGTTCGAAGAGGCGTCAACTTATGCCGAGCAAAACAACTTGAAAATCGTGAAACGCGATGAGTATTCGACGAGCATCCCAGCGAATCAAATCATTCGTCAACTTCCGACGTCAGGGACGGCGGTCGACCCGGGAACGGAACTGACGGTCATCGTCTCACAAGGGGTCGAGCCGACCGACATCTCGATCGAGCGAGAAGTGGACGTCGAAATCGAACCGCCGGCAGAAGGTGACGAGGCGGAGCCGGTCGAAGTCGTCATCCGTACCGTCGATGCCCGTGGTGAGATCGAAGTGTTGCGTGATATGATCACAGAAACGACGACGTATTCCTATACGCTCGTCATTGCTCCGGACGAAGTCGGTACCGCGACGATTGAAGTCGAGGGAGAAGTCGTTCGGACCGATACGGTGACATACGCCCAAGCAAAAGATTCACAATGAAGAGGTGGCGTGCGCGTCACCTCTTTTCTAAGGAGGAAACAGGATGAAAGGAACGATTATTCGCTTGCAAGGTGGATTTTATGATGTCATGACCGAAACGAAAGTTGAAATCAGATGTCGCGCCCGAGGAAACTTCCGGAACCGAAACATTTCGCCCGTCGTCGGGGACGACGTCGATATTCAAGACCAAGGGGACGGGACCGGCTACATCATGGCTGTCGATGAGCGATCGAACCATCTCGTCCGTCCGCCGATCGCCAACATCGATCAGGCGTTTCTGCTCTTTTCCGTGAAAGAGCCGGCGTTCTCGTTTCATTTGCTTGACCGCTTTCTCATTTTGATCGAATCGAAGCAAGTTCACCCGATCATCGTGTTGACGAAGATGGACTTGTTGCTAGAAGCTGAGAAGGAAAAAATTAGTGCGGCGGCAGCGCTATACCGTTCGATCGGCTATCAAGTCATTGAGACGTCGACCGAAGACGGAGCTGGGATCGAGCTCATCCGCAGCGCGTTCAAAGACAAGACGAGCGTATTCGCCGGACAGACCGGCGTCGGGAAGAGTTCGTTGCTGAACGCGGTCGCACCGGAGCTTGAACTCGCGACTGGTAAAATTTCGAAAGCGCTTGGCCGCGGGAAGCATACGACGCGTCACGTCACGCTCATCACACTCGCGGACGGGTTCGTCGCCGATACACCTGGATTCTCGAGTCTTGAGTTCCCGGAAGAACTTGAAGTCGAGGAGATGCGTTGGTGTTTCCCTGAATTCGTCTTGCGGCACGATGACTGTAAATTCCGTGGTTGCGCCCATTTGAACGAGCCAGGTTGTGCCGTCAAAGCGGCGGTCGAGGCCGGAGAAATCGCTTCCACCCGCTATGCGAACTATGTTACGTTTATGGAGGAATTAAAAGATAGACAACGGAGGTACTAACATGATTAAAATCGCACCATCGATCCTGTCGGCCGATTTTGCCAACCTTGAGGCAGAGGTCAAAGCGGTCCAAGAAGCAGGGGCCGATTACATCCATTTTGACGTCATGGACGGTCAGTTCGTGCCGAACATCTCGATTGGACTGCCGGTACTCAAAAGTTTGCGTGACAAGTCGGACATGGTATTAGACGTCCATTTGATGATTGACCAGCCGGAACGGTTCGTCGAGGACTTCGTTCAAGCAGGCGCCGATATCGTCACGGTCCATGTCGAGGCGACAAACCATTTGCATCGCGTATTGCAACAAATCAAAGGAGCCGGCGCCAAGTGTGGTGTCGTCTTGAACCCACATACGCCGTTGTCATCAATCGAGCACGTGCTCGGTGATGTCGATATGGTGTTGCTCATGACCGTGAACCCTGGCTTTGGCGGCCAAGCGTTCATCGAAGCGGTCGTCCCGAAGATTGCGGCGCTCAGCGAGATGCGCCAAGCGCGTCGTCTCGACTTCGAGATCGAGATCGATGGCGGGGTAAATCCTGCGACGGCAAAACTTTGTATCGACGCAGGTGCCGACGTCCTCGTTGCCGGTTCAGCCATCTATAACGAACCGAGCTATAAAGACGCAATCGATAGCATTCGCAACGCGTCTCGTGTATAATCGTCTGTAGAACAACAAATATTGTCGCAAGGGGTGTCACATCTGTGGCTGAGAGGCATGAGCTAACCCTTTGAACCTGTTCCGTTCACACGGACGTAGGGATGTGGCGAAAATGCACGTTGCTACACGATAGCAGCATGGCGTTTACGTCATGCTGCTTTTTGTCGTTCACTCATATCAAGGAGGGAATAAGATGAAACAACGTTTAAAACTACAGGCGCTCATTGAAATCTCGCTGTTCGCCTCGCTCGGACTGATCTTTGACATGCTCATCCCATATCGGTTGCCGCAAGGCGGAGCAGTCAGCTTGGCGATGCTGCCGATTCTCGTGATGGCTTATCGGCATGGATTGAGAGGCGGACTCGCGACAGGCGCGCTCGTCGGGACGCTACAACTGTTATTTGGGGCCTATATCTTCACGCCGGTCCAGTTTTTACTCGACTACACGGTCGCCTACGGCCTCGTCGGAGTCGCCGGCATCTTCGCCGGGCAAGTCAAACAGTCGGCAAAAGACGGCGCCAAGAAAACGCTCACGTTCTATTTGATTCTCGGGGCGTTGATCGGCTCGGCGCTCCGCTACGTTGCGCACGTCGTCTCCGGCATCGTCTTCTTCGCCGAGTATGCGGAAGGACCGGTCGTCTTGTACTCGCTCGGCTATAACTTGACGTATATGTTGCCGTCGTTCCTCGTCTCGGCGGTCGTGATCGTGCTCTTGTTCACGTCGGCGCCGCGTTTCGCGACGCTCGCGACACGGGACATCAGATAATGCGTGTCTTGATTGTGGCTGCGAGCCCGGAAGCGGTCCCTGAGCTTCCTCGGAACGCCGATTACGTCATCGGCGTCGACGGCGGCTATCATACGCTGCTCGACCGTGGGATGAAGCCGGACCTGCTCGTCGGTGACTTTGATTCGTTCACAGGCACCGTGCCGGAGGAAGCTGTCCGTTATCCGTCTGAAAAAGACGTGACCGACCTTGAGATCGCTCTCGAGGCGGCACGAGGGAAAGGGGCGGACGTGATCGACGTGTACGGTGCACTCGGGGGCAGACTCGATATGACGCTCAGCAACGTCGGTCTGCTCGAGGCGTACCCCGAGATGCGGTTGTTCGCAGACGGGCAAGAAGTGCGCCTCGTCGGAAAAGGGGACTATCGTCTCCCGCGTCGTCCTGACCATTACTTGTCGCTCGTACCTTGGAAACGGGCCTCGGTCTCGATTCGTGGCGTCAAGTACCCGCTCGAGAACCATGACGTCGTCAGCCATGAGGCGCTGACGATCTCAAACGAGTGGTCGGCGGAAGAGGCGGATTTGCTCGTTCATAGCGGCAACGTCTTGATTATGTATATAAAGAAATAAACAAAAAAATCCCATCGGCGCATGCCGCTGGGATTTATTTCGTTCGTGTATGGTAATTATACGCGTTCAACGAGACCTGATTTAAGAGCGCGAGCTGAAACCCAAACTCGTTTAGGTTTACCGTCAACGAGAATGCGAACTTTTTGTACGTTTACACCCCAAGTACGTTTTGTCTTGTTGAGTGCGTGCGAACGGTTGTTACCTGACTTAGGTGACTTACCTGTTACGTAGCATTTACGTGCCATGCGTTTCCCCTCCTTTTTTATGTGGGTTCGTCCTAATAGACACTCGTTTATATTAGCATGGGTTTTTTCACGATGCAACTAGAAAATAACCGGATGACAAGAAAAAAACTTGACATTACGGATGAGGATTTTAATAATGAATGAGGGTTGCGGTTACAATTGACCGAGTTTAGGGGCATGTCCTTTTAATAACTAGGTACTTATTGTAGAATATACTGTAGGAATCATTCCGAATAAAGGAGGCTACTCCATATGGCAATTGAAATGAAGACAACATATGGCAATATTGATATCACGAACGACGTGGTCGCGACACTCGCGGGCGGTGCGGCGATGGAATGTTTCGGCGTCGTAGGAATGGCGTCACAAGCTCAACTGAAAGACGGGATCGCAGAACTGCTCAAACGTGAGAATTATGCGCGTGGCGTTGTCGTACGTCAAGATGGAGAAGACGTACATATCGATATGCACATCATCGTGAGCTACGGGACGAAAGTGTCGGAAGTCGCTTACAACGTGCAAAGTCGTGTAAAATACACGCTCGGTGAAACTTTAGGATTAAACGTTTCGTCGGTAAATATATTCGTACAAGGCGTTCGTCTGACGAATGACTGACGAGAACGAAGGAGGATTTGGTGTGGGGTTAAAACGTTTAGATGGATTGGTGTTTGCGCAAATGGTCGCAAACGGTGCAGCCAACTTGAGCCAAAATGCAGATTACGTGGATTCGCTTAACGTCTTCCCGGTCCCAGACGGCGACACGGGAACGAACATGAATTTGACGATGACTTCAGGTGCGAAGGAAGTGGCCGCACTCGACACAGCGAACATCGCTGACGTGTCATCGAAGTTTGCCCGCGGCCTACTTATGGGGGCCCGTGGGAATTCGGGTGTTATTTTGAGCCAATTATTCCGTGGTTTCGGTAAATCGATCGAAGGAAAGACAGAATTGTCGACACTCGACTTTGCCGAGGCACTCAAACGTGGCGTCGACACGGCATACAAGGCGGTTATGAAACCGGTTGAAGGAACGATTTTGACGGTTGCTCGTGAAGCGGCCGACGAAGCGCTCCGTGCCTCTGAGTCGACGAGCGACTTCAATGAGTTCATGGAGCAAGTGATCACGGAAGCGAAAGCGTCGCTCGAGCGGACACCTGATTTGTTGCCGGTCTTAAAAGAAGTCGGTGTCGTCGACTCAGGCGGTCAAGGTCTCCTCGTCATCTATGAAGGGTTCCTCGCGAGCCTTGAAGGGAAAGAGCTCGAGAAGCCGCACGCACCGGTCATGGATGCCCTCGTTGAGGCAGAACACCATGCTGCGCAAGGTTTCATGTCGACGGAAGATATCGAATTTGGATATTGCACGGAGATCATGGTCCGTTTCC
Organism: Exiguobacterium sp. s142; assembly: GCF_018618455.1. NCBI lineage: Bacteria > Bacillati > Bacillota > Bacilli > Caryophanales > Exiguobacterium > Exiguobacterium sp. s142. The sequence continues at coordinate 395,775 of NZ_JACSMB010000001.1, read as the reverse complement.
AAGACGAAAAGTTGAAACAGACTCCGTTCGATGAGGACGTGTTCCGTAACGAGTTGTCTGAACTCGGAGACTCGCTCCTTGTCGTCGCCGACGAAGAGTTGCTCAAAGTCCACGTTCACGTCGAGACGCCGGGCGACGTCATCACGAAAGGACAACGTTTTGGTGAGCTTGTCGCGGTCAAGATCGAGAACATGCGTCAACAGCATTCGACGATTCTTGAAGAAGAGCACGGTGCCAACCAGCACGGCGTTCAAGCGACTGCCGTCAAAGCGAAAGTGCCTTACGCGATCGTCACCGTCGCCATGGGTGAAGGTGTCAGTGAACTGTTCCGTTCGCTCGGTGCCGCACATGTCATCGAAGGCGGGCAGACGATGAACCCGTCGACGGAAGACATCGTCAAAGCGATTGAAGCGGCGAACGCCGAGCACGTCTTCATCTTCCCGAACAACTCGAACATCATCATGGCCGCTGAGCAAGCGGCATCGGTCGCACCTTGCGGCGTCTCGGTCATTCCGACGAAGACGGTACCACAAGGACTAGCGGCTGCCATCGCGTTCAATCCTGAAGCGGATGTCGAGACGAACGAGTCGGTCATGAAGACAGCCGCAACTGCGGTCAAGTCAGGACAAGTGACATACGCTGTCCGTGACACGAGTATCGACGGTGTCGAGATTCGTAAAGATGATCATATGGCGATTGCTGAGAAGAAAATCGTCGCATCATCAAAATCGAGTCTAGAAGCGGCAAAAGCGCTCGTAGATGCACTTGTGGACGCGGATGATGAGATTGTCACGATTTTGACGGGCGAAGGTTCGTCGGCGGAAGACGTCGCAGCACTCTCGGCTTACATCGAATCGAAGAACGATGAGATTGAAATCGAAGTTCACGACGGTAAACAACCGCTCTACTCCTACATTTTTAGTGTGGAATAAGCTGTATCTCAGCCCTGCCTTCTGTATAATGAAGGTAGGGTTTTTTTGAAAGGGGGAAATGCGATGAAATATCGCAGTGTGTTTGATATTATCGGACCGGTCATGGTCGGACCATCGAGTTCGCATACGGCCGGAGCCGCACGCATCGGTCTTATGGCCGGCAAACTGTTCGGCCGAACGCCGGACCTCGCGCGGATCACGTTTTACGGGTCGTTCGCCGACACGTATCGAGGTCACGGGACAGACGTCGCCATCGTCGGAGGCATCATGGGGTTCGATACGTTCGATCTTCGCATCCCGCAAGCGCTCGACATCGCGAAAGAGCGGGGAATCGAAGTCGTCTTTGAGACGAGCGACGCGCTCACGGATCATCCGAACACGGCTCGGGTTCATCTCGAGGACGCGGAGGGGACGTTTGAGATCGTTGGGATCTCGATTGGCGGTGGCACGATTGAAATCACCGAATTGAACGGATTCCCGCTCAAGCTTTCCGGCGGTGGACCGGCACTCGTCGTCTTGCATCACGATCGCTTCGGGGCGATCGCGGCCGTGACGGGCATACTCGCCAAGCACGAACTGAACATCGGGCATATGGAAGTGAGCCGTCATGAAAAAGGCAAGCAAGCCTTGATGGCGATTGAAATGGATGAACCGATGCCAAAAGACGTATTAGCGGAACTGGAACGGTTACCTCAAATCGAACGGGTAGCCATCTTTGGGGAATAAGGAGAAACGACTATGTTTAAATCAGTAGAAGAATTAGTACGGACGGCAACGGAACGAAACATCCCGATCTCTGAAGTGATGATCGAGCAAGAAGTCCACGTCAGACGCTCGACACGAGAAGAGGTCATGGCGATGATGGAACGTAACCTTGAAGTGATGGAAGAAGCGGTCGAGCGGGCGATGCAAGGCGTGACGTCTGTGACGGGGCTGACTGGGAATGACGCCGTGCTCATGCAAGACTATGTCCGGTCGGGCAAATCACTTGCCGGTGACTTGATTTTAGATGCCGTCGCCAAAGCGATCGGCACGAACGAAGTGAATGCGGCGATGGGACGGATTTGCGCGACACCGACGGCGGGGAGCGCCGGGGTCGTACCGGGGACGCTATTTGCGGTCAAGGACCGTCTCGAGATGGACCGCGATGCGATGATTCGGTATTTGTTCACCTCGGGCGCGTTCGGATTCGTCGTCGCGAACAACGCCTCGATTTCGGGTGCGGCCGGAGGCTGTCAGGCCGAAGTCGGTTCCGCGACCGGTATGGCTGCAGCAGCCATCGTCGAAGCGGCCGGCGGGACACCGGAACAGTCGGCGACGGCGTTTGCGATCGCCTTGAAAAACATGCTCGGGCTCGTCTGCGATCCGGTAGCGGGTCTTGTCGAAGTACCTTGCGTCAAACGGAACGCCATGGGTGGGGCGAACGCGGTCGTCGCGGCTGATATGGCGCTCGCCGGCATCACGTCCCGCATCCCGTGCGATGAAGTCATCTCAGCGATGTACGAGATCGGTCAAATGATGCCGACCGCCTTGAAAGAGACGGCACGGGGCGGACTCGCCAACACACCGACAGCACGTCGGATCGAACGCAATATTTTTGGAGAGAAAGAAAATGCCAAACAGTGACGCGTTGACGACGCTCCGAGGGGTCGGGCCAGAGATGGCCAAAAAATTAGAGACGATGGGTCTCGAACGAATCGAGGACGTGCTAGAGCACGTCCCGTTTCGTTATGAAAATTATAACAGCGGCACTGTGACGACGGCAGTCCACGGGGACCTCGTCAAATGGAGTGGGACCGTTCAAGCGGAACCGCTCGTCCGCTATTATAGTAAAGGCAAAAATCGACTTCAGTTCCGGCTGTTGTTAGAAGAGCGCTACGTCGTCCATGTGACGATGTTCAACCGCGCTTTCTATAAAGACAAATTGGCGCTTGGTGCGACGGTTACGGTCAAAGGGAAATGGGATATGAACCGGATGACGATCAGTGCGACCGATCTCGAGTTCGGTGAGCTCGCGGACGGGTTACAGCCGATCTATTCGCTTCGGGCCGGATTGACGCAAAAGAATTTCAGTCGAATCGTCAAACTCGCCTTCGATCAGACGACGACGTTTGAGGACCGGCTGCCGGAATCAATCCGCTTGCGTTACCGCTTGGAGGACCGGGCGTCGATGCTCAGAGGGATGCATTTCCCTGATTCGATCGAGATGTACAAACAAGCGCGCCGCAGTTATGTGTACGAAGAATGCCTGCTCTATCAATTGAAGCTTCAGGCGTTTCGAAAGATGGAGCGTTCCGGGAAAGGGAGGGCGCTCACGCTCGAAAAAACGCAACTGAACGAGTTCGTCAAGCGGCTCGCTTTCCCGTTGACGGGTGCACAGACGCGCGTCATTCGTGAGATCGTGAGTGATATCGAGAAGCCTGAACGCATGAATCGCCTGTTGCAAGGGGATGTCGGGAGCGGGAAGACAGTCGTTGCCGCGATCGCCTTGTATGCGACAGTGAACGCGGGTTATCAAGGCGCGCTCATGGTGCCGACCGAAATTTTGGCCGAGCAGCATGTCGCTTCGCTTGAACAACTGTTCGAGCCATACGGGATCCGTGTCGCCTTATTGACGAGTTCGGTCAAAGGGAAGGCGCGCGCTACGTTGCTCGAAGCGATCAAAGCCGGTGACGTCGACATCATCGTCGGCACGCACGCCTTGATTCAAGGGCCGGTTGAGTTTTCGCGTCTGCACTTGGCGATCACGGACGAGCAACACCGGTTCGGCGTCGAGCAGCGGAAAATGTTACGAGACAAGGCCGATCTTGCGGACGTCTTGTATATGACGGCGACGCCGATTCCGCGGACGCTCGCGATCAGCGCGTTCGGGGAGATGGATGTGTCGACGATCGATGAGATGCCGGCAGGCCGGAAGCCGATCGAGACGTATTGGGCGAAAACGGATCAAATCGACCGGGTGCATACGATGGTCGAGCGCGAACTGTCACTCGGACGTCAAGCGTACGTCATCGCGCCATTGATCGAGGAATCCGATACGCTCGAAGTCGAGAGCGCAACTGAGTTGTATCATTTACTCAATGAGCGATTCCCGAACTATGCGGTCGGACTCATGCACGGAAAACTGTCGAGTGCCGAGAAAGATGAAGTGATGAAGGCGTTCGCTGACAACTCACTGCAAATTCTCGTGTCGACGACGGTCGTCGAGGTCGGGGTGAACGTGCCGAACGCCTCGCTCATCGTGATCCACGATGCGGAACGGTTCGGTTTGGCCCAGCTCCATCAGTTACGGGGGCGCGTCGGTCGAGGCGCACATCAATCTTATTGTATATTAGTAGGAGACCCGAAGTCTGATGTCGGGAAGCTCCGCTTGAAGACGATGACGGAGACGAACGACGGATTCGTGTTGGCGGAAAAAGATTTAGAACTCCGCGGCGCCGGCGACTTCTTTGGGACAGCCCAAAGCGGGTTGCCGAGTTTCCGTGTCGCCGACCCGGTCCTCGACCTCAAAGTGATGGAAGTGGCGATGCAAGACGCCGTCCGCTTGCTCGGCAGCGAGACGTTTTGGCAGGAGTCCTCGTACAGGCCGCTGCGTCAATACTTGAAGCGACTCGACTTACTTGTCGGCGAAAGGTTAGAATAACACTTGAAAATTAAAACTAAAGAATATATACTGCTATTAGTACCAGGTATTAAGTTCTTTAGGGAAGAGTTTAGGAGGGAACTGAATGCGGGTACCTAAGAAGGAGCGGCAACGCTTACTGCAAGAAACGATTGAACATAACCCGTTCATTAAAGACGACGAACTGTCGAAGCAGTTCGCCGTCAGCATTCAAACGATCCGTCTCGATCGGATGGAGCTTAAAATTCCTGAAGTCCGGGAACGGATCAAGCATGTTGCTTCAGAGCACCTCGATGAAGTGAAGTCGCTCGCAATGAGCGAGGTCATCGGTGATATGATTGACTTGAAACTCGACGAATCGGCCATCTCGGTTCTCGACATGGAAAGAGAACACGTCTTTAGCCGCAATGAGATCGCCCGTGGACACGTCTTGTTCGCTCAGGCCAACTCGTTAGCGGTGGCGCTCATCGACGACGAACTGGCGTTGACCACTAAAGCGGAAATCCGGTTTAGTCGCCAAGTTCATCTCGGAGAGCGAGTCGTTGCCAAGGCTCGTGTTGTCAAACTGCGTCGAGACGGACGGACGGACGTCTCAGTGGATAGTTATGTCGGCGAAGAGTGTGTCTTTAGCGGAGACTTCACGATTTATCGTCGCGGTGAGGAGGAACAAGTATGAAGTTAGCAATTGATGCAATGGGTGGGGATCATGCCCCAAAAGCAATCGTGGACGGCGTAAAACAATTTGCTGAAAGTTTTCCGGACGAGCAGATGGAACTGTTTCTAGTCGGTGATGGAGTGAAGCTTGCGTCCTACGGGTTGACCGACCCGCGGATTACAATCGTTCCTGCGAGCGAAGTCATCACAGGCGAAGATGAACCGGTCCGGGCGGTTCGCCGGAAAAAAGACAGCTCGCTCGTCGTAGCGGCTCAGCTCGTCAAAGACGGGAAAGCAGATGGACTCGTATCGGCCGGGAACACCGGGGCGCTCATGGCGGTTTCGCTTTTTGTCATCGGTCGGATTCCTGGAATCGAACGTCCGGCACTGTCGCCAACGTTCCCTACATATACGGGTAGCGGTGTCGTCGTCTTAGATGTCGGGGCCAATCCGGACGCTAAGGCAGAACATTTGGTTGATTACGCGATCATGGGTTCGCTATACGCCGAGCACGTCCGCGGCATCAAGCGCCCACGTGTCGCACTCCTAAACATTGGGACGGAGGCTGGGAAAGGAAACGCGCTGACGAAAGAAGCGTTCCCCCTCCTCGAACAGGCTCCGGTCCACTTCGTCGGAAACGTCGAGGCCCGCGAGGCGATGTCAGGTGACGTCGATGTCATCGTGACAGAAGGATTTGCCGGAAACATTTTGTTGAAAGGTGTGGAGGGTGCTTCGTCAATGCTCATGAAAATGTTGAAAGAACAGTTCACGAGCGATATTGTCTCGAAGCTTGCCGCTCTCGTCTTAAAACCGAAACTGAAAAACTTGAAACAAACATTAGATTATCGTGAGCAAGGTGGTGCGGGCTTGTTCGGAATCAACGCCCCCGTCATCAAAGCGCACGGGTCGAGTGACGCACTAGCCATCATGAGTGCGCTCAAACAGGCGAAAATCATGGTTGACCATGATGTCGTCGCGAAAATCAAACAAGCGAAAGCAACAGACTAACGTAAAGAAGGTGAGTACATGAGAGAAGCGTGGATATTTCCCGGCCAAGGGTCACAAACAGTCGGTATGGGTCAAACGTTCTTAGACGATCCTGAACAGATGCAAGCGATCGATCGTCGACTCGGATTTGATTTGCTCGACGTCATGGCGGCCGGATCAAAAGAAGAGCTTCAACAAACGGAAGTCGCACAACCTGCCATCGTGGCGCACGCGGCGCTGCTCGCGCTCGCACACGGGAAGACCGGTGCCAAACCGGACGTCGTGATTGGCCATAGTGTCGGTGAGTATGCGGCACTCGTCGTCGCGGGCGTCATCGATCTCGAAGAAGCGTGTGTGCTCGTACGTGAGCGCGGTAAGCTCATGTCCGAGGTGAAGGATGGAACGATGGCAGCGGTCATCGGCATGACCGATGTCGCAGAAGCGTTCCACTTGACCGAGAAGATCAGTGCCAGCGGAAACCTTGTACAAATCGCCAATTACAACTGTCCGGGCCAGTTCGTCATTTCGGGTCACGTCGACGCGGTCAAACAAGCAGAGACAGACTTAAAACAGGCTGGGGCGAAACGCGTGTTGCCGCTAGACGTGTCAGGCGCGTTTCATAGCTCGTATATGATGCCTGCTGCGACACGGTTTAAAGATGTGCTCGCATCGTCACCGTTCAAAGATGCGACGATTGGGATCATTTCGAACGTCGACGCGGCGGTCCATACTGACGCCGAGAAACTAAAAGCTCTTCTTACCGAGCAACTGTACGCCTCGGTCCGGTTTGAGGACTGTGTCCGGAAAGCGATTACTGAGGGGGTCGATACGTTCATCGAGTTCGGTTCGACGTCACCGTTGTCCGGGCTCATCAAACGAATCGATAAAAACGTGACACTTAAACAAGTGACGACGTTAGAAGAGGTTGCAGCGTTAGGGGGAGAAGTGCGTGCATGACCAAGTAGCAATCGTGACGGGTGCGTCCCGGGGTATCGGGGCCGCCATCGCGAAGCGTTTAGGGGAAGACGGCTTTCGAGTCGTCGTCAATTACTCGGGTAGTGTCGAGCAAGCAAAAGCAGTCGTTGCAGCCATTGAAGCGGCGGGCAGCGAGGCGATCGCCGTCAAAGCGGACGTCTCGAACGCTGACGATGTGAAAGCACTCGTCAAGACGGCAGTCGATACGTTCGGCCGTTTGGATTGCCTCGTCAACAACGCCGGGATCACACGAGACGGTCTGCTCATGCGCATGAAAGAGACCGACTTTGACGATGTGCTCGCGACGAACTTGAAAGGCGCGTTCTTGACGTCGCAAGCGGCGACGCGTCCGCTCCTCAAGTCGAAATCAGGGCGCATCATCAACATCGCCTCGGTCGTCGGAATCACGGGGAACGCCGGACAAGCGAACTATGCGGCAGCGAAAGCTGGACTCATCGGACTCACAAAATCGGTGGCGCGCGAGCTCGCGGCCCGTCACGTGACGGTGAACGCGGTCTGTCCAGGCTTTATCGAGACCGACATGACCGGTGCGTTGACAGACGCGCAGCGCGAAGCGACGCTCGGACAAATTCCGTTCAATCGCTTCGGCCAAGTCGAAGACGTGGCGAGCATCGTCTCGTTTCTCGCGTCAAGCGAGGCCGCTTACGTGACCGGGCAGACGATCGCCGTCGACGGCGGCATGACGATGGCGTAAAAACAGAACTTTACCAATTGTAGTACATTTAATATAATTTACTTTGGAGGGATTTTATCATGACAAAAGAACAAATCTTAGTAGACGTACAAGCAGCAGTAGCAGAGAAACTCGGGAAAGACGTTTCTGAAATCACAGCCGAAAAATCATTTAAAGACGACCTCGGTGCGGACTCGCTCGAAGTGATGGAAATGGTCATGGACCTTGAAGACAAGTTCGATATCACAATCGAAGACGAAGATGCCGAGAAGCTTGCAACTGTGGGCGACGTCGTGTCTTACATCGAAACAAAATTGTAATCAAGCCTCCCACCGCTCATAATGAGCGGTGGGCTTGTGCTTATACACGGAGGGACTTATGACAAAGGATAAGCGACGGTTCGACCGTCAAGGGTCGGCGCAAAGACGCCGACGAAATGAAGTGGAGCGAGCACGTATCGTGGAGAAGTTCACGTCACTCGAGGAACGACTTGGTGTGAAATTTACGAACCAAGAACTGTTAATGCAGGCGTTCACCCATTCATCATATGTCAATGAACAACGCGGTTTGAAAAAAGACAATGAACGGTTAGAGTTTTTAGGAGACGCGGTGCTCGAGTTGACAGTGTCCCGGTTTTTATATGAGACGTATCCGGAGCGCTCCGAGGGGGAATTAACGAAGTTACGGGCGGCCATCGTTTGTGAGCCGTCGCTCGTGAACTTTGCCGAAGCCTACGCTTTCTCTGATTTTATCTTGCTTGGAAAAGGGGAAGAGCTGACAGGCGGACGGAAACGTCCCGCGTTACTCGCCGATGTGTTCGAATCATACATCGCCGCCCTCTACCTTGACCAAGGGATCGAACCAGTAGAACAGTTCCTCGCCGAAGCGGTTTTTCCGAAAGTCTTAGCCGGTGTGTTTGAAGAGCAGACCGATTATAAGAGTCAACTTCAAGAGAGTGTACAGCGCGAAGGGCTCGGCCCGGTCACGTATACGATCATCGAAGAACGCGGTCCGGCCCATAGCCGTGAATTCGTCTCCCACGCTCGTCTCAGTGACGATATCGTCGGCGAAGGGATCGGTCGTTCGAAGAAAGAAGCCGAGCAGATCGCGGCTAAAGAAGCGTTGATCGAATTCAATCGGCGATACGCCGGCCTATAAAAAAAGGAGTGGACCCGCGCGGGTCCACTCCTTTTGGTTACGTCAATTGGCCAAGTTCCTCGACGAGACCGTCGACTTCAGAGATCGAGAGTGATGACCGGTTCATCACGTAGTCGTAAATCTCTTTCACGGCCGATGCATCGGCTTTGTTATATTCTTCCGCCTTGATCGCACCGCGGTTGATGATGTTCATTTTATCGAGGATTTCCTCGATCATTTGTTCATTCGTCATGTGTAGTACCCCTTTCTACAGTTCTTTTTAGAATAGCATGATTCTAGCATTTTGACGAACTAGCAACTGTGGTAAAATAAACGAATGAATGCTTACTTAGGATAGGATGGTCACGATGCACTTAAAACGAATCGAACTCGCTGGCTTTAAATCGTTTGCCAAGCGGATTGAACTAGATTTCCGTCCCGGCGTGACAGCCGTGGTTGGACCGAACGGGAGCGGGAAATCAAATATATCGGACGCTGTTCGCTGGGTACTCGGCGAACAGTCGGCCAAATCGCTCCGTGGGGCGAAAATGGAAGATGTCATCTTTGCCGGTAGCGAAGGCGAGAACCACCGCAACGTCGCCGAAGTGACGCTCGTTTTAGATAATAGCGATGCGCACTTGCGCCTGCCGTATGAAGAAGTGAGCGTAACGAGACGCGTGACGCGCAGTGGCGACAGCGACTATTTCATGAATAAAAAGCCGTGCCGCCTGAAAGACGTCATCGACTTGTTCATGGATACGGGTTTGTCCCGTGACGCGTTTGCGATCATCGGGCAAGGACGGGTCGAACAAGTCATCTCGGGTAAACCGGAAGATCGCCGCGCCGTCATTGAAGAAGCGGCCGGCGTGCTGAAGTACCGCCAACGCAAAAAACAAGCGGAACGAAAGTTGCAAGACACCGAGCTGAACTTGTCGCGCGTCGACGATATCTTATACGAACTTGCCGACCGGGTCGAACCGCTTCGTGAACAAGCGGCACTCGCTCGAGAGTTCCAAGTCGCCAAGGCGCGGCATGACGACCTCGAGACCGGGATTCTCGGTGCCGAGATCACTGAGCTCAAGGCGAAGATCACTTTCGCCACAACACAACAGACGGCAGCAGAAGAACAGTTACGCAACCAAGAAGCGACGCTGAACGCGCTCGGCACCGAACGGGCCGCGCTCGAGGAAACATTGACCGAGCATCGGGCCGTCCTCGAGACGCTCCATCAGGATGAGCGTCTTCAAGCGACTGAGCTCGAACGGCTCTCAGGAGATATTAAACTCGCCAAAGCGCGAGAAGAACACGGGGCAGAGACGAAAGAACGACTCGAGCGCCAACGCGCGGAGTTGGTCGAAGAGACAGAGCAATTGCAGTCGCGATTGTCGGTCGCTCAAACGGACAAAGCCTTGAAGTCAGAAGCGTTGCAGACCGTTGAGGTGACACGTGACGAGCTCGCGCGGAAGCTTACGGCGGCGACTCGCGATTTCAACGCGGAGATCGAACAGCTTCAAAGTGAAGCGTTCGAACTGGCAACGACACGAGCCACGCTCAGCAACCAACAAAAACGGGAACGACGTGACATCGAACAGGCAGAGGGAGCGAAAGCACGTCTCCTGCGTGAGAACAAGGACCGGCTTGATGTTCGAACCGAACAGACCGCCTCGCTCGATGCAAACCGAGATCGTCTTGAAGCGGTACGTACGGCTTGGCAGGAACTGCTGGCCGAAGAAGAGGCATTGGTCGCTAAGGAAGTCGCGCTCCGAGAAAAGTTGTCGCGAGCCGAACAATCGTATCATGACCTCGACCGGCGCCGTCAAAAGACCGAAGACCGGATCGACATGTTAGAGCGGATGAAGCAATCATATGAAGGGTATTTCCATGCCGTCAAATTCGTATTGAAAGACCGTGCGAGCGGTGTGCTCGGAGCGGTTGCAGAGCTGATTCAAGTGCTCCCATCATATGAGGCCGCCATCGAGACGGCACTCGGTCAAACGCAACAACACGTCGTCGTTGAAGATGAAGCGGTCGGCCGCCGTGAGATCGACAAGTTGCGCCGGGCTAATGCCGGGCGGGCTACGTTCGTCCCGATGACGACGGTGAAAGAGCGCTTTATCCCGAGCGAGGTCGCCCATCGTCTCGAGGCGATGGATGGCTTCGTCGGCATCGCATCCGATCTCGTGACGACGGAACCTTTGTTTGACAAATTGAAACGGTCCTTGCTCGGGGCCGTCATCGTGGCCAAGACGCTCGAGGTCGCGAACCGGATCGCTCAGACGACGGGCTATCGCTACCGGATCGTCACGCTCGACGGCGATATCGTCAACGTCGGTGGTTCGATGACAGGGGGGAGCCGGAAACAAGGCGTCGCCCTGTTCACCCAGTCAAGAGAGCTCGATGATTTGAAACAAGGATTGACGCAAGGGTTGGCCATGCTGCACGAACAGCAGCTTCGTGTGACGGAGTATGAAGCGGAGACGAGTCGCCTCAAACAGTCGCTCCACACGCTCAGAACACGGAAACGGCAAGAGGAAGAGACGCTCCGGGCGTTAGAGACCTCGTTCCGGGAATTAGAGCGGACGACCCAGGACGCGAAAGCACAACTCGAACTGTTCGATCACGAGATGAATCGCTATACGCATACGATTGAAACATCTTCGGCAGAATTGACGCGCCTCGCAAGTGAACTCGAGGCGACGGAAGTGTTGCAGACGTCGCTGCGGACAGAGCTCGAGCAGTTGCGTGCGGAGCAGGCGAAAGGCGCGGAGACGACGGGGCAATTGCAAGAAGCAATCCGTCTAAACGAGCTCGACCTGCAACGTCATACGCTTGACCTGGATCGGGTGAATACGGAAGTCGAACGGCTCGTTGCCGAAGTCGACAAACAGACAACCCGACTCAATCAAATCAAACACGAACTCGAGCGGCTCGAAAGCGGACGGATCGTCTCATCCGCGGAACTTCGAATCGAGCATGACGAGGCGACGGAGCAGATGAAAGTGTTGAAAGGGCGAATTGAAGCGCAGTCGCAAACGCTGAAAACAGAGGAAGAGTCACATCGTATCCTCAGACAGCGTGAACAGCAGGCGATGGACGTTCGCCGCCAATTCGAGGCCGACGTCCGTAAGCTTGAAACTGAGGCGAATGAACTCGAGTTGAAACAGCAGTGGAAACTAGACGCCCTCGAAGAACGTGGACTCGTCTATGACCTGCTCCCGGTATTATCGATCCCGCTCGACGAGGCGAAAGAAGAGTTCAAGTTGCTCGTCCGTCAAATCGAGGAGATCGGACCTGTCAACTTGAGTGCGATCGAAGAGTTTGAACTCGTCAATGAACGGTTCACGTTCTTGTCTGAACAGCGAGACGATCTCGTCAATGCGAAACAGGACCTGTACGACGTCATCTCCGAAATGGACCGAGAAGTGACACGGTTGTTCAACGAGACGTATGCGACCGTCCGCACGCATTTCAAACAGACGTTCAAAGAACTTTTCGGAGGCGGCGAGGCCGACCTTAAACTCGTCGATGCGACTGATTTATTAAACACAGGGATCGATATCGTCGCCAAACCGCCCGGCAAAAAGTTACAGACGTTGAGTCTGTTGTCTGGTGGCGAACGGGCACTGACCGCGATCGCGCTCTTATTTGCGATTTTAAAGACGCGCCCTGTCCCGTTCTGCGTGCTCGACGAGGTCGAAGCAGCGCTCGACGAGGCGAACGTCCACCGGTTCGGTGAATACGTCCGCACGTTGTCGATCGATACACAGTTCGTCATCATCACCCACCGTAAAGGGACGATGGAGGCGGCCGACACGCTCTATGGCGTGACGATGCAACAAAACGGTGTCTCGGAGGTACTTTCGGTCGAATTATCAGAAGCGAAACGTGTCGTCGAGACAGATGAAGAGATGGAGGAATTGACTTGAGTTTTTTTAAAAAATTAAAAGATAAATTGACGACCTCGACACAAGAGGTGTCGCAAAAGTTTACAGACGGGTTGACGAAAACACGTGACGGGTTTGCGAGCGCCGTCAACGACCTCGTCTATCGGTTCCGTGAAGTCGATGAGGACTTCTTCGATGAACTTGAAGATTTGCTCATCCAGGCGGACGTCGGCGTCACGACGACGATGGACCTCGTCGAAGATTTAAAAGAAGAAGTGAAGCGTCGCAATTTGAAAGACCCGGCCGCCGTCCGCGACGCCCTCGTCGAAGTCGTGGCGAAACGTCTACAAGAAGACGAGTCAGACCGCGAGTTGAACATGCAGGACGGGTTGACCGTCATCTTGTTCGTCGGTGTGAACGGTGTCGGCAAGACGACGACAATCGGAAAACTCGCCCATCAGTTGAAAGCAGAAGGTCGTTCGGTCATGCTTGCGGCGGGAGATACGTTCCGGGCCGGCGCGATCGACCAGCTGCAAGTATGGGGTGAACGTGCCGGTGTCCCCGTCATTCGCCAAGCGGAAGGGTCAGATCCGGCCGCGGTCGTGTTTGATGCTGTCCAAGCCGCGAAGTCACGCGGTGTCGACGTCTTGATTTGCGATACGGCAGGACGACTCCAAAACAAGGTCAACTTGATGAAAGAGCTCGAGAAAGTGAAACGGGTCATCGAACGCGAAGTGCCAAACGGTCCGCACGAAGTCTTGCTCGCGTTAGACGCGACGACGGGACAGAACGCGATGCTTCAAGCGAAGGCGTTTCAGGAAGCGACGAACGTGAGCGGGATCGTGCTTACGAAGTTAGACGGGACGGCCAAAGGCGGCATCGTCCTCGCGATCAGAAACGAGCTCGATATTCCGGTCAAATACGTCGGTCTCGGTGAAAAAATTGATGATTTACAGGCGTTCGACCCAGAGCAGTTCGTCCTCGGACTATTCGGTGACGTATTTGAAGAAAAAAACCAGACAAACGATGACCTCGCCTAACTTTCACTGTTAAGAAAAAAACTTGACAAGACGTTAGGACGGCTGTACTATTGTTAGTTGTAAAGGGATTTCACTTAACATGTGGAGGTGAGAGGTATGTCGCTCGAAAAGACGAATCGAATGAACTACTTATTCGATTTTTATCAAGCGCTTCTCACGCCGAAACAGCGCAACTACATGTCTCTTTATTACCTAGATGACTACTCGCTCGGAGAGATTGCGGAAGAGTTTGAAGTCAGCCGTCAAGCGGTCTACGATAACATAAAGCGTACCGAAGCAATGCTTGAGCAGTATGAAGAAAAGCTGGAGCTGTTCGAGAAATTCGAGCAACGGCAACTGCTTCTCCAAACGCTCAGACGTCAAGTCGAGCAAATGCCCGACGTGACGGAGACGGTTTCGGCGCTTGAGAATTTAGAGTAGGGGGCTGAAGCATGGCATTTGAAGGATTATCAGAACGGTTGCAATCGACATTGGCGAAAATGCGGGGGAAAGGTAAGATTTCCGAAGCAGACGTCAAAGAGATGATGAGAGAAGTTCGTCTCGCGCTCCTTGAGGCCGACGTTAACTTCAAAGTGGTCAAACAGTTCGTCAACGACGTGAAAGAACGGTCAATCGGCCAAGACGTCATGAAATCGTTGACACCTGGACAACAAGTCGTCAAGATCGTTCATGAAGAATTAACGACCTTGATGGGAAGTGACGTCGTCCCGATCACCTTTAGTTCAAAACCACCGACAGTCGTCATGATGGTCGGATTACAAGGTGCGGGTAAGACGACGACGACCGGAAAGCTCGCGAACTTGATTCGCAAAAAGCATAACCGGAGTCCGCTTCTCGTCGCTGCTGATATTTATCGGCCGGCGGCCATCAAACAGCTCGAGACTCTCGGCAAGCAACTCGATTTACCGGTGTTCTCACTTGGCGATCAAGTGACGCCGGAAGAAATCGTCACAAAAGCGCTCGAGCACGCCAAAGTTAATCATCACGATTTCGTGTTGATAGATACGGCCGGTCGTCTTCATATCGACGAGACGCTCATGGGCGAACTCGAAAATGTGAAAACGATCGCCAAACCGAATGAAATCTTCCTCGTCGTCGATGCGATGACGGGTCAAGATGCGGTCAACGTGGCCGATCGCTTTAATGATTTGCTCGGAATTACCGGCGTCGTGTTGACAAAACTCGACGGTGATACACGTGGTGGGGCAGCCCTTTCAATCAAGGCAGTCACGGGAGCGCCGATTAAGTTCGTCGGTCTCGGTGAAAAGTTGGATGCCCTCGAACCTTTCTATCCGGAGCGCATGGCGTCACGGATCCTTGGAATGGGTGACGTGCTCACGCTCATCGAAAAAGCGGAGTCACAAATGGACCAAGATGCCGCGAAAGAGCTTGAAAGCAAAATTCGTGATGCATCGTTCACGTTCGATGATTTTATCGAGCAATTGGGTCAAGTGAAAAACATGGGCCCAATTGATGAATTACTCTCGATGTTACCTGGTGCAGGTAAGATGAAAGGGTTGAAGAACGTCCAAATCGACGAGAAGCAACTCGATCATGTCGAGGCAATCATCCGGTCGATGACGAAGCATGAGCGCACGAATCCTGAAGTGCTCAACGCCAGTCGTCGCAAGCGGATCGCAAAAGGGAGCGGTCGTTCCATCCAGGAAGTGAACCGTCTCATCAAACAGTTCGATGACATGAAGAAGCTCATGAAGCAGATGTCAGGACAAATGAAAGGGAAGAAAAAAGGTCTCGGCCTTCCATTCTTCTAAGAAAACTTTTGTCAGTCAGGCAAAAAAGCAGTATACTATTAAAGTTGTCAATTCTTAAACACATAATGGAGGTATATTACCATGGCAGTTAAAATTCGTCTCAAGCGCATGGGCGCAAATAAATCACCTTTTTACCGGATCGTTGTAGCAGATTCACGTTCACCACGTGATGGCCGTTTCATCGAACAACTCGGTCACTACAACCCGGTTGCAAAACCAGAAGCAGAAGTTCGCATCAACGAAGAACTCGCGCTCAAATGGTTGGCAGACGGCGCGAAGCCATCTGACACAGTCCGCAACTTGTTCTCTAAAGCAGGGATCATGGAGAAATTCCACAACGCGAAAAACGCGAAGTAACCCTGTGGCCGACCTTTTATGAGGTCGGCCTATTTTTTTGAGGAGGTTTTATGATGGATTGGTTAAACGTAGGCAAAATCGCCAACACGCACGGTTTAAAAGGGGAATTGAAGTTGCTCGCCGCGACTGATTTTCCAGAAGAACGCTTTAAAATTGGTGAGACGCTCTACCTTGACGTCGACGGGAAGAAGATGCCGCTCGAAGTGACGACGTATCGTCCGCACAAACAGTTCCATCTCGTCACGTTCAAAGGGCTAGACAACATCAATCTCGTCGAGAAGTACAAAGGGATGTCGCTCTACGTCCATGCCGGAAACGTCCACGAGCTTCCGGAGCATGAATTTTACTACCACGAGATCATCGGATGCGAGGCCGTCGTCGACGGAGAAGTGATCGGTGTCGTCGAGGACATCTTTGAGACCAATGGCGCGAACGACGTCTGGGTCATCAAGCGTCCCGGCAAGACGGATGCGCTCATCCCGTACATCGAGTCGGTCGTCAAAGACATCGACGTCGAAGCGAAACGTGTCATCATCACGCCGATCCCTGGAATGATCGACGATGAAAATTGATGTCTTGACCTTGTTCCCGGAAATGTTCGCCCCGCTTGATCATTCGATCGTCGGGCGTGCCCGGACACTCGGCCAAGTCGAAGTGCAGTTCACGAACTTCCGTGACTTCTCGACGAACAAACATCATAAAGTCGATGATGCTCCGTACGGAGGCGGCGCCGGGATGCTACTCACGCCACAGCCGATGTTTGATGCGTTCGATTCGCTCGCAAAGTCGAAGCCGCGCGTCATCGTGACGACGCCGACGGGGCGACCGTTCAATCAACGTGTCGCCGAAGAATGGGCGAACGAAGAGCATTTGATCTTTTTATGCGGACATTACGAAGGATTCGACCAACGGATCCACGACGAACTCGCGACAGACGAAGTGTCGATTGGAGACTTCGTGATGACCGGTGGTGAACTCGCGGCGATGGTCATGATCGACGCGACGGTTCGCCTCATCCCGGAAGTGCTCGGCGATCAAGCGAGCCACGAGGACGACTCGTTCTCGACCGGACTGCTCGAATATCCGCATTATACGAGACCGGCTGACTTCCGCGGCCTCAAAGTCCCGGACGTCCTGTTGTCGGGCAATCACGCCAAAATCGAGTCGTGGCGCCGCGAGCGTTCGCTCGAACGAACGTTCAGGCGTCGACCGGAACTGTTAGACCAAATTGATCTGTCGCCGGCCGATAAAAACTTCATCGAATCGTTGCGCGATTCATAAAATTATGCTATGTTTGAGCATGTGGGTTAGCCCCACCGATTACCGATGTTCCGCTATTGGATGCCGAGGCAAACGAAGATATGAACATTGAAGAAAAAGGAGATCAATTCATGAACGCACAAAAACTGTTCCGTGAAATCACAGAAGAACAATTCAAATCGGACGTCCCTGCTTTCCGTCCTGGTGACACAGTACGTGTCCACGTTAAAGTCGTAGAGGGAACGCGTGAGCGTATCCAGATCTTCGAAGGCGTAGTCATCAAGCGTAAAGGTGGCGGCATCAGCGAAACATTCACAGTCCGTAAGATTTCTTACGGCGTAGGTGTTGAGCGTGCATTCCCGCTTCACTCACCGCGTGTCGCGCAAATCGAAGTCGTTCGTTACGGTAAAGTTCGCCGTGCGAAACTTTACTACCTCCGCAACCTTCGCGGTAAAGCAGCACGTATTAAAGAAATCCGTCGTTAAGATGGGGAAAGCTTGTCGCTTGCGACAAGCTTCTTTTTTTCTAGTACAATAAGTTCAAACGGACAGAGGAGTGAGGCAATTTGAAAGAAGTGTTCAGTTGGCTTAAAGCAATCGTAGTGGCGCTCGTCATCGCGTTCGTGATCCGGACGTTCATCTTTGTACCTGTCATCGTCGAAGGTGAGTCGATGATGCCGACGCTCCAAAACGCCGATCGGATGATCGTCAGCAAAATCTCTAACTACGTCGGTGAACTCGACCGGGGCGATATTATCGTCTTTCATGCGACTGAATCAAAGGACTATATTAAACGCGTCATCGCCATTCCTGGAGATACGCTTGAATATCGGGACGATACGCTCTACTTGAACGGAGAAGCAGTCGAAGAACCGTATTTAGAGGATTTTCAAGCCCAAATGAACGGCTTTCCTCTAACCGAGAACTTTACGCTCGAACAAGTGACAGGTGAAGCGGTCGTACCGGAAGGCTCATACTTCGTTATGGGAGATAACCGACAAAACTCGAAAGACAGCCGTGAAATCGGCTTTGTCTCGAAAGAAAGCGTCGTCGGCAAAACGAACTTTGTGTTCT
This sequence comes from Exiguobacterium sp. s142, assembly GCF_018618455.1. Taxonomy (NCBI): domain Bacteria; kingdom Bacillati; phylum Bacillota; class Bacilli; order Caryophanales; genus Exiguobacterium; species Exiguobacterium sp. s142. The sequence goes on along the minus strand of NZ_JACSMB010000001.1, from coordinate 377,388 downwards.
GGCCGATGGGTGACTTCGGGACGGTAGAAGAATAAGGTGGTGTTTTTTTGGCAATTCAATGGTTCCCTGGCCACATGGCCAAGGCGCGAAGACAAGTAACAGAAAAGTTAAAACTGATTGACGTCGTCATCGAACTCGTCGATGCACGTGTTCCGCAATCGAGCCGAAATCCGATGGTCGATGAGATCACGGCCGGTAAACCGCGGCTGATCGTGTTGAACAAGGCTGACATGGCCGATCAAGCCGTCACCGACGCCTGGATGCGCGCCCTGAAGCGTGACGACATCGAAGTCGTCGCCGTCGATGCGAAGCATAGCAAAGGCTTAAAGCAGCTCATGACGGGCGCAGAGAAGCTCATGCAAGACAAGCACGACCGCATGCGTGAGAAAGGCCGTAATCCTGGCCCGATCCGCGCCCTCATCATCGGCATCCCGAACGTCGGGAAGTCGACACTGATCAACCGGCTCGCCGGGCGCAACATCGCCATCACCGGGGACCGCCCTGGTGTGACGAAACGGCAGCAATGGATCAAGATGAAAGGCGGCGAGATGGAACTGCTCGACACGCCTGGTATTCTGTGGCCGAAGTTCGAGGACCAGATGGTCGGATATCGCTTAGCTGCTACGGGTGCGATCAAGGACGACATTTTAAACCTTGATGACATCGCGATGTATGCAGCGCGTGAACTGCGCGCCCGTTACCCGGAACAGTTGAAAGAGCGGTTTAAACTCGACGACTTGCCGGAAGACGCGGTCGAACTGCTCGAGTTGATCGGGAAAAAACGTGGCCTTCTCAGCGGCGGCTACGTCGATTTCGAAAAAGCGAGCGAACTATTATTGAATGAGCTTCGTCATGAGAAGATCGGACGTGTCTCGCTTGAGACGCCGGCAGATCATAATATGGCGTGAAGTCCTGTGAAAACAGGGCTTTTTTGGATAGGAGGCAGATCGTGACGATTCAAGAGATTAAACAACGGCTAAAAACCGTCCGATATGAAGAGTGGGACGATGTCCGGGCCGAACTGAAGGATGACCCGCGCGCGGGCGTCCAGGCACTCCTGGAGCAACGTCAGAGACGGTTTGACGCGGAGCGGGACGAGCGGGACGACTATACACGCCGCCTGCAGTATGAGGCCGAGCTGAAACAGCAAGGCTTCAAGTTGGTCGCTGGCATCGACGAGGTCGGGCGGGGACCGCTCGCGGGTCCTGTCGTCGCGGCGGCTGTCGTCTTGCCGGACGATTTTTACAGCCCGGGACTGAACGATTCAAAGAAGATGACGAAAGCGGCACGGGAACGAGCGTACGCAACGATTCTCGACGAGGCATTCGTCGGGGTCGGAATCGTCGACGCGGAAGTGATCGATCAAATTAATATTTATGAAGCGACGAAGCTCGCGATGACCGAGGCGGTCCGACAGCTTGACGGGGCCGACGCGCTCTTGATTGACGCGATGACACTCGAACTTGATTTGCCGCAGACGTCGCTCATTAAAGGGGACGAGTTGAGCGTCTCGATCGCGGCGGCGAGCGTCGTCGCCAAAGTCGTCCGCGACAAGATGATGGAAGAGTTCGCCGCGACGTATCCGGGATACGGTTTCGAACGCAACGCCGGATACGGGACGGAACTTCATTTGAACGCGTTGAACGAGCGCGGCATCACACCGATTCATCGCAAGTCGTTCGCACCGATTAAACATATGATATGAAAGGGGGAGCCCGATGCGGATCGATCACCAAGGCGTCCTGCCGTTCAAAGTCACCGAACAGACGTCGCGTCAGCTGCTCGTCGGCAACACGGTCGTCGGCAGGGTGCTCCAGCTCTTGCCCGGGAACGAAGCGGTCATGCAACTGCCGCAAGGACTGTTCCGGGTCGGGGTGAACGCAGACGTTAAAGAGAACGTCACGTACAAGATGGTCGTCACCGAGCTCGAACCGAAACTCGTCCTGAAAGTGATGCCGCCTACGGCGGAACCGGCCCAGGCCGGGAAGACACCGGTGACGTTACTCTTAGAACAACTCGGCCGCTTCTCAAAAGAGGCCATCCAGACACCGGAATCCGTCAAAGCGATGGGACGGCAACTGCTCGAGAGCGGAGCGGGAAGTGACGTCAAACAGCTCGTCGGGGAACTGTTCAAGGCGAAAGGCGACCCGAAGTTTGAACAGTTCGTGCGGGCCCAAGAGACGTTCAACGCGGTCCAGACGCCGCCGTTCGTCGTCCAAGCATTTCACATACCGCAATTAGGACCGTTCGAACAAGTTAGGTTCCGGCTTGAGGCCCCGAAAAGCGAGATGATCGACGCAGACCATGCCCGTATCGTCTTATTTCTAGAAACGCCTCGCTTCGGCGAGACGGGCATCGACCTGCTCGTTCAAAAGCGGCACGTCACCGTGAAAGTATTCAACGAACAACACGACTTGTCCCCGTTCATCAAAGCGTACGAGCCGCTGCTCGGCAGTGCGCTCAAAGCGAACGGCTATGAACTGTCCCGATTCTCGTTCGAAGTGAGACAAGAATCGCTCCCCGAGACGTTCGCCCCGTTAGGAAAGGTGGATTTTCATGTATGATGGACCGTAAAAAAGCAATCGCCTTGTCTTACGAACAATCGATGGAATCTCCGCGCGTCGTCGCGAAGGGCGGCGGCCTCGTCGCCGAACGGATGCTCGCCCTCGCACAAGAGAACGGTATCCCGATCCATGAAGACCCGGCGCTGTTGTCACTCCTGTCAGCGTTACAGATCGAAGAGCATATTCCGGACGACTTGTATCAAGTGATCGCCGAGCTTTTTGTGTTTCTCTATCAGATGGAACAAGGTAAAATCGAAAATGTCTAGGGGTAGATGTGAAAAAAAGATGAAAACTTAAAGCAAGAACGATAGACAGCGCTTTCAGTTTTTCGTTACAATAGATATGCCGATATCAAAGGGGACTAAGGGGGAAACTAAATGAATATCCATGAGTATCAGGCGAAAGAATTGCTTAGAACGTTTGGAGTGGCCGTACCTACGGGCTATCCGGCTTTCACGGTAGAAGAAGCAGTTGCAGCAGCCGCCAAGCTAGACGGTGAATTGAAAGTAGTCAAAGCACAGATCCACGCAGGTGGCCGCGGGAAAGCCGGTGGCGTCAAACTTGCCAGAACGGATGAAGAAGTAAAACAGTACGCGACAGAGATTCTCGGTAAGACGCTCGTCACGCACCAGACTGGACCTGAAGGAAAAGTCGTGCAGCGCCTCTATATCGAAGAAGGTTCTGCCATCGATCAAGAATTTTACTTAGGACTTGTGCTTGACCGTTCGATCGGCCGAATTGTCATCATGGGTTCATCTGAGGGCGGTATGGACATCGAAGAAGTCGCTGAACATACTCCTGAAAAGATTCATAAAGAAATCGTCGACCCGGTCGTCGGACTCCGTCCGTTCCAGGCGCGCCGTCTTGCTTTCAAGATGGAAGTGCCGACTAAACTCGTCAACAAGTTTAGCGACATGGTCATGAAGCTTTATAAAGTGTACGTCGAGACGGACTGCACGATTGCGGAGATCAACCCGCTCGTCACGACGAAAGACGGTAACGTCGTCGCGCTCGATGCGAAATTGAACTTTGACAGCAACGCGCTTTATCGTCATACCGACATCGTCGACCTTCGTGACACGACGGAAGAAGATCCGCGTGAAGTCGAGGCGTCGAAACACGACCTTAGCTATATCGCCCTTGACGGCAATATCGGCTGTCTCGTAAACGGTGCCGGCCTCGCCATGGCGACGATGGATATCATCAAGCACTACGGCGCCGAACCCGCTAACTTCCTCGATGTAGGCGGCGGTGCGACAAAAGAAAAAGTCACAGAAGCGTTCAAATTGATTTTGTCGGATGACCAAGTCAAAGGAATCTTCGTCAACATCTTCGGTGGCATCATGAAGTGTGACATCATCGCCGAAGGAATCGTCGCGGCGACAAAAGAAATCGGACTCGACTTGCCACTCGTCGTCCGCTTAGAAGGAACAAACGTGGATGCGGGAAGACGCATTCTCGATGAATCTGGACTTGCGATCACTTCTGCGACCTCGATGGATGATGGGGCAGAAAAAATCGCGGCACTCGTTCGATAAGGGGGAAACGACATGAGTATTTGGGTGAATCAAGATACAAAAGTGATCATTCAAGGGATCACGGGGAAACAAGGTATGTTCCACGGCGAACAGATGTTAGCGTATAACACGAAACTGGTCGGCGGGGTCACACCTGGTAAAGGTGGTACGACCGTACTCGACAACGTACCTGTGTTTAACACTGTCTCTGACGCGGTCGAGGCGACCGGTGCGAACGCATCGATCATCTACGTGCCACCAGCTTTCGCGGCCGACTCGATCATGGAAGCGGCTGATAGCGGCATCGAACTCATCATCTGCATCACGGAAGGGATTCCTGTCATCGACATGATCCAAGTGAGCCGCTATCTCGAGGACAAACCGGCCCGTTTGATCGGACCGAACTGCCCAGGGATCATCACGCCGGGTGAGGCGAAACTTGGCATCATGCCAGGCTACATCCACACGAAAGGCCATGTCGGCATCGTCTCACGTTCAGGGACGCTCACGTATGAAGCGGTCCATCAGTTGACGACGGCCGGAATCGGCCAATCGACTGCGGTCGGGATCGGTGGGGACCCGGTCAACGGGACGAACTTCATCGACACGCTCCAAGCGTTCAACGAAGATGAAGACACGCTTGCGGTCATCATGATCGGCGAGATCGGTGGGACGGCTGAAGAAGAAGCCGCTGAATGGGTCAAGGCGAACATGACGAAACCGGTCATCGGTTTCATCGGTGGTCAGACGGCTCCTGAAGGCAAACGGATGGGCCACGCTGGAGCGATCATCTCAGGCGGAAAAGGAACGGCCGCTGAAAAAATCAAGACGTTAAACGCAAACGGGATCGAAGTCGCCGAGACACCTGCTGTCATCGGTGAGACACTCATCCGTGTGCTTAAAAATGAAGGTCTGTATGATGCTTGTGTCACGGGACAACCGACGACGTAAGACCAATCGGAATGAGGGGTGCGCGCATCCCTCATTTTTTTAAAGGAGATTGTGATGAATCAAACAATAGCTCGTTTTGCGGCAGAACGTTTGCCGGTCGAGTTCGTCCATCATTACTTATCAAATCCGGGTCTGACGGAACAGAATTCGTTCCATCCGAACGTTTGGAAAAAAGCGAATCGGGCGTTCCGTTCAACGGTCACGTATGACCGTTTTTTGACGTGGGAGGACGAATTGTTCCCACGAATGCTCTTACATATCCCCAACCCTCCGTACTGTTTGTTTTATCAGGGCGATTTAGAGGTACTACAAGAACAAACGACCGCTTTGGTCGGGAGTCGTGAATTGAATCGGATCAGTCGACCGCTCGTTGAATATTTACACCCTTTAATAGAAGAAACTGTATCGATTTCAGGCGGCGCGATCGGTATTGACGGACTCGTTCATGAGTTGGCAGTCAGGCGGAACCGACCGACGATTGCGGTCCTCGGTTCCGGCTTTTCGCACATGTATCCACATGTTCATCACCAACTGTTCGACCAGATCTCGAAACAAGGATTGCTCCTCAGTGAATATACTCCGGAAACACCTGTCAAAAAATTTCAATTTTTAGAACGAAATCGAATTGTCAGTGGATTAGGCGACCGGCTCGTCGTCGTCCAAGCGAGACGAAAGAGCGGGACGATGAATACGGTGAGTCATGCGCTCGAGCAAGGCAAGACGGTGTTTGCGGTGCCGGGAAGTCCGCTCGATCCGTTAGCGGAAGGACCGAATAAATTGATTGAAGAAGGAGCGATTCCTTTGACGAATCCCGACCAAATTTTGAATGGTGTGATGATTGCACGTTGACAAACGGTCGATAACATGAATATTATGGTAGGGATTTAAATGACCTCCAAAAGGGGAGCAGATGTATGGCAAAATATTTGGTGATCGTCGAATCACCTGCGAAAGCAAAGACAATTAAACGTTATTTAGGATCAAACTACACGGTCAAAGCGTCCATGGGTCACGTCATCGATTTACCGAAGAGTCAACTCGGTGTCGACGTTGAACATGACTTTGAACCGAAGTACATCACGATCCGTGGAAAAGGCCCAGTGTTAAAAGAACTGAAGACGGCCGCTAAAAAAGCGACGAAAATTTTTCTCGCGGCTGACCCGGATCGCGAAGGGGAAGCAATCGCCTGGCACTTAGCCCGTGCCCTCGGCGTCGATGAAACGACAGAATGTCGTGTCGTCTTTAACGAGATCACAAAAGATGCGATTAAAGAATCATTTAAACATCCACGCAAGATCAATCACGATCTCGTCGACGCCCAACAGGCGCGACGGATTCTCGACCGTCTTGTCGGATACGGGATGAGCCCGTTGTTATGGAAGAAAGTCAAAAAAGGTTTGTCAGCCGGTCGTGTTCAATCTGTCGCTGTCAAAATGATCATCGACCGCGAACGTGAAATCAACGCCTTTGACCCGGAAGAGTACTGGACGATTAAACTGATGCTCAACCATGAGGGTGAGACGTTTGAGACATCGTTCTACGGAAAAGACGGGAAAAAGATGGAGTTGAAGACGGAAGCGGATGCCGACGCCGTCCTCAAGACGATCGATGAGTCATTCAAAGTCATCGATGTCACGAAGAAAGAGCGGAAGCGTAACGCATCATTACCGTTCACGACAAGTTCACTCCAACAAGATGCGGCCCGGAAACTGAACTTCCGCGCCAAGAAGACGATGATGCTCGCCCAGCAGCTTTACGAAGGAATCGACCTTGGTAAGAAAGAAGGGACTGTCGGGTTGATCACGTATATGCGTACCGACTCGACACGAATTTCTGACTTGGCGAAAGACGAAGCGAAATCGTATATCGAATCGACGTTTGGTCCAGAGTACGTCGCCTCTCAAAAACAGAAAGAGAAAAAAGCGGCGAACGCACAGGATGCCCACGAGGCGATCCGGCCGACGTCGGCGTTACGTGACCCGGCTTCGATGAAGGCGTACTTGTCACGGGATCAACTCCGATTGTATAAACTCATCTGGGAACGGTTGGTCGCGAGTCAAATGGCGCCAGCAATTCTTGATACGGTGAAAATCGACGTCGAATCGAACGGCATGATTTTCCGTGCCAACGGATCGACCGTCAAATTCCCAGGTTTCATGAAAGTGTATATCGAGTCAAAAGACGACGATATCGAAGACACGAACTTAGAGCGGGAAGGATTGCTTCCGCCGCTTGAAGTCGACGACCTGGTCGCATTCGAGACGGTCGAGCCGAAGCAACACTTCACCCAGCCACCACCGCGTTACAGTGAGGCGAGACTCGTCCGAGCGATGGAAGAGCTCGGCATCGGTCGTCCGTCGACTTACGCGCCGACACTCGACACGATCCAAAAGCGCGGTTACGTCGTGCTTGAAGAGAAAAAATTCATTCCGACCGAGCTCGGAGAACTTGTCATCGAGATGATCGATGAGTACTTTAACGACTTCATCACGGTACAGTTCACAGCCGACATGGAGACGCTTCTTGATTCGATCGCCAATGAAGAGGTCGAGTGGACGGAAGTCGTTGCCCCGATTTACCGGTCATTCGAGAAACGTTTGAAACGGGCCGAATCCGAAATTGAGAAGATCGAAGTGAAAGACGAGCCAGCCGGTATCGATTGTGAAATCTGCGGTTCGCCGATGGTCATCAAGATGGGACGGTACGGCAAGTTCATGGCTTGTTCTGGATTCCCGAACTGTACGAATACGAAGCCGGTTCAAGTCGAAATCGGCGTCCCGTGCCCGAACTGTAAAGACGGACAAGTCGTCGAGCGCCGCAGTAAGAAAGGTCGCCTGTTCTATGGCTGCTCGAACTATCCAGACTGTGAGTTCGTCTCATGGGACAAACCGGTCGCGAAACCGTGTCCTGAATGCGGTAAGTTGATGGTTGAGAAAAAGATTAAAGATGGCGTCAAATATCAATGCACGAACTGTACCCATACCGAGGTACATCAGTTAGAGGAGGATTAACCTTGCAGCAACGTGTAACTGTGATCGGAGCGGGCCTCGCCGGCTCCGAGGCGGCTTGGCAACTCGCAAAACGCGGGATTCAAGTCGATTTGTATGAAATGAGACCAGTCCGACAGACGCCGGCGCACCATACGGATCAGTTTGCTGAACTGGTCTGCTCGAACTCGCTTCGGGCGAACGGACTTCAAAATGCGGTCGGTGTGTTAAAAGAAGAGATGCGCACACTCGACTCGCTCATCTTGAAAGCGGCGGATACGGCTAGCGTTCCGGCCGGTGGCGCTCTCGCCGTCGACCGTCACGACTTCGCCGGCTTCGTCACCGACACGCTCAAGAATCATCCGCTCGTGACGGTACACAACGAAGAGATTAAACAGATTCCGGACGGGATCGTCATCATGGCGACGGGACCGCTCACGTCTCCTGACTTGTCTGCTTCATTGAAAGCTTTCACCGGTGAAGATTATTTATACTTCTACGATGCGGCCGCTCCGATATTAGACGGAGAGACGATCGACCGAGAGAAGGTCTACTTGAAGTCACGTTATGACAAAGGCGAGGCGGCTTATCTCAACTGTCCGATGACGGAAGAAGAGTTTAATCTGTTTTACGAAGAACTCGTCAAAGCCGAAGTCGTACCGCTCAAAGAGTTTGAGAAAGAGATTTACTTCGAAGGCTGCATGCCGTTTGAAGTGATTGCTCAACGCGGGAAGAAGACGCTCTTGTTCGGACCGATGAAACCGGTCGGACTCGAAGATCCGAAAACAGGTAAACGTCCGTTTGCGGTCGTCCAACTCCGCCAAGACAATTCGGCCGGAACGCTCTATAACTTGGTCGGGTTCCAAACCCACCTCAAGTGGGGCGAGCAAAAACGGATCATTCAATTGATCCCAGGTCTCGAGAATGCGGAGATCGTCCGTTACGGTGTCATGCACCGGAACACGTTCATCAATTCACCGAGCCTGTTGAAACCGACGTATCAGGCCCGTACTCGCGATACGCTATTTTTCGCCGGTCAGATGACCGGTGTCGAAGGCTACGTCGAGTCAGCCGCGTCAGGACTACTCGCCGGAATCAACGCGGCGAAGATGGTTGCCGGTGAAGAGCTGGTCGTCCTCCCGCGCGAGACGATGCTCGGTTCGATGGCGCATTACATCACGACGACAGACGGGAAGCACTTCCAACCGATGAATGCAAACTTCGGTCTCGTGCCGTCGCTCGAAGATGCGCCGAAGAAGATGAAAAAGCAAGAACGCTATGAGCGCTATGCGAATCGTGCCCTTGAGACGATTCAGCAATATAAAGAGATTTAAGGGAAAGGAGCCAATTTTTGGTTCCTTTTTTTGTGAATTTAAATTTCAATTGTGTAATTTGTACAATACTTTGAAAATTTTCAGATTATTGAAGGGGTTTCTATTGTCACCTCTGATTCTGTATGCTATGCTAATTTCGATTTGACGGGAACATGCGTTTTTAAGCTGAAAGCAAGGGGGCGAGAGGATGGGATTCGCTGAGGATCAACAATCATTTTTACGCTATTGCCAAGTCGAACGAAGACTGTCGCCTCATACGAAACGCTCTTACGAACAAACACTCGAACAGTACGCCGCTTATTGCCAATCGACACATCAAGAGCCATTTGATGTGCAGTCGGCGCGGCGTTATTTATATGTCCTTTACGAGAATGAAGCGGCGACGACGACCGTTTCCCAAAAAATCTCCTGCCTCAAACAGTTCGGGAAATTTGTGGCTCGAGAAACCGGGAGTGAACCGCTGTTTCATGACTTGACGTCGCCGAAACGTCGCAAGACGCTGCCGACGTTTGCCGTACCGAGCGAGGTCGAACACCTGCTCATGACGGCAAACGGCCAAGACGACCCGTTCCTGCGGGCACGTGATGTCGCGCTTGTCGAAGTGTTGTACGGGACCGGGATGCGTGTCGCCGAACTTTGTGGCATGGACATATCGTCATATGATGCGGCGCTCTCATTCGTTCATGTCATCGGGAAAGGCAAGAAAGAACGTTACATCCCGCTCGGGCAATTTGCCGTCGAAGCGTTGGAGCATTACCTTGAGGTAAGGCAAAACTGCGCCGCGGCACACGAAACGGCATTATTCGTTAGTCAAAAAGGGAATCGAGTGACAACAGACCAAATTCGTTACGTGATGAAGCGACTCCGGAAACTCGGCGGACTTCAAAAACCGTTAACACCGCATTCGTTACGTCATAGTTTTGCGACCGACCTGCTCGAACGCGGGGCCGATTTACGTGCCGTCCAAGAGTTGCTCGGACATGAGTCACTATCGACGACCGGTCGTTACACACACGTATCGACTGAACGCCTGCGAGCGGTCTATCAAGCCACACATCCGAGAAAGTAGGGGGTCATTCTATGTTTCATGCAACAACTATTTTCGCAGTCCGGCACGACGGAAAATGTGCGATGAGCGGAGATGGGCAAGTCACGTTTGGCAACGCCGTCATCATGAAAAACAAGGCTAAAAAAGTGAGACGGTTATACGGCGGGAAAGTCGTGGCCGGTTTTGCCGGTAGCGTGGCCGATGCGTTCACGTTATTTGAAAAGTTTGAATCAAAACTCGAGATGTATAACGGGAACTTACCGCGAGCGGCAGTCGAACTCGCCAAAGAGTGGCGCGGCGACAAGATGCTTCGTCAGCTCGAGGCGCTTCTCATCGTCATGGACGCGGAACATCTCTTACTCGTGTCCGGGAGCGGCGAAGTGATCGAACCGGACGATGGCATCCTTGCGATCGGTTCAGGTGGGAATTATGCGCTAGCAGCGGGACGCGCTCTCGTACGTCACTCACCGGAGAAAACAGCCGAACAGATTGCTCGCGCCGCCCTAGAGATTGCCGGTGAATTATGCGTCTATACGAACGACCAAGTTATCGTAGAAACGATCGGAGGCGATACAGAATGAAACGTGAATTGACACCACGTCAAATCGTAGCTGAGCTAGACCGGTTCGTCATCGGGCAAAAAGATGCCAAACGTGCGGTCGCGATTGCACTGCGCAACCGTTACCGTCGCCAGAAGCTAAGTGCTGACTTACGCGACGAAGTCACACCGAAGAACATTTTAATGATCGGTCCGACCGGTGTCGGGAAGACGGAGATCGCGAGACGTCTTGCCAAGCTCGTCGGTGCCCCGTTCGTGAAAGTCGAAGCGACAAAATTCACTGAAGTCGGATACGTCGGACGGGACGTCGAATCGATGGTCCGAGACCTTGTTGAAGACTCGGTGCGCCTCGTGAAGGAAGAAAAGAAAGAAGACGTGAAGGAACCAGCGGAAGCCGCTGCGACCGAACGTATTCTCGATGCACTGCAAGGTAAGGCTAAAGTTGAGCCGACAGCCGCAAACCCGTTCGAAGCGCTGTTTGGCGGTCAAGGACAGAAGACGCAAGAACCGACGGACGATCAATCGACTGATCGGTCTCAATTACGTAAGTTGCTTGAACTCGGCGAACTCGAAGAGCGATTGATCGAAGTCAACCTTGAAGAGAAACAGACAGTTGATTTGTTTCAAGGACAAGGGATGGAGGGCTTATCGAATCTTCAAGACATGCTCGGCCAAATCGTCCCGAAAAAGCGGAAGAAGCGGAAGCTCCCGGTTCGAGAGGCTCGCCCGCTCATCGTTGCCGAAGAGGCGGAAAGTTTGCTCGACATGAATGAAGTACATGACGAGGCGGTACGACGCAGCGAACAGATGGGCATCATCTTCGTCGATGAGATCGATAAAATCGCGACGAAGTCACAAGACCATGCTGGCGTCTCTCGTGAAGGTGTGCAGCGAGACATCTTGCCGATTGTCGAAGGCTCGACCGTCGTCACAAAATATGGTCCCGTCAAAACGGATCACGTGTTATTCATCGCGGCAGGTGCTTTCCATATGGCGAAGCCGTCAGATCTGATTCCTGAACTGCAAGGTCGTTTCCCGATCCGTGTCGAGTTGAGTAGCCTGACCGAGGAAGATTTCGTCAAAATTCTGACGGAGCCGTCACAAGCGCTCATCAAGCAGTACAAGGCCCTTCTCGAGTCAGAGGAGATCAGCGTCGAATTTACCCACTCGGCCATCGAAGAGATCGCTAAGATCGCAACGCACGTCAACCGAGAAACTGATGATATCGGAGCGCGCCGTCTCTATACGATCATGGAGCGCGTGCTCGAAGACTTATCGTTTGAGGCGGCCGACATGCCACAAACACACGTCGAGATCACACCGGCGTATGTGAAAGAAAAAGTCGGCTCGATCGCGGAAGATCGAGACCTTAGTCAATTTATTTTATAAGAATTCTGTATGCACATACAGGGAGGAAAATTAGAATTATGAACTTACTAGATAAAACACGTCAATTGAACACGATGCTTCAGCAAGAGGCGAGCGCGCACGTCGACTTTAAAGAGATGGCAGATAAGATGCGTGAAGTACTCGAAGCGAACACGTTCATCGTGAGCCGTCGCGGTCGCTTGCTCGGTTTCGCCATTAAACAACAGATTGAGAACGAGCGGATGAAGGCGTTCCTAGTCGATCGTCAGTTCCCTGAACCGTACGCATCGAACTTGTTCAACGTGAAAGAGACGACGGAAAATATCGGCATCGATAGCGAGTATACGGCGTTCCCGGTCGAGAACCGTGAGCTGTTCCTTGATTCAATGACGACGATCGTCCCGATCATCGGTGGCGGGGAACGACTCGGTACACTCGTTCTCGGCAGACTGAACAACGAGTTCACTGAAGACGACCTCGTCCTCGCAGAATATAGCGCGACAGTGGTCGGAATGGAGATCCTCCGTGAGAAAGCAGCGGAAGCAGAGGCGTCGGCGCGCAAGAAAGCCGTTGTCCAAATGGCGATCAATTCGTTGTCTTATTCAGAGCTTGAAGCGATCGAGCATATATTTGAAGAACTTGGGGGTAATGAAGGCCTGTTAGTTGCTTCCAAAATTGCCGATAGAGTGGGAATTACTCGCTCTGTGATCGTCAACGCGTTGCGCAAGCTTGAAAGCGCTGGCGTCATCGAGTCACGTTCGCTCGGAATGAAAGGAACGTATATCAAGATATTAAATGATAACTTCTTGTTTGAATTGCAGAAGCTGAAATCAAATTAAAATCGAGCGAATATCCGTTAGATTATAGCTAAAAGTCCTATCAATTAGGACTTTAGTTGCAAAAAGGCGTCCCTTTGTGAAAAAGGGCGTCTTTTTTTAGTGCAAAAGTAATTATTTTCAGAATATGTCGTGAATTCGACAAAAACAGACGATACCATTTACCTGTTTTAATAAAAATATCTTTCAGAACTGTTACAGATTTGTTTCAATGAAGTAGTAGAATTTCCAAATAAGGTATATACATGCATTCTTTTAAGTGAAAGTGAGTGAGACGCATGAATTGGATCGGCACAGATTATCAATTAATGAAGCAAGCGATCAATCATTCGGTCATGAATCAAAAAGTGATCAGTCATAACTTGTCGAACATCGATACGCCGAACTTTAAAGCGAAACAGGCTGTGTTCGAACAGACGTTAAGCAACGAGATGCGCCTAAAGTTAGCCGGTGGCCGTCCGAGTGACCGCGGTGGTGCAACGAAAATCGTTGACCGGGCCGGAGGGGCGATGCGAAGTGACGGGAACAGTGTCGATCTCGATTATGAGATGAGTGAACTGGCCCGTAACCAACTGCAGTATGAGGCGATGATGGAACAATTGAACCGTCGACTCGGTGGACTTAAAACCGTTATTAGAGGAGGACGTTAATTATGGGTATGTTCGATAGTTTTCACATATCCGCTTCGGCACTCATGTCTCAGCGCCTTCGGATGGATACGGTGTCGGCGAACATCGCGAACGCCCAGACAACTCGCGGCAAACTTGTCGATGGGGAATGGCAGCCGTATACACGGAAAATGACGGTGCTCCAAGAAGCGCCGTTTCGTCAACAGCTGTCGGCGGTGAGCGGAGGCGTCAAAGTTTCAGGCATCGTCGAAGACGAAAGTCCTTACAAACTCACATATGACCCGAGTCACCCGGATGCGGATGAACGGGGATACGTTCAGATGCCAAACGTCGACCTGTTAAAAGAAATGGTTGATTTGACAGGTGCGACAAGATCATATGAAGCGAACATTGCAGCGATGAATGCGTCAAAAGCGATGCTCGTCAAAGCGCTCGAAATCGGTAAAGGATAAGGAGTGACAGACTATGCAAATTAACCCGATTCAATTAATCGGTAACCAGACCGCGGCTCTGCCGACAGTGAAAGAGACACCGTCTCAGTTTGGGTCATATTTGAATGAAGCGATGCAGTCGCTCAATGAAGTTCAACAGGCAACGAGTACGGCACGGAAAGACCTCGCCGTCGGTAAAGCCGATCTTCACCAAGTCATGATCCAAAGCGAAGAGTCGTCGATTGCGATGCAACTCGCCATTGAGGTGCGAAATAAAGCGGTCGAGGCCTATCAAGAAATGATGCGAATGCAAGTTTAATGAAGAGGATGACGAGTTGCGATGAATGATAAGTTAAAAGAACAATTCAGCTCACTGGCCGGCCCACTGAAGGCGATGCAAACAAAACGTAAAATCATTTGGGGCATCGTCATCGTCGGCATACTTGTCGTCGCGGTGCTCTTGACGGTTTGGCTCTCGCGCCCGAACATGGCTCCTCTCTACACGAACCTCTCGGCCCAAGAGGCTGGAGAAGTGACAGAAAAGCTGACGGCTGATGGGGTGAAGTCAGAAATCAAAGCGACATCGAACGGTGTCAGCGTCTACGTGCCGAGCGAGCAAGTCGACCAATTAAAAGTTAACTTGGCGGCCGCCGGGATTCCAAAGTCAGGCGCGATCGATTACAGCTTTTTCAGTGAGAACGCCGGATTTGGAACGACGGACCGAGAAATGGCAGTCATCGAACGAAGCGCGATGCAAACCGAACTCGAACGTTTGATTACACAAATCGAAGGTATCAACCAAGCAAAAGTCATTATCTCACTTCCGGAGAAATCGGTGTTCTTGGCCGAAGACCAAGGGGAGCCGACGGCTTCAATCGTCCTGAATTTAGGAGCAGGTACGAATCTTGAGCCGGCGACGGTCAAAGGACTTTATCATTTGATCAGTAAGAGTGTCCCGAACTTAAAACCGGAGAACATCTCGATCATGGACCAATATTTCACGTATTACGATTTGGATCAATCGACGATGGCCGGTGGAGCTTCGACCGACCCGTTAGCATTGAAGCGCCAAGTCGAGAAAGACGTACGTCAACAAATTCAACAAATGCTCTCGGTCTTACTCGGAGAACGTAGCGTGCTCGTCTCGGTCACGGCCGACATCGACACGACCCAATCGGCAGAAGAGCAAAACCTGGTAACCCCGGTCAACGAGGATACGATGGAAGGGATTGTGACGTCTGCTGAACGGATCGCCGAAGCGTACACAGGTGGTACGGGAGCAGCGGCAGCAGCAGGAGCTGGTGAAAATGATACCGTCAACTTCCCAGCCGCTACGGGAACCGGGGAAGAAGAAAGCGAAAAGAACCATGAAATCATCAACTATGAGGTCAATCGCATCACGAAACAAATTCAGAACGCCCCCTACACGATCCGTGACCTCGGTGTTCAATTGATCGTCGAGCCGCCAGACGGCGCTCAAGCAATCGACCCGCAACTTGAGGGCGACCTTGAGACGATGATGTATTCAATCATCCGGACGTCGCTCGCTAAAACGGGCGAAGCGTTGACAGAGGCAGAACTCGAACAGAAAGTCGTCGTCGTGTCACGACCGTTCGCTGAAACGGAAGAAACGGCAGTGGCAGAACAGCCGACAGCGTGGTGGATGTATGCAGCCGCAGCTGGCGCTGTCGTCTTGCTCGCACTTCTATTCTTCGCCATGCGAAGACGGAATCAGCAACCGGTTCCGGAAACGAATGAATGGGAAGTACCGTATGAAGACGAAGTACCTGATCTCGACTTGGAAGAGCGAGGCGAAGGTGCCGTCAAGAAGAAACAGTTGGAGAAATTGGCAGAGAGTAATCCAGAAGAGTTCGCCAAGCTTCTTCGTACTTGGATGTCTGAGGAGTGAGTACTGTGAACTACGCAAAACAACCGAACCGAGAAAAAGCGGCCATGCTCATGATCTCGCTTGGACCTGAAGTGGCGGCAAGTGTATATAAACACCTGTCCGAAGAAGAGATGGAGCAGTTGACGCTACAAATATCGGCACTCCGAAAAGTGTCGTCTGAACAAAAGGAAGCCATTTTAGGAGAATTTCATGACCTGGCGATGGCACAGAGTTATATCACCCAAGGTGGCATCGGGTTTGCGAAAACGGTTTTAGAAAAAGCGGTCGGAGAAGAGAAGGCGATGGCGTTGATTCACCGTCTCACTTCGACGCTGCAAGTCCGACCGTTTGAGTTTGCCCGAAAAGCCGATCCGAAGCAGTTGCTCAACTTTATTCAAAACGAGCACCCGCAGACGATCGCCTTAATCTTGGCTCATCTTGAACCGGTCAAGTCCGGGCAAATCTTGTCGGAACTTCCACCAGAGATTCAGTCGGAGGTCGCGAAACGAATCGCGACGATGGATCGCCTCAACCCGGACGTCATTCATGAGATCGAACAGATTCTTGAAAAGAACTTATCACAAACCGATATGCAAGATTACGCCCAATCCGGTGGGATTGAGGCAGTCGTCGAAGTGCTTAACGGTGTCGACCGGACGACGGAGCGGACGATTCTTGACGCGCTCGAGATCGAAGACCCGGAACTCGCGGAAGAAATCAAAAAGCGGATGTTCGTCTTCGAAGATATCGTCACGCTCGACTCGCGTGCGATTCAACGGATTATTCGCGAAGTCGCCAACGACGACCTTCTGCTCGCGCTCAAAGTATCTTCCGAAGAGGTCAAACAGATCATCTTCAAAAACATGTCGCAACGAATGGTCGATACGTTCAAGGAAGATATGGAGTTCATGGGACCGGTCAGACTGCGTGACGTCGAAGAAGCACAAAGCCGCATCGTCGGAATCATCCGCCGCCTAGAAGATGTCGGAGAGATCGTGATTAGCCGTGGTGGAGGAGATGACATCGTTGTCTAACGTAATCAAACGTCAACGAGCGATGCCGCTCGAACCACAACGAATTGATTCGCGGCCATTTCTTGAACCGATTTCAGAGGTTATGGTCGAACGTAATCATGAACAAGAGTTAGAAGCAAGGTACGCTTCCCTCCGCCAAGAGGAAGAAGCGATCAAGCTACACCGTGAAGCAGTGGAACATGAGCTTGAACTGTTACGAGAACAAACGCTTGAGGCTGCTTATCAGGAGGGGTACGGGTCAGGTTTTGACCTAGGACGTCAAGAAGGAAAGTCAGAGTTCGATGAGCTGACGGCCCGATTGAACATGGTCAGCGCCGAACTTGAGAACTTGTTCGAACAGAAATGGCGAGATGCCGAAACGAAGTTAGTTGATTTGGCCGTCGAGATCAGTGCACGTGTCACGACCGATCTCGTCCGAAACGAGGAGGCGTTGTTCGCCGACATGATCCGCGAACAACTGTTTCGCCAGATCGATGCCGAAGCGTTGACCGTCTTCGTCCACCCGACGCGACTAGCGTCAATCCAACGTTTCGAGTCGATGTGGCAATCCGAACAGATGCCGCCGTTGAAATATCGGGCCGATGTCTCGTTGACAGAGACGAGCGTGCGGATCGAGACGCCACATCATGGCAACGAGCTCGACGTATCGTACAGTTTTGAACGAATCCGTTCCAAGATTGAGGAGGTTCTATCCGATGGCGCTTATTGACCGCGTATTCGACACAATCACCGCTGCTCCAGAAGATGAGTATGTGCGTAAAGTCGGTCGTGTCTGCCGCGTCGTCGGGCTGATGATCGAATCGAACGGTCCGAGCGCGTTTATCGGTGAGCGCTGCCTGATCGAGTTACCGTCCGGCCAAACGGTTGAAACCGAGGTCGTCGGCTTCAATGAAGAGCGCGTCTTGCTCATGCCTTACGGAGAAACGACACAGATCGCCCCAGGTTGTATCGTCAAAGGGACGGGGCACATGCTCCAAGTACCGGTCGGGTTCGAACTGATCGGTCAAGTCCTTGACGGGCTCGGGCGCCCTTTATCGGGTGAAGCGATGCCGACTGGGAAACGCTACGATGTTCTTCGAAAACCGCCGAACCCGTTAGAACGTCCACGCATTTTAGACGTTTTGTCGACCGGGGTCCGGATCATCGACGGGTTATTGACGGTCGGGAAAGGCCAACGTGTCGGTTTGTTTGCGGGATCAGGCGTCGGGAAATCGACATTGCTTGGCATGATCGCTAAACGCTCATCGGCAGATATAAACGTGATCGCATTGATCGGCGAACGGGGACGAGAAGTAAAAGAGTTCATCGAAAAAGAACTTGGGCCTGAAGGCATGGCTCGATCGGTCGTCATCGTAGCGACGAGCGATCAACCCCCGCTCGTGCGTTTGAAGGGCGCTTACACGGCGACGGCGATCGCAGAGTACTTCCGGGACCAAGGCAAAGAGGTCGTCCTTATGATGGACTCAGTGACCCGATTCGCGATGGCCCAACGAGAGATCGGGCTAGCGACCGGAGAACCACCGACATCGAAAGGATATACGCCTTCCGTGTTCGCGATGCTTCCGCAACTGCTAGAGCGGAGCGGGACGTCCGTCACCGGTTCGATCACGGCGTTTTATACCGTCCTCGTTGACGGGGACGATATGAACGAACCAATCGCGGATGCCGTCCGTGGGATTTTAGACGGTCACTTCGTGATGGACCGTTCGCTCGCCAACCGAGGGCAGTTTCCGGCGATCCATGTCTTAAAATCGATCAGTCGGGTCATGAACCAGATTGCTTCACCTGTACATCGCGATGCCGCGCAGACGTTTCGGAGTTGGCTCGCCACTTATCTAGACGCGGAAGACTTGATTAACATCGGAGCCTATAAAAAGGGCACGAATCCTGCGATCGATACAGCAATCGATGAATATCCGGGACTGCTCACATTTTTAAAACAGTCGATTGAAGAAGAGGCATCGATCGAGCAGACGCTCGATCGTCTTGTCGGAATTGCGAGAGGTGAATCATGAACAAGCTGTTGTTAGAACGCATCATGCCGATTGCCGAGCATGCAAAAGAAGAATCGGCGACAGAGATGAGAGGTCATAAGGCGCGATTCGAAGCCGAGATGGAGACGCTGTATCGATTAGTCGTGACGTATGAGACGCTCATGAAGAGTCAAGATGAACAATCTGGTGTGATTGATCTGCTCATGTTCCAATATCGTGAAAAGGCGAGGGAACAGTTAAAGCGTCAAATTGAGACGCAACAACTCGTCGTGCAACAGTCGCGGAACCGTTACAATCTGGCTCAAGAGCGTTTGCTCGGAAAAGTTGTCGAAGAGAAAAAATATGTAACGTTGCATGAGAAGGTCAGCCAAAATGAAGTGGCCGTCTCGAAACTCACCGAACAACATTTTATCGATGAGTTGGCAGTGATTCATCACGGGAAAGGGAAGTAAGCTGATGGAAAAAGAGAACAATAAGCGAGGTAGACAGCTCTTGGTCGCTCTTGTCCTCGTCCCGGCAATCTTTTTACTCGTCGGCGGAATCGTCGTCATGAACTATGCGATGGACCGGCCGCTATTATCGGTGCCGTTTATAGAAACAAGCGAACAGGCAGACAAAGATGAGACGGTTGAAACAAAAGTCAATGTTACCGGCATTGACGCGGACACGACGAATCGTTTAAAAGTCGCGAACGCTGAGATTGAAAAACTTCGCACGGAAAACGTCGAATTGACGAATGAAGTAAAAGCGAGACAAAAAGAAGTATCGGACTTGATCAAAGAGCGGGACCGCCTCGTGTCTGAACTCGGAGCCACTACGGAAGCGGAAGTTGAAGAAGACACGTCGAACGTGTCTCGCGTCTATGAAGAAATGTCCGCCAAACAAGCGGCCGCAATCATGAACGAACTCGAAAGCCCGCAAGTAGCGACGATTTTAAAAGAACTGTCGCCGAAACAACAGGCTGACATATTAGGACGAATGGACGCACAGCAGGCAGCCGTCGTCACGCAATTGCTCCAATGAAACGTGAAAGGAGGAAGAGATGATGAATATCGCCTTACTCGCTCAAGCGGTCCAAGGAACGACGTCAAAGGGAGGGGAGACAGGATCTACCCCGACCGGACAGTTTTTGGAGCTGCTATCATCGATGCTCGGCGCCTCGACGGAAACGTTGGCTGAGTTAGAAGCTGCTCCGACGACATTCGCACCGAACGCGGAAACGACACTCGCACCGAATTCGCCCCTTGTGGCAAATAGCGCCCTTCCGCTCGAGAAGTTGTCGAGCCAGCTTGAACAATGGTTGCAACAACCCGATAGCTTACAGTGGTTAAAGTCTTTGCCACAAGACGCCTATCGTAAGTTCATGGACGCCTATATCGGCATCATCGCCCAAGCAGGTGCAGCCACAGGAACGACAGAAGAAACGGTCTCGTCAGACGTTATGACCACGTTAGCTGCCGCCCAAACGATTTTACCGGGCGCGATGATGTTAGGAAAGACGGAACGCGAGGCGTTGGGTGGAAAGCAAAGCCAGCCAACCGTAAACGAGAACGTCCAAGTCATCCAGCAAATCGTTTCGCAATTTAAAGGGAGTTTAACCCAGACCACAAAACATATTCCCCTCCCTTATCAAAATGAAACGCCGGCGAATGTATTACCGCAAGCTGGAAAAGAAAGCGTCGACTGGTTGCCGAAAGGCATGACGTGGTCACGACCACAGATCGACTCGGAAACGGTCATGTACGCGTCTAAAGGCTCGCTTCCGGAGAACCTCCAAGCCCGAATCGAGGCTGCTCTTCAAAGAGCACCGTTCCGAAGCGGGGCCGATGGATCGAAAGTGTTCACCGTTCGCCTATATCCGGAACAGCTAGGTGAACTCGTCGTCAAACTCGAGCGCCATAACGGTGAACTCGTCGTCAAGCTGTTCGCGAGCAACCAAGAAGCAAAACAGTTGCTCCAGTCGCAAATGCAACAACTGCAACAGACGCTCCAACCGCTGTCGCAGCATATCCGGGTCGAAGTGAGTTTGACGCAACAAGCGCTCGAAGCGAAATCATCGACGTTTAGCGAGTCAGACCAACCTGAACCAGAACAACAGGAACAACCGAAAGGGGAACCCGACGATGACGACCATCCAACCGAAGACGAATGATTATACGTTACCCGATCAATCGCTGCCTAAAGCGACGAACCAATACGATAAGGACATGTTCTTAAAGCTATTGATGGCCCAGCTTGGCAACCAAGACCCGATGTCACCGATGGAAGATCGCGAGTTCATCTCACAAATGGCTCAATTTTCATCACTCGAACAAATGCAGACGATTTCAAAGCAACTTGATTCAGTACTCGTCGATCGCCACATGGCTTCGATTTCCGAGTTCAGTAATATGATCGGCAAGACAGTCGACCATAAAACGGAGACTGAGACGGAGACGATCAAAGGATCGGGACGTGTCGTCTCGATTTCAAGAACGGATGAGTCAGGGTACATGGCCGATCTCGAAGACGGCAGCTCGGTAAGCGTCTACAATATTACGTCCATCAAACAAGCATAAGGGGGATTCATCATGTTAAGAGCAATGTACTCAGGAATCAGTGGATTAAAGAACTTCCAGTCAAAGCTTGATGTCGTCGGTAACAACATCGCCAACGTCAACACGTTCGGGTATAAAAAAGGCCGCGTCACGTTCAAAGACCTCGTCAGCCAACAAGTCGGTAGTGCTGCAGGCGGGAACGGCAACACGGCCGGCGGGATCAACCCGAAAGAAATCGGACTCGGGGGCACGATGGCGACCGTCGACAACGTCTATAACCAAGGCGCGATGCAAAACTCAGGTCGGGCGCTCGACGTCGGGATCTCCGGTGAAGGATTCTTCGTGACGATGGTCAACGGACAAGCGCAGTATACGCGCGCCGGTAACTTTTACACGGATAACCAAGGAAACTTGGTAACGGGTGACGGAACTTACTTGCTTGGGACAGGTGATAAAGCAAATGGGAATCTAGCAGCCCCTAACCTTGTTGGAAATATCCCTGATGTCACACCAGGTGCAGCAACTTACGGGAAAATCAAAGTTCCGACTGATGCTCGGTCACTTTCAATCGGAAAAGACGGCCAAGTCAGCTACGTCGACGCGGCAGGCGCTTTACAAACTGCTGGATATATTGTCACCGCCAACTTCCCGAACAACGCCGGGCTATCAAAAGTTGGGGCAAATAACTACCTACAATCGCAAAACTCAGGAGATCCGACGATTGGTGCTTCAGGTGACAACGGACGTGGTGAACTCGTCTCGGGCGCCCTCGAGATGTCGAACGTCGACTTGTCTGAAGAGTTCACCGAAATGATTATCGCGCAACGTGGATTCCAGGCGAACACACGGATCATCACAACGTCAGACGAGATTTTACAAGAACTCGTCAACTTGAAACGCTGATGATACGCGTCACGACATTGCGGGGTGAGGAATTTGTCTTGAACGCCTTGTTCATCGAGACGGTCAAGGCCGAACCTGACACGATCATTCATTTGTATAACGGCAAAACTTATATCGTCACAGAGACGAAAGATCAAATCATCGATCGGACGACGGCGTTTTACAGCTCAATCGGATTGATGGGAACGACAGTCACAAGAGGTGAAGAAGATGAGTGAAGAAAAACAAAAAGGAGGCGCCATGAAAATGGTGCTCATCCTGCTCGTCGTCCTACTCGTCATGGGGGGCGCTGGGTTTATGACTTATAAATATGTATTCGGCGACAACGTGACGGCTAAAACGAAACCTGTGACGGCAGAAGAACTCGCCGAGCGCAGCTTCACGACCGAGGATATGACGACGAACATTCAAGACGAACGGTTCATCAACGTCCAATTCACGATTGTGACCGATGCGGCTGAGACGAAAGAAGATCTTGAACTTCGTAAGTTCCAAGTCCATAACGTCATCCTTGGTGATTTGGCCGGTATGACGAAGGCACAGCTCACGACGAAGGAAGATATGCAGAAGTTCGAGCAATCCCTTCGCGAGCAATTAAACGGACTGCTGGAAAAAGGTGAGGTCCAGCGCGTCTATATGACGAAGAAAATTATACAGTGAGGTGGCATCATGGGAGAAGTACTGTCTCAACAAGAAATTGATGCCCTGTTATCAGCGCTAAGCAGTGGAGATGTCGAAGCCGATTCCTTTTTGAATCAAGAAGAAGAACGAAAAGTACGGCAGTATGACTTCAAACGGGCCGTCCGTTTCTCTAAAGATCAAATTCGTAGCTTGACCCGGATCCATGAACACTTCACACGGATGCTGACGACATTTTTCTCGGCCCAACTTCGGACGTATGTCCAGTTCACGGTCAATTCAGTCGAACAGCTTCCATACGATGAGTTCATTCATTCGATTCCGAGTATGACGATGATCAACTTGATCGAGGCGCCCCCGCTTAACGGTCGGTTCATCATCGAAGTCAATCCGAACATCTCTTACGCGATGTTGGATCGACTGCTCGGGGGACCTGGCGTCGAGATTGAAAAAGTCGAAAGCTTCACTGAAATCGAGATGCGAATCTTGACCCAGCTATATAAACGAGCTTTTGCCGGTTACGGGGAAGCGTGGGAGTCGATTGCCGAAATCAAGTCCGAAATGACGGCCGTTGAAGTGAACCCACAGTTCCTTCAACTCGTGTCACCAAACGAGACGGTCGTGCTCATTTCGATCGGGGTCACGATCGGAGAAGTGAGCGGGACGATTAACGTCTGCTTGCCGTTCGTGACGATCGAGCCGGTGCTATCGAAACTATCGAGTCATTACTGGATGCAGGAGGCGAACCGCCGCAATGCGAGCGGGAATAGTCAAGAACCGCTCAAAGCCCAATTGATGAACTCGACGGTAGAAGTCGTGTCCCTGCTCGGGGAGACGACAATCACGTTCGGTGACTTGTTGCATTTAGAAATCGGTGACTGTTTGACGCTCGATCAACTAGTGAAAGACCCGCTATCCGTCCTAGTAGGGGAAAATAAAGTGTTCAGAGGGCAAGTCGGTGTGAGTGGGAAGCGGATGGCGGTCCAAGTGCTTCACCGGGTGAAGGAGGAAGAGCAATGAGTGAGATGTTGTCACAAGATGAAATTGACGCGTTGTTACGAGGAACGAACGACAGTTCGCCAAAGCCGGTAGACGAGAGCGAAGAACATCTCGACTCGATGGAAAGCGACGCCCTCGGAGAGATTGGAAATATCTCGTTCGGAAATTCCGCGACGGCGCTGTCGACGTTACTGCAACAAAAAGTAGAAATCACGACCCCGGTCGTCAGTGAAGTGACGATCGATGAGCTCAGAGAGCGTTATCCGACACCTCACGTGGCGCTTCGGGTCGGTTACACCGAAGGGTTGAAAGGGGAGAACGTCCTCGTCTTGACCCGCGAAGACGCGGCCATCATTTCTGATTTGATGCTCGGTGGGACCGGGATCGGCGTCGATCCGGAGGGGCTCGATGAGATTCGGTTATCGGCCGTTCAAGAAGCGATGAACCAAATGATGGGGGCTGCGGCCACATCGCTCTCGACCGTGTTCTCTAAAAAGATTGATATTTCGCCGCCGCTCGTCGAAGTGTTCGATGCGACGAAAAATCAAACGATCATTGACCGGCTTGAGCTTTGGGAAACGATGGTGCTAATCGAGTTCAATTTGAAAGTCGGCACGTTGATTGATTCAAAAATTGTCCAAATTGCCCCGATTCAATTCGGGAAGCAGCTCGTCAACGAACTGATTGCAGCTACGACGTCAGCCCCGGCCGCTCCTAAACAAGAGCAGCCGAAAGTTCAAGCGGCGGTCACACCAGCGAAAGCTCCGGCACCTGCTCCGGTACGCGCTGAAAAAACGTCAGCCCCAGAAGTGGCGGTCAGCCAAGCCGAGTTCATGCCGCTCCACGCCCCGACGTCAAACGATTCGGTGCCGGCAAACCTAGGCTTGCTGTATGATGTGCCGCTCAACGTGACGGTCGAACTCGGCCGGACGAAACGGTCAGTGCGAGAAGTGCTCGAACTGTCGCAAGGGTCGATCATTGAACTTGATAAATTGGCGGGGGAACCTGTCGATATTTATGTGAACCAACAACGCATTGCCCGCGGCGAAGTCGTCGTCATCGAAGAGAACTTCGGGGTACGTGTGACAGAAATCATCCAACCGCATGAGCGGATTGGAATCGTTTAAGGAGGAAGAATAATGAGTGCAAAAATTTTGGTGGTAGATGATGCGGCGTTCATGCGCATGATGATTAAAGACATTTTAACGAAGAACGGGTTTGAAGTGGTCGGCGAGGCAGAGAACGGTATTGACGCGGTCGCAAAATACCGTGAACTCACGCCAGATCTCGTCACTCTCGACATCACGATGCCAGAAATGGACGGCCTGGCGGCATTGAAAGAAATTCGCGGGTTCGATTCGAACGCCAAAGTCATCATGTGTTCGGCGATGGGACAACAAGCGATGGTCATCGATGCGATCCAAGCGGGAGCGAAAGACTTCATCGTGAAACCGTTCAACGCGGAACGTGTCGTCGAGGCAGTTTCGAAAACGGTCGCACAATGAACAAGTGGTGGTTGATTTTCCTGCTCGTGGTCGGGCTGTCTGTGCCGGCCACGGTCGAGGCCGCCACCGTGGATAAACAGTTCGAACAACAGCAGCCTGAAGCCAAAGATCAATCTGTCCCTACGACCGTCTCGACGGTCGGGACGTTGGTCAAGGTCGTTTTGAGTTTAGTTGTCGTAATTGGAGGATTCCTCGTCTTGATGCGTTGGTTAAACGCACGGACGCAAGGTGTGAAGACGGCGCAACATATGAAACATCTCGGCGGGGTACCGCTTGGGAAGGACCGCTCGGTGCAGCTCGTCAAGTTAGGGGAGCAAGTATACGTGCTCGGTGTCGGTGAATCGATTCAATTGATTGATCGAATCGATGCGGAATCGATTGATGAAGCAGCGTATGACGCGCCTTCACTGAACACTTCGAACACATCAACGTTCTTAGATACGTTCAAACAACAACTGTCACAGATTGAAGAAGTGAGGAAGAAGCAATGACGACGATTGAACAACTGATCAATTTAGAAACGCCGGACAGCACGTCGACTTCGATTAAATTATTGGTCGTATTGACACTGCTCACGCTGGCGCCGTCATTCTTGATTTTGATGACTTGTTTTACACGTGTCGTCGTCGTTCTTTCATTCATTCGGCCAGCCTTAGGGACACAACAGACCCCACCGAACCAATTGATCATCGGGCTCGCCTTGTTCATCACGCTGTTCGTCATGTCTCCTGTCTTATCTGATCTAAACGACAAGGCGTTGTCTCCATATATGGACGACGAGATCAGTCAAGATGAGGCGTTCGAGGAAGCCGGTAACACGATGAAACGATTCATGGCAAAGTATACGCGACAGGAAGATTTGCAACTGTTTATCAAATACGGGAATTATGAGCAACCGGAGTCGGTCGAAGACGTTCCTTTGCTCGCGATGGTACCAGCTTACGCCATCAGTGAACTCAAGACGGCGTTTCAAATCGGCTTTATGATTTTCTTGCCTTTTTTGATCATTGATATGGTCGTGGCGAGTGTGCTCATGTCGATGGGGATGATGATGCTTCCACCGGTCATGATCGCTCTGCCGTTCAAATTATTGTTGTTTGTATTAGTGGATGGATGGCACTTAATCGTGGAATCATTGCTTAGAAGTATGTAGGAGGAACGATTATGACGCATGAAATGGTCATCTATTTGGCGACAGAGAGTGTATGGACATTATTAAAGATTTCGATGCCACTTCTTTTGATCGCCCTCGTCGTCGGACTCGTCATCTCGATTTTACAGGCGACGACTCAAATTCAAGAACAGACGCTATCGTTCGTTCCAAAGCTAGTCGCGGTCTTTATCGGGCTCGTCGTTTTCGCGCCGTGGATGCTGCAACAAATGGAAGGATTTACGCGGATGATCTTTGAACTGATGGTCGAGGTCGCCTCGAAATGAATGCGGTCGATTTCATTAGTTTATATGGATTGACGTTTGCTCGTCTATCCGGATTTTTCGTAAGTGTGCCTTTATTTTCTTCAAGGCAGCTCCCGGTCATGCACCGTGTCGCGTTTAGTGCTTTTTTAGCTTATTATGCGATGTTCACGGTAACAGAGCCGCTCGAACTTGGGCAAGCCTTCATCGTTCAAGTGCTGTACGAAGTGCTGATTGGACTTCTGCTCGGCATTTTGATCAACATCTTATTTTTTGCCCCACAGATTGCCGGGGGAATCATCGATTTGCAGCTCGGTCTGGCGATGGCGTCAGCGTATGACCCGATGTTTGGCGGACAGTCGCCGTTGATCGGACGATTTTATTACATCTTTACGCTGTTCATCATGCTATCAAGTAATTTGCACTTACTGTTGATCGACGGTATCTATTACAGCTTTCAAATTTATCCGCCTGGTCAGCCGATGATCAACTTTAGCGAAGCATCGCTCATGATGGCCGTGAAGGTCGTCACGATGACGATGATGGTCGCATTGCAACTCGCGTTCCCGCTCATGGCATCGCTGCTTCTCGTCGACTTGGCGCTTGGCTTCTTAGCAAAATCGGCCCCGCAGTTCAACATTTTTGCCATCGGGTTCTCGTTCAAATTGATCGCCGGGTTTTCCGTGATGGTCATGATGATGGGATTGACGCTGAATGGGATCAGCCAATTCATCCCGGTGTTGCAAGAGATATTACGTGATTTTATGACGTTGTTAGGAGACGCTCAATGAAGCCTCTATACTCTTTATCGGTCGATCTTCAGTTTTTTGCAGGAGAAAAAACGGAAAAAGCAACACCTCGAAAACGAGAAGACTCGCGTAAAAAAGGCCAAGTTGCGAAATCAGCCGATCTGACCGGAGCGTTCGCCTTGTTCGCGATGTTCCTCATGTTATCTTTTCTCGGACCTTTTGTCGGTCAGCAGTTGTTTGGCCTGACGAAAGAGCTACTCGGTCCAACATATTTGCTGTACGACTTATCAGAAGGCATGTCCGGGATGATGATTGATTTGGTCATTCGCGCCGGGATCATTTTAGCACCGTTCTTGATCGTTGCGGTCGTGTTCGGTATTTTAATCAACTATTTCCAAATCGGTTCACTGTTCTCAACAGAGGCGATTCAACCAAAGTTAGAGCGGATTGACCCGCTCAAAGGGGTCAAGCGCATCATCAGCATGAAAGCAGTCGTCGAATTTTTAAAGTCCTTATTCAAATTATTGATTATCCTGACGACTGCGGTCGCTATACTTTGGCAAAACCAAAAAGAATTGTCACGCATGGCCGTCGAACATGTTCGTGAATCGGTCGTCGCACTCGCTGCGATCACGATCGAACTCGGGCTTTGGGTCAGTGTCGCGTTGCTCGCGCTCGCACTGCTCGACTTCTTTTATCAACGGTTCGATTTTGAAAAGTCGATCCGTATGTCGAAACAAGACATTAAAGACGAGTATAAGAACAGTGAAGGCGACCCGCTCATCAAGTCGAAAATCAAACAACAACAACGGGAGATGGCGATGCGGCGTATGATGCAAGAGATTCCGAACGCGGACGTCGTCATCACCAACCCGACCCATTTCGCTGTCGTCATCCGTTATGACGATACGAAAGACTTTGCGCCGCTCGTCGTCGCCAAAGGGGTCGACCAAGTCGCTTTCAATATTCGTGACGTCGCAAAAGAGCACGATATCCCGATCGTGGAAAATAAACCACTGGCCCGTGCGCTCTATGCGCAGCTAGACATCGGAGAAGTCGTCGACGAGTCGTTTTATCAGGCGATCGCCGAAGTGCTGGCGTTCGTCTATCAACTGAAACAACCGTCTTGAGGAGGAGTATGCGTTGGCTGTAAAAGCTAAAGATTTCGCAGTATTGATTGGCGTTCTTATGATCGTCGTCATGCTGGTCATCCCGTTACCGGGGTTCTTACTAGATTTTCTTATCATTATAAATATATTGATCGCCCTCATGATTTTACTCGTGGCGATGAACGCCCGGGAAGCGCTTGATTTCTCTGTCTTCCCATCTCTCTTGCTGATCGTCACGCTGTTCCGTCTCGGGCTGAACGTGTCGACGACCCGCTCGATCCTCTCGACCGGATATGGTGGGGAAGTCATTGCGACGTTCGGGAACTTCGTCATCGGCGGAAACGTTCTCGTCGGATTTGTCGTATTCCTCATTCTCGTCATCATCCAATTCGTCGTCATCACGAAAGGTGCCGAACGGGTATCGGAAGTCTCGGCTCGATTCACACTCGACGCGATGCCAGGGAAACAAATGGCAATCGATGCCGATTTGAACTCTGGGTTGATCGATGACAAAGACGCCCAAATCCGCCGTAAAAAGATTCAAAGCGAGGCTGATTTTTATGGTTCGATGGACGGGGCCTCGAAATTCGTAAAAGGTGACGCCATTGCCGGAATCATTATCGTCGTCATCAACTTGATTTTCGGTATCATCATCGGCGTTGTCCAAATGGGATTACCTGTCGGTGAGTCGTTTACGACGTTCTCGCTTATGACAATCGGGGATGGGCTCGTCAGTCAGATTCCGGCCCTCCTCATTTCGACGGCGACCGGGATCATCGTCACCCGTGCCGTCTCGGACGGCAATCTCGGGGAAGACGTGGTCGACCAGCTCGGTCAAAATCCGACGTTGCTCTATATCGCGGGCACGGTCATCTTCTTGCTCGGTTTCGTGTCACCAAGTTTACTTCCAGTGACGACGCTGATCGCGGGTGCGACATTCTTCGGGGCATACTCGATGCGCCGCAGCCTGAAGCAAGCGATTGCTGAACCGTTACCGGATGAGGAACCAGCGGCACCGACCGAGACCGTCGTCTCGCTCCTGCAAATCGATGCGATCGAGTTCGAGTTCGGCTACGGGCTGATCCCACTCGCGGATGAATCGCAAGGCGGCGACCTGCTCGACCGTGTCGTCATGATCCGCCGTCAACTCGCACTCGAACTCGGATTCATCTTACCGACGGTTCGAATCCGTGACCACCTGCAACTGTCACCGAACGCTTACCGGATCAAAGTGAAAGGCAATGTCGTCGCAGAAGGTGAGTTATTACTCGATCACTACTTGGCGATGAGCCCTGGAATTGAAGACCCTGAAGTGTACGGGATTGAAACGACGGAACCGGCTTTCGGATTGCCCGCTCTCTGGATCGATGAAGAGACGCGGACGCGGGCC
Organism: Exiguobacterium sp. s142; assembly: GCF_018618455.1. Taxonomy (NCBI): domain Bacteria; kingdom Bacillati; phylum Bacillota; class Bacilli; order Caryophanales; genus Exiguobacterium; species Exiguobacterium sp. s142. The sequence goes on along the minus strand of NZ_JACSMB010000001.1, from coordinate 347,004 downwards.
GAGATGAGCGGTTACACCGTCGTCGACCCACCTTCAGTCGTCGCCACGCATTTAACGGAGACGCTCAAGAAACATGCGTCCGACCTACTCGGACGGGAAGAGACGAAACAACTCGTCGAGCATTTGAAAGAGACACATCCGGTGCTCGTCGAAGATGTGACCCCATCCGTGCTCTCGATCGGAGATATCCAAAAAGTACTTCGTCATCTATTGAAAGAGCACGTCTCGATTCGCAACTTGCCGCTCTTGTTTGAGACGATGGCCGATTATGGAAAAGTGACGAAAGACGCTGATATATTAGGCGAATACTGTCGTCAAGGACTCGCCCGACAGTTGACTGACCAAGTCAGCCCGCCGGACGGTCCACTCTACGTCGTCACACTCGGTGGGCAGACCGAGCAACTTATTCAAGACGCTGTCCAAAAAACCGAGTTTGGCAACTATTTGGCGCTCGATCCGGAGCAAGCGCGCGAAATCATCGAGCGTTCTGGCGAACAACTGTCGATGTTTGAACGCTACGGGGCTTCGGCCGTCATTCTTTGCTCGCCGACGATTCGGATATTCGTGAGACAGCTGCTCGAACGGTACTATCCTGACGTTCCGGTCCTTGCGTATAACGAATTGCTCAGCTCGCTCGAAGTGAAAAGTATTGGGGTGATTTAATATGCAAATTAAAAAATATACAGGCAAGACGATGTCCGAAGTGATGGCGAAAGTGAAACAAGAGCTCGGCGACGAGGCTGTCATCTTAAATTCTCGCCAAGTCAAGAAAGGGTGGTTCGGGTTGTTCGCTTCACAAGAAGTTGAAGTGATTGCCGCACTCGAGAAAGCGCCGCTAACGGTCAAGCCTCGAACCGAGCCGAAACTGCAGCCGAAACAAGCAAAGGCGAAGCCGATTCCTGCACCTACACCCACTCCACAACCGGTGACGCCTGTTCCTGAAAAGAGACGTTTGCCAGCGGGTCTGACCCATATCGAGTCGCTCTTAGCGTCTGAGTCGTTCACGAATGAATCGTGGGAAGAGCGAATCAACGAACTGTACTATACGACTAAATCGCTAGAGGTCGTCGAGCAATACGTCTATGACCAGATCCGCAGTTCCTTTTTACCGGTCCCGGATGCGTTGCGCTACGTCATGCTCGTCGGTCCGACCGGTGTCGGCAAGACGACGACGCTCGCGAAGCTTGCCGCCCACTATAAGCTCGACCAAGGGATGTCGGTCGGTTTGATTACGACCGACACGTACCGGATCGCGGCGATCGAACAGCTGAAGACGTACGCCGAGATTTTAAATATCCCCGTCGAGGTCGCCTATGACTTTGACGACTTTAAACGGGCGAAACAACTGTTTGCAAGAAAAGATATCGTCTTGATCGATACGGCCGGACGTAATTTCCGCGATGAGGCGTACGTCGAACAGTTTCATAACCATCACGACTTCTCGGAGACGAGCTTGTCACTCGTGCTCAGTCTGACGTCGAAAATGAAAGACATGGATTTGATTTACCGACAGTTTGAAAAGTTGCCGCTCCGGTCGCTCATCTTCACGAAAGCGGATGAGACGAGTGATATCCACGCGATGTATCGGATGGTGCGCGAGAGCGGACTCCCCGTCGCTTGGCTGACAGACGGCCAGGAAGTGCCGGACGATATGGTCGCCGGCGACCCAGACATCTTGACGCAAAAGATGCTTGAGAAGGAAGGGTGGACACGATGGACCAAGCAAGGCGTTTAAGAGCGAAGACGGATGTCGCACCAACGACAATCGCGTTCGCGAGCGGAAAAGGCGGCGTCGGCAAGACGAACGTCTGCGTGAACACCGCAATCGGGCTCGTCGAACTCGGAAAGCGTGTCTTGATCGTCGATCTCGACATCGGGATGGCGAACGTGCACATTCTTTTGAATGCGGCGCAGTCTAAAACGATGGTCGATTCTGTGAAAACTCGGACTCCGCTTGCGTCTTCGGTTCAGAAAGACGTGCACGGTGTCGATATATTACATGGAGGAAGTGGACTTGACACATTAGTTCAATTCTCAGAAGCAGACATGCAATTTTTAATGCGTGAACTTGAAGTGCTAACGACTTATGATTACGTACTGTTTGACATGGGAGCAGGAGCAACGGACACATCGTTACGATTCATTGAAGGATGTGACGAGATGTTTCTCATCCTGACCCCAGAACCGACATCGCTGATGGATGGTTACGCGTACACGAAACTCGTGCATCGTCAAAGTCCAGATTTACCGATCGGGGTCATTGTCAATCGGGCGCAGTCGGGGGAAGAAGCACTCCAGTGTTACGAACGGATGGAAGTCGCATGCCGACAGTTTTTGAATAAACCGATTCGGTTCCTTGGTTTTTTACCAGATGACGCTTCTGTAAGGAAAGCGGTCATCGCCCAAGTCCCGTTTTACCAATTTGACCGAAAGAGTGATATTAGCTGGCGGCTCGAGCGTATTTTGACAACGCTTACCGGAACACCACCGAAGCCACGGCACTTCATGGATCGGTTGATTGGGAATTTGCGGCAACAGTGGAAGCGAGTCTAACGACAGGGAGGCAATATAGATGGACGTGAACGAATACTTAGGGTTGTTTTTGGATGAGTCACAAGAGCATATCCAATCGGTCAACACACAGTTGATGAAATTTGAGCAGACGGCTAGCGCTGAAGCGGTTCAAGAGATTTTCCGTTCGGCCCATACGCTCAAAGGGATGTCGGCGACGATGGGTTACGAAAGCGTGGCCAATTTGACACACGAGATGGAGAGTGCCCTTGACCTTGTCCGGTCAGGCAAAAAAGAGAGCAACCAATTGTTGCTTGATACGATGTTTATCGCGATGGAACAGATTGAAGCGATGATTGCCGACATCGAGACGGGTGGAACTGGTACGAACGTCGACGTCAAAGCGACGGTTTCGGCATTCCAGTCGTTTATCGGAGGTAAGGAACAAACAATCGCTGCGGCGGAAGAGTCGTCGGTGTTTACTGTCGACTTGTATGCGGATTCGGTCATCGAACAAGCGAAACAGACCGGTTTTGAGGCGTTCCAACTTCATGTTAAGTTATCGGATGCCGTCGTCTTAAAAGCAGCCCGGGCTTACATGGTGTTTGATCGGCTCCAAGAGCTCGGTGAAGTCGTCCGGACCCACCCTGAGACGGAAGCGATTGAGCAAGAACAGTTCGACTTGTCGTTTGACGTCTTGTTCTTGTCACAAGAGACGGCTGCAGTCATCGAACACGCCGTCTCGCAAGTGTCGGAAGTTGAAACAGTTCACGTCTCGGTATTTACGAGCGTGAGCGAGAGCGAGCCGGAAATTGCTGTGAGTGCAGAAGCGGTAGCGGTGCAAGAAATAAAACCGAAAGCGCAAGAAGCAGAAGAACCGAAAGAACAAGCTGTCGCTCAAGCGAAGACGATTCGCGTCAATTTAGAACGGATCGATCGTCTCATGAACTTGTTTGAAGAATTCATCATCGACCGCGGCCGCCTCGAACGCCTTGCCGACGAGGTCGGACAGCCTGAACTCAACGAGACGGTCGAGAAAATCAAACGTGGCACGAACGAACTGCAATCACTCGTGTTGACGTTACGGATGATGCCAATCGAGCAAGTGTTCAACCGGTTCCCACGGATGGTCCGCTCGGTCGCGAAAGACATTCATAAAAAAGTTCAACTCGATATCTCAGGAGCTGACACGGAACTCGACCGGACCGTAATCGATGAGATCGGTGATCCGCTCGTTCACTTGATTCGCAACGCGATCGATCATGGCATCGAGCTTCCTGACAAACGCGTCCAAGCCGGCAAACCGGAACAAGGGCGACTCGCCCTCCGTGCTTACCATGGCGGTAACCGTGTCTTCATCGAGATCGAAGATGATGGAGCGGGAATCAATGTCGATAAAGTTCGGTCGAAAGCGCTCGAACGTGGTGTCATCACGACCGAAGAAGCGGCGTCGATGACAGACAACGAGCTCGCGATGCTCATCTTTGCACCGGGCTTCTCAACGGCAGACGTTGTCACAGACTTATCAGGTCGTGGCGTCGGACTCGACGTCGTCAAAAATAAAATCGAATCGCTCGGTGGTGTCGTCACGCTCGAGACCGTGGTCGGACAAGGAACCAAGTTCCAAGTCAGTCTACCGCTCACGTTATCAATCATCTCAGCGATGCTCGTCCAAGCGGGTGACGAGACGTATGCCATCCCGTTGTCATCGATTCTCGAGACGACATTGCTCGATGAAGCCAACATCCTGACGGCCCATCGCGAACGTGTCTTCGATTTCCGCGGACAACTCGTCCCGCTCGTTTATTTAAAAGAAATTTTCGGGATCGATTCGGAAACAAAATCACAGTTCCCGGTCGTCGTCGTGCGTAAAGGTAATAAACTCGTCGGAGTCGTCGTGAACGACTTGATTGGTCAACAAGAGATTGTCATGAAGCCGCTCGGGACGTATCTCGAAGGCATTCCGGCTATTTCGGGGGCAACGATTCTCGGAGATGGACGGGTCGCTCTCATCGTAGACAGCAACGATCTCTTTTAAGGAGGAAGAAAGATGGAACAAAAATGGGTAGTGTTTTCACTCGCATCGAACACGTACGGAATCGATGTCCAATCAGTCCGTTCGATTGAACGGTTACAACCTGTCACCCGGGTGCCGAACGCACCAACACACGTGAAGGGTGTCATCAACCTCCGTGGTGTGGTCACACCGGTCATCGACCTCAGGCTTCGCCTCGGTTATGAAGAAATCGCACCGACAGACGAGACACGGATTTTGATCGCTTCTTTGAATCAAGGCGATGCTGGTTTTATCGTCGATCGTGCCAACGAAGTCGTCGAGAGCGATGAAGTCCGGATCGAACCGATTCCGGATTCGAGCCACGAGATGCACTCGGCACACTTGACGGCGATCGCTAAAGGTGAGGACAAGCTGTTCTCGCTTCTCGATGCGAACGCGTTGTTCGAGGACCAACATGCTGAGTGAATTTGAACAAGATTTGTTAAAAGAACTTGGGAACATCGGTTCTGGACATGCGGCGACCGCGCTCTCGACACTGCTCGCCAAGCCGGTCAACATCACGGTATCGTCTGCTGAAATGGAACCGATCACATATTTACCGGACCGCGTCGGTGGTCCGGAGCGCCATGTGGCTTCCGTCCTGTTAGAGCTTGGAGGCGAGATCAGTGGCATGATCCTGATCATGTTCCCGGTGGATGATGCGGAGAGTATGGTGGCTTCGCTGATCGGCTCACCGTTCACGTTCCAATCGAACAACGAGCTCGGTAAATCGGCGTGGGAAGAGATCGGTAACATTATGAGCGGGGCTTACGCGCGAGCGTTAGGCGACTGGCTCAATACGCCGATCATGATTCAAGTGCCGGCGACCGCGATTGATATGGCCGGATCGATCGTCGAGTTTGTCGTCACGTCCGTTCAACCTGAAGAAGATGCCGCGCTCTATATCGACACGACGTTCATGATTGACGAGAAGGTGAGTGCCGGGCACGTGCTCTTCTTACCGACGCACGGCTCGCTAGATCGGATTCAACGAAGGTTGCTTGGCCATGGCTGAAGTTCTTAAAATCGGGATTGCCGAGTGGAAGCAAACGACAGCACCGAACCGGCTCCGCACGGCGGGACTCGGCTCATGCGTCGGTGTCATCTTGTATGATGCCCGGATGCAAGTGGCGGCGATGGCACACGTCATGCTTCCAGATTCGGCGATCGCAAGGAAACACCAGACGATCGAAGTCGGGAAATATGCGGATACGGCCATCGATGCTCTTGTCGAGTCACTCAAACGGGCCGGGGCAGGACGCCTTCAAGCCAAGATGGCCGGTGGGGCCCAAATGTTTCAATTCAAATATGAGAACGCGGCGATGCGCATCGGGGAACGAAATGCCGAAGCAATCCGCATCGCTTTAAAAGCACATCACATCCCGCTAATCGCCGAGGATTGTGGTGGGCATAACGGACGAACGATTGAATTTGACGTGGCAACATGCGTCTTATCGATTCGGACAGTGAGTATCGGAACAAAAGAACTATAAGGGGGGATCGACATGACGACTCAGCTTACCCAGTTGTGGGATCGTTGGAATACTGACCGCGATATGGATACGGCAAATGAATTATTATCACATTATGAATTTCTGATCCATTATCACGTGCAACGAATGATCGTGACGCTCCCAAAGAGCGTCGAACGCGACGAATTGAAAAGTTTGGGTTACATGGGATTGTACGATGCCCTCATGAAATATGATCCGGAACATAATAATAAATTCGATACGTATGCAGCTTTTCGGATTCGGGGTGCCATTATCGACGGACTTCGAAAAATCGATTGGCTGCCGCGCTCGGTACGAGAGCGCGTGAAGAAGATTGACCATGTCGCCGAACAACTCGAGCAAAAGCTGCACCGTGCCCCGACGAAAGAAGAATTGGCCGACGCGTGCGCGCTTCCGATCGCTGATATCGAAAAGGCGATGGCGGAAGGGTATTTCGCGAACATGTTGTCGATTGACGAGGCGGTGACGCTCCAAGAAGAAGGAAAAGTCATGTCGGTCACGTACTTTGACCCCGATTCGGAAAAACCGGAAGACACGTTATTGCAACGCGAGTTAGTCGACGTGCTGACGACCGAGATTGATCATCTGTCTGAAAAAGAACGTCTTGTCGTCTCGTTATTTTATTTTGACGAGTTGACATTGACGGAGATTGGGGAAGTGTTAGAATTATCGACTTCCCGCATCTCACAGATTCATTCGAAGGCGTTAAAGACACTCAAACAGGCGCTAGGCCGTTCGTATCTAGAAGAGAAGACATCGTGAGGAGGTGAAGGGATGACTTTTGTGTTGATGATCGCGGGGATCGTGATTGCCTATGGTCTATTGATCGGGTTCCGGCAGATCCAAACATTGAACGAACGCGTCAATCGGCTCGAAAGCGAGAAACGCGAGACAGAGGCGTTGCTCTTGTCATTCATGGAATCGATGAGCGATGTTGTGAAAAACGACGCGCCTGAATCGTCAAAACCGACCTCGGCTGAAATCGCCGAGACAGAAACTGAAACGTCTGAAGACGGCGCGGTTAACCCGAGCGTCGAAGAGGTGTTGCTCCGTCATTCAGTCCGCGACACGGCACGTCTCCTCGGAAAAGGGGAAGGCGAAGTGGCGCTTTATGCGAAACTTCGACAAAAGTGAGAGTTGCCGGATTCGGCGACATGTGCTATAGTAATTTTCGGTGTTAAACACATCACACACGTCTCGGGATGGTATTCCTCGGTGCCGAAAGGTCGGAGTACAACGATGAACGAGGCGGAGGACTTTTTTAAACCACAAGGAGGAAATTTATCATGGCAGTAATCTCAATGAAGCAATTGCTCGAAGCTGGTGTACACTTCGGTCACCAGACACGTCGTTGGAACCCAAAAATGGCGAAATACATCTTCACGGAGCGTAACGGAATCTACATCATCGACCTTCAAAAGACGGTTAAAAAAGTAGACGAAGCTTACAACTTCGTTCGTGAACTCGCGGCAGAAGGCGGAAACGTCCTCTTCGTAGGTACGAAAAAACAAGCTCAAGATACAATCAAAGAAGAAGCACTCCGTTCAGGTATGTACTTCATCAATGAGCGTTGGTTGGGTGGAACACTCACAAACTTCTCAACAATCAAAAAGCGTATTAACCGCTTGAAGCAACTTGAGAAAATGGAAGCTGACGGCACGTTCGAAGTACTTCCTAAAAAAGAAGTCATCATCTTGAAAAAAGAAATGACACGTCTTGAGAAGTTCCTCGGCGGAATCAAAGATATGCCAGGCGTTCCTGACGCTCTCTTCATCGTTGACCCACGCAAAGAGCGGATCGCGATTGCAGAAGCTCACAAATTGAACATCCCAATCGTTGCGATTGTCGATACAAACTGTGACCCAGATGAAATCGACTACGTTATCCCAGCGAACGACGATGCAATTCGTGCGGTTAAATTGCTCACTTCTAAGATGGCTGATGCGATCATCGAAGCGAAGCAAGGCGAAGAAGAAGTTGCTGAAGAAGCTGTAGCTCCAGAAGCTGAAGCTACAGAAGCTGAGTAATCAGTTAGACAACAGGTGATAAAGGGAAAGCCTTTTATCACCTTTTTTTAGGAAATAGTCTATTCGAAGCCTAGTGCTTTTATTTTAAAAAAATGTAAGTTTTACAAGGAGGAATTTCCGATGGCAGTTACAGCAGCAATGGTAAAAGAACTTCGTGAAAAAACAGGAGCAGGTATGCTCGATTGCAAAAAAGCACTCGTGGAAACAGACGGTGACATGCAAGCGGCAATCGACTTCCTTCGTGAAAAAGGGATTGCTAAAGCAGCAGCTAAAGGCGATCGTATCGCAGCTGAAGGCTTGACAGCAGTAGCGGTTGAAGGCAACAAAGCTGCTCTCGTCGAAGTCAACTCAGAGACGGACTTCGTTTCTAAAAACGAGAAGTTCCAAACACTCGTAAGCGACGTGGCGAAAGCAGTTCTCGCTTCAGGTGCGACAACAGTTGAAGCAGCACTTTCTGCTGAATTCGTGGCTGGTAAAACGCTTGAGATTCACATTCAAGAAGAAGCATCGACAATCGGAGAGAAAATCTCGCTCCGTCGCATCGCTGTTCTTGAAAAAGCGGACGACGCTGTATTCGGCACTTACCTTCACATGGGCGGACGCATCGGTTCGGTCGTCGTCATCGACGGCACGACAGATGAGTCAGTAGCGAAAGATGTAGCTATGCACGTAGCAGCAGCTAACCCACTTTACGCGACACGTGACGAAGTCTCGGCTGAAGAAGCAGAGCGCGAGAAGAAAGTCTTGACTGAACAAGCAATCAACGAAGGCAAACCTGCTAACATCGTCGAGAAGATGATCGCGGGACGCATGAACAAGTACTTCGAAGAAATCTGCCTCGTCGACCAAGCGTTCGTCAAAGACGCTGACTTCAAAGTTGGAAAATACGTAGAGTCTAAAGGCGGCCGTATCAACTCGTTCGTACGTTTCGAAGTTGGAGAAGGTATGGAAAAACGCGAAGAAAACTTTGCTGAAGAAGTAATGAACCAACTTAAAAAATAATCTGCGTCATGTATGATGATGCAATTAAAATTGGGAACACGTCTGTATAACCTTGAGTTAGTTCGTTAAGGGAGCGTGTTCCCTTTTTTCAAGCATGAGGAGGCAAAGTATGGAACCGAAATATAAGAGAATTGTGTTAAAATTGAGTGGAGAAGCGCTCGCAGGAGATCAAGGATACGGAATCGATCCGGCAATCGTCAACTCGATTTCTGGACAGATTAAAGAGTTAGTCGCCATGGGCGTCGAAGTAGCGGTCGTCGTAGGTGCCGGAAACATCTGGCGCGGAAAGACGGGAAGCGAACTCGGTATGGACCGGGCCAATGCCGATTATATGGGCATGCTCGCAACTGTACTTAACTCGCTTGCACTTCAAGACAGCCTCGAAACACACGGTGTCCAAACCCGCGTCCAAACATCAATCGAAATGCGTCAAGTTGCTGAACCGTATATCCGCCGCCGGGCGATGCGCCACCTTGAAAAAGGCCGGGTCGTCATCTTTGCAGCAGGGACGGGTAACCCATACTTCTCGACAGATACGACAGCAGCGCTCCGGGCAGCCGAGATCGAAGCTGACGTCATCTTAATGGGGAAAAACAACGTCGATGGCGTCTACTCGGCAGACCCGAAACTTGTCCCGGATGCGGTCAAATACGAGTCACTCACATACTTGGACGTCTTAAAAGACGGTCTCCAAGTCATGGACTCGACAGCGACGTCACTATGCATGGACAACCATATTCCGCTGATTGTATTCTCATTGCTTGAAGAAGGAAATATCAAACGTGTCGTTCTCGGGGAACATATCGGGACGGTAGTGGGAGGAATCAATTCATGAGTGCAAACGAAGTTATGAAAACGGCTGAAGAAAAGATGGTTAAAGCCCATACATCATTAAAACGTGATTTTGGGACGCTCCGCACCGGACGCGCCAGTGCATCGATTTTGGACCCGGTCCAAGTCGACTACTACGGTGTGCCAACGCCGCTCAACCAAGTAGCGAACATCAACACGCCGGAAGCTCGTCTTTTGTTGATCCAACCTTGGGACAAGTCGCTCGTAACGGAAGTCGAGAAAGCGATTCAAAGAGCGGATCTCGGTCTGTCGCCATCTTCGGACGGGACAGTCATCCGTTTAGCGATCCCTGCCTTGACGGAAGAGCGCCGGAAAGAACTCGTTAAAATCACGAAGAAGTATGCGGAAGAAGCGAAAGTTGCGGTTCGTAACGTTCGTCGTGACGCGAACGAGAACTTGAAGAAGCTTGAAAAAGATGGTGATTTGACAGAAGACGACCTCCGCGGTTACGCGGACGACGTTCAAACGTTAACGGATTCTTACATCAAAAAGATTGATGAGTCTGCAGCGGTCAAAGAAAAAGAGATCATGGAAGTATAATCACGGAAGTGGTATACCAAAAAGCTGTGTGGGGACCCTTTTACTGAAAGGGTCCCTCTTTCATACAATCAGGAGGATAGACTATGTTTAAATGGGTGAATCCTAAAACGAAGACTGAGGCGGAATTGAGCATCCCCGAGCACGTCGCCATCATCATGGACGGAAATGGCCGTTGGGCGAAGAAACGTGGGCTCCCGCGCATCATGGGTCACCGGGAAGGGATGAAATCGGTCCGTGAATCAGTCCGGACGGCTCAAGAGCTCGGTATCAAGTCGCTGACGCTTTACGCCTTCTCGACTGAAAACTGGACGCGTCCAGAAGAAGAAGTCAATTTTTTGATGAAGTTGCCGAAGCAATTTTTAGAGACTGACTTAAAAGAACTCGACGAACAAAACGTCAGAGTGCTCGTCGCCGGTGACGTGTCGAAACTACCACGTGGAACGCGCGAGGCAGTCGATGAAGCGCGGACGCGCACCGCAACGAACACAGGGTTAGACCTCGTCTTCGCGTTGAACTATGGCGGCCGTGACGAACTCATCCAAGCGATGCGTGACATTGCGCGCGACGTATCGGCCGGACACATCAATCCGGATGAAATCGACGAGTCGATGATCGGAGAGCGGCTCATGACGAATATGCAAGATGTCGATTTGATCATTCGGACGAGCGGTGAACAACGGTTATCGAACTTCCTGCTCTGGCAAGGGGCGTATGCCGAACTCCACTTCACAGACGTATTGTGGCCCGAGTTCAAGCGTGAGCACTTCGTCGAAGCAATCGAAGCGTACAATACACGTACACGCCGGTTTGGTGGGGTGTGAGATGAAAACACGAATTATTACCGGACTTTGGGCCGGCGCTATTTTTGTCAGTTTGATCGCCCTTGGCGGCAGCCCGTTCGTCATCTTGATGGGCGTGCTCGCTTTGATCGGCTTGAGCGAGTTTACGATGATGCGCAAGCATAAGCTGACAGCTTTTCCGTTTTTAGTTACATCGTTGCTCGTAGCGTTCCCGTTCGTCATGATGCTTTTAGAACGGCAGTTGTTGACGAGTGACCTTCCGATTTCGACGAGTCAATGGATGGTGCTCGGATTAATGTTGCTTCTTTTTTGGACGGTCGTCACGAAAAACCGTTTCACATATGAAGATGCGAGTTTTTATTTCGTCTCGGCTGTTTATCTCGTTATCGGGTTTTCAAGCTTTGCCCTCGTCCGTCTGTCTGAAGACGGGCTGGCGAAAGTATTGCTCGTCTTATTTATCATTTGGGCGACCGACTCGGGTGCATATTTCACGGGGAAAGCCATCGGCAAGACGAAACTGTGGCCCTCGATCAGTCCGAACAAGACGATTGAAGGAGCTGTCGGCGGTATTGTTTCAGCTGTGGTCGTCGGTGTCGTCTATGTCTTGATCGAACCGGTCCTACCGCTCGTCGAAGTGCTCGTCTTAGCGGTTGTCGTTTCTGTCGTCGGCCAGCTTGGTGATTTGGTACAATCAGCGTACAAACGTCAGTTTGGCGTAAAAGATTCTGGACATCTATTACCGGGACATGGTGGCATTTTAGACCGGTTTGATAGTATGATCGCGGTATTCACCGTCATTTGGATTTTCAATTTGTTATAAAAGGAGTGTCAAGATGAAGCGAATCAGCTTAATCGGGGCGACTGGTTCGATCGGCGTACAGACGTGCGACGTGATCGAGCAGCACCCCGACTTGTTTGAACTTGAGGCGTACGCGTTCGGAACGAACGTCGAGGTAGCCGAGGAATGGATCAATCGCCTTCGCCCGAAATACGTATCAGCCAAAACGATCGAGGTACTCGAACAGCTCAAGCCACGCCTTACATACGAACCACTCTTTTTTATCGGACTCGAAGGGTTGATCGAATGTGCGACCGCTGAGCGGGCCGATGTGGTCGTCACGGCCGTCGTCGGGGCAGTCGGCTTAGAGCCGACGCTTGCCGCCATTAAAGCCGGTAAAGATATCGCCTTGGCGAACAAAGAAACGCTCGTCACAGCCGGACATCTCGTCATGGCCGCCGTCAAAGAGCACGGCGTCAGTTTGCTTCCGGTCGACAGTGAACACTCGGCCATCTATCAATGCCTGAACGGAGAACGTCGCGAGGACGTTTCAAAAATCATTTTGACGGCCTCGGGCGGAAGTTTCCGTGATCAGACACGCGCTGAATTAGCGAGCGTGACCGTCGAAGAAGCGCTCAATCATCCGAACTGGTCGATGGGTGCAAAAATCACAATCGATTCGGCGACGATGTTCAACAAAGGGCTCGAAGTCATCGAAGCGCACTGGTTGTTCGATATCGATTATAATGATATTGAAGTGGTGCTCCATCGGGAGTCGATCATTCACTCGATGGTCGAGTTTAAAGACGCCGCAGTCATGGCGCAACTCGGAAACCCCGATATGCGGGGACCGATCCTCTATGCGCTCTCTACCCCGAAACGGCTTGAAATCGAAGGGAACAAGCGGTTAAACTTGAGAGAAATCGGGACGCTCCATTTTGCGGAAGCCGATTTAGATCGCTATCCGGCTCTTCGACTAGCGTATGAAGCAGGTCGTCAAGGTGGTTCAATGCCTACCGTGTTGAATGCGGCTAACGAAACGGCTGTCGATTTGTTCTTGAACGGAAAGATTGCGTTCGTCGAGATTGAATCGATCGTCGAGCAAGCGATGGATGCACATACAGTCATTGTAGAACCGACACTTGAGCAGATCCTTCAAGTCGATCAATCGGTTCGTGAACAAATTCAGCAACGAAAGTGAAGGTGGGAAATAGATCATGCAAACTTTTATCGCCATCGTTTTGATGTTTGGGGTGCTCATTTCAGTTCATGAATGGGGACACCTCGTCATGGCGAAACGGGCAGGGATTCTCTGTCATGAATTTGCAATCGGGTTTGGACCGAAAATCTTTTCGTTCCGAAAGAATGAGACGCTCTATACGATTCGCTTATTGCCGATCGGTGGTTACGTCAAGATGGCGGGTGAGGATTTCGAGCCGATCGAAGTGAAGGCCGGTCAACAAGTCGGGCTCCGGTTAACGAGCGCTGGCACAGTCGACCGCGTCTATTTCCAACCGGACCAAGCGACGGATGTACACGTCGTCGGAACGGTCGACAAGTTCGATTCGATCCGTGAATTGAAGATTCAATTGCTCGTCGACGAAGAAGTGCGGGTGTACACACTCGAGCGCGACACACTTCTCGTCGATCAAGGTATGGAGATTCAAATCGCACCGTACGACCGCACGTTCGGAGCGCAATCAGTTTGGAAGCGAGTGCTCGCGATCGCAGCCGGCCCGGCCATGAACTTCGTCCTTGCTTTCGTCTTGCTCGTCATTGTCGGTCTCGTGCAAGGCACACCGACAGACGACGGTCAAATCGGGACGGTACAACCGGATTCGGCGGCTGATCAAGCCGGTCTCGTCACCGGAGACGAAATCGTCTCGATCGAGGGTGAGACGATTGATAACTGGCTCGACCTGAGAACGGTTTTGGCCGATCGTGCCGATACACCGACCGAGGTGACCTATATTCGGGCGGGTGAGGAACAAACGGTAACGCTGACACCTCAAGCAGTCGAACAAAATGGCGAGACGGTCGGTATCCTTGGCGTGACAAATGCGCTCGAGCGATCACCGACAAAAGCGTTCACAACAGGAGCTGAGACGACGTGGACGATGTCGACATTGATTTTCTCTGCGGTCGGTGATTTAGTGACCGGCCAAGTCGGAGTCGATCAACTCGCAGGTCCGGTCGGGATTGTCCGCATGACCGACGAAGTGGCGGCGAGCGGTTTCATCATGTTGCTCAACTGGACGGCACTTTTATCCGTCAACTTGGCGATCTTCAACTTGTTGCCACTTCCGGCGCTTGACGGGGGACGACTCATCTTCTTGTTGTTCGAGGCAGTGCGTGGTCGACCGATCGATCCAAAAAAAGAAGGGTTCGTCCACTTTATCGGATTTGCCCTGCTTATGCTGCTCATGCTCATCGTCACTTGGAACGATATCCAATCATTTTTCAAATAGACTGTGTTAGAGAAGGGAAACGTTGATATTTATGAAACAATCGAGATTGCTTATGCCTACTTTGAGAGAGGTTCCTGCTGACGCTGAAGCTGTCAGCCATCAACTTCTCGTGCGCGGTGGATTTATTCGACAAAATGCAGCGGGGATCTACTCTTATTTACCACTCGGTCATCGTGTGTTACAAAATATTCAAACGATCATCCGTGAAGAGATGAACCGGGCCGGGGCGCAAGAACTGCTCATGCCGGCGATCCAACCAGCGGAGCTATGGGAAGAGACGGGACGTTGGGACATCTACGGACCTGAACTGATGCGTTTGACGGACCGTCATGACCGCCGTTTCGCACTTGGAGCGACTCACGAAGAGTTGATCACGTCGATCGTCCGTGACGAGTTGAACTCGTATAAGAAGTTACCGGTCAACTTGTACCAGATTCAGACGAAGTATCGCGATGAGCGTCGTCCGCGGTTCGGATTATTACGCGGACGTGAGTTTTTGATGAAAGATGCCTACTCGTTCCACGCCACACAGGCTGATTTGGACGAAGAGTACGACAATATGTACAACGCTTATTCGCGCATCTTTGACCGCACCGGTTTGAAGTATCGTCCGGTCGTGGCCGATTCAGGCGCGATTGGCGGGAAAGACACGCACGAATTCCAGGCGCTCGCCGAAATCGGTGAGGATACGATCGTCTACACGGACTCGTCGTCATACGCGGCGAACATCGAGATGGCGGAAACGCTTGACCGTTACGACATGCAAGCTGGTGTTGCGCTCGAGCTCGAGCAAGTCGATACGCAAGAGCATAAGACGATCGAAGACGTGGCGCGATTCTTGGGCGTGGAGACGAACACGACGATCAAGTCGGTGTTGTTCAACGTCGACGGCGAGACGGTCATGGCGATCGTTCGCGGCGATCACGAAGCGAACGATGTCAAAGTGAAGAACGCCCTTGGCGGACTCGACATCCAAATGGAAGACGAGTCGAAGATCATTGAATTGTTCGGCTGTGAACCAGGAACGCTCGGACCGATCAACGCACCGGTCAAAGTCGTCGCGGATTACGCCGTTAAATATTTAGTCGATGCGGTATGTGGCGCCAACGTTGCGAACACGCACTTCATGCACGTCAATGCAGAACGCGACTTGTCGCACTTGACGTATCATGACCTCCGCTTCGTCGTCGAAGGCGACTTGGCACCAGACGAATCTGGTCCAGTCCGGTTCGCACGTGGGATCGAGGTCGGTCAAGTGTTCAAACTCGGCACGCGTTACTCAGAAGCGATGGGCGCGACGTTCTTGAACGAAGAAGGCCGGGCGGAACCACTCATCATGGGTTGTTACGGCATCGGTGTCTCGCGGACGCTTTCGGCAATCGTCGAACAGCACCACGACGACCGCGGCATCGTTTGGCCGAAGAGTGTCGCACCGTTTGATCTGCACTTGATCGCGATCAACGCGAAAGACGAGACGCAACTCGAACTTTCGAATCGACTTTACGATGAACTATCGTCGAAGTATGATGTATTGTACGACGACCGCAAAGAACGGGCCGGCGTTAAATTTGCCGACGCTGACTTGATCGGCTTGCCGATTCGTATCAACGTCGGGAAGAAAGCCGGCGAAGGCATCGTCGAAGTGAAAGTCCGTGCTACGGGCGAAGTGATTGAAACGACGGTAGAAGAGTTGCCGCAAGTGATTGTCGCGCAGCTCAACGAGACGCATTGATCGATGAAGGTGACGGTTTCTTGCCGTCACCTTCATTTTTCGACATTGTCATATAAAAGGGGGGGACGACTTACCCGTGGAAGCAAATCAAAAGATGCAATTACTGTTGACGGATCTCGGGATCACGACAGAGAGTGATCAGTTCGACGGAGCGGAACTATCGCGTCTTGTCGTCAATAAGCAACGACGGACGTGGACGTTTTATTTCAAGATCCGCCAAGTGTTACCATATGAGGTTTATCAATTGTTCATGAGTCGGGTCGAGAATCGGTATGCGACGTTTGCCGATGAAGTGTACGCTCGTTTTACGACAGAGACAGGTGGAAGCGAGCAGGATTATATCGACTACTGGCCGCGCATCGTCAGTGAGCTCAGTCAAGTGTCGGGAGCGATGCGAAGCTATTTCGCAACTGTCAAACCGCGCTTCGAGCAAAACAAGTTGCTCATTCCCGTCCGCTCCGCACCTGAGGCGAGCTACGTCGATAAAGAGCTGTGCCAAGAAGTTCAAGCGCTCTACAGTGCTTACGGGTTTATGAAAAAGCCGTGCCAAGCGAGTTTCTCAGAAGACGCGGAAGCGAATCAGGCGTTGCGTGAACAAGTCGTCCAAGAAGATATCGAACAGGCGAAACTCGCACTCGCGGCCCAGTTCGCCAAAGCGACCGAGACGAACGATGAGCCGATCACGGAAGTGCGGATGGGCGCCTTGATCAAAGACGAGATCGTCCCGATCAAGACGATCATCGAAGAAGAACGCCGTGTCGCCATCCGTGGACTCGTGTTTTCAGCCGAACGGAAAGAGTTGAAGAGCGGGAAGAAGCTATTCACGATCAAGATGACCGATTATACCGATTCGCTCATCGTCAAAGTGTTCGCACGTGACGATGATGACGACCGTATGCTCAGTGCCGTCAAAAAAGGCATGTGGATCCAAGCGGCCGGACGGGTCGAAGACGATAGCTTCATGCGCGAACTGTGCATGATGGCGTCGCAGCTCCAAGAAGTGAAAGTCGAACCGAAGCGTGACGAATGGGCCGGGGAGAAACGTGTCGAACTGCACGCCCACACACAGATGAGCCAAATGGATGCGGTCACGAACGTGTCGGCGCTCGTCGCCCGGGCCGCCAAGTGGGGTCATCGCGCCATCGCCATCACCGACCATGCCGGTGTGCAATCGTTCCCGGAAGCCTATTATGCCGGGAAAAAGAACGACATTAAAATCTTGTACGGTGTCGAGGCGAACGTCGTCAATGACGGCGTGCCTGTCGCGTATCATCCGACCGACGTCTCGCTCGACGAGGCGACGTACGTCGTGTTCGACGTCGAGACGACCGGTCTGTCGGCCGTCTACAACAAAATCATCGAACTCGCCGGCGTCAAGATTAAAGACGGTGAGATCATCGACCGGTTCGAAGCGTTCGCCGACCCGAAACATCAACTTTCGGCGACGACGATCGAACTGACCGGGATCACGGATGACATGGTCCACGGACAGCCTGACCCGGAAGTGATCGCGAAACAGTTCGTCGACTGGTGCGGGGACGGGATTCTCGTCGCTCATAACGCCTCGTTCGATATGGGCTTTCTCGAGGCGACGCTCCGAAGCGGAGGACATGAGCCGGACGATTATCCGGTCATCGATACGCTTGAACTGGCCCGGACGATTTTACCGACGCTCAAAAACCACCGTCTCAACACGCTCGCCAAGCGGTTTGATATCGAATTGACGCAGCATCACCGGGCCATCTATGATGCCGAGGCGACGGCGTACTTGCTCATGAAGTTGCTCGATTTGGCGAAACAGATGTTCGAGATGCAGACGCATCGGTCACTGAACGCGAAAGTCGGCAGTGACGTCTCGAAGATCCGTCCGTTTCATGCGACGGTTTACGCGAAGACGAAAAAGCCAGGATTGCGCCACTTGTATGAGTTGATCTCGTTGTCGCACATCGACTATTTGTTCCGGATGGCTCGGATGCCGCGCTCTGAGATCGAGAAGCGCCGAGAAGGGCTGCTCATCGGCTCGGCGTGTGACAACGGCGAGATCTTTGACGCCGCCTTGAACAAGTCGGACGAAGAGCTCGAGAAGATGATGGCATTTTATGACTTCATCGAGATTCATCCGCCGGCACTTTATATGCATTTGATCGATAAAGAGATCGTCGCGAACGAGCTTGAACTTCGTGACATCATCAAACGGATCATTCGCGTAGCAGGGCAAGCCGGACTTCCGGTCTGTGCGACCGGGAACGTCCATTACTTGGACCGGACAGATCGGTCGTATCGCGAAATCCTGATCCGGACGCAAGGCGGGGCCAACTTCATTAACACGAGAAAAGAGTTGCCTCATGCCCATTTCCGGACGACGAAAGAAATGATGGAAGAGTTTAAATTTTTAGGTGACGAGCTCGCACGGGAGATCGTCATCACGAATCCGAACGCGATCGCCGACCAGATCGAAGCGATTCAAATTATCCCGGATGAACTGTATACGCCGAAAATCGAAGGGGCGGATGACGAGGTCCGTAATATGAGTTATGACATGGCCCGCTCGATTTACGGGGACGAGCTTCCGGAGATCGTCGAGGCCCGGCTCGAGAAGGAACTAAAATCAATCATCGGCCACGGCTTCGCCGTTATTTATTTGATCTCACATAAACTCGTCAAGAAGTCACTCGACGACGGTTACCTCGTCGGTTCACGAGGATCGGTCGGGTCGAGTCTTGTCGCGACGATGACCGAGATCACCGAGGTCAATCCACTACCACCGCATTATGTCTGTCCGAAGTGTCAACACTCTCACTTCTTTAATGACGGGTCGATCGGTTCCGGGTACGATCTTCCGGACAAGCAATGTCCGGAGTGTGGGACGTGGTATACGAAAGACGGACACGATATCCCGTTCGAGACGTTCCTTGGCTTTAAAGGGGACAAAGTACCAGATATCGATTTGAACTTCTCGGGCGAGTACCAGCCTCATGCTCACGCGTATACGAAAGTGTTGTTCGGAGAAGAGTACGTCTATCGTGCCGGGACGATCGGGACGATTGCCGACAAGACGGCGTACGGGTATGTGAAAGGCTATGCGACCGAAAACGACAAGATTTACCGGAACGCCGAAGTCGATCGTCTCGTCTCGGGTGTCACCGGTGTTAAACGGACGACCGGGCAGCATCCAGGCGGGATTATCGTCGTCCCGGACTACATGGACATCGCCGAAATCTCGCCGATCCAGTATCCGGCCGACGATCGAACGTCTGAATGGAAGACGACACACTTCGACTTCCATTCGATTCACGACAACTTGCTCAAGCTCGACATTCTCGGACACGATGACCCGACCGTCATCCGGATGCTCCAAGACTTATCAGGCATCGACCCGTTGACGATCCCGACGGATGATCCGACCGTCATGAAAATCTTTTCGTCACCGGAAGTGCTCGGTGTCACACCGGAGCAAATCGAGTCAAAAACAGGGACGCTCGGTATTCCTGAGTTTGGGACGAAGTTCGTCCGGCAAATGCTTGAAGAGACGAAACCGTCCACGTTCTCAGAGCTCGTCCAAATTTCAGGTCTGTCTCACGGGACGGACGTTTGGATCGGGAATGCGAACGAGTTGATCTATAACGGGACGTGTGAACTGAAAGACGTCATCGGGTGTCGTGACGACATTATGGTCTACTTGATTTATGCCGGACTTGAGCCATCGTTCGCCTTTAAGATCATGGAGTCGGTCCGTAAAGGGAAAGGTTTGTCTGACGACATGGAGTCAGAGATGCGGGAGAACAGCGTCCCGGAATGGTACATCTCTTCTTGTAAGAAGATCAAATACATGTTCCCGAAAGCACACGCGACCGCGTACGTGCTCATGGCCGTCCGGATCGCTTACTTCAAAGTGCACCACCCGATTCTGTATTACGCGACATACTTTACGGTCCGCGCCGGCGATTTTGATTTGTCGGCGATGATCAAAGGGTCTCAGGCCGTCCGCAAGGCGATGTCTGATATCCGGGAGAAAGGCTTCGACGCCACGGCGAAAGATAAAGGGCTTCACACCGTGCTCGAACTCGCACTTGAGATGCTCGAACGCGGCATGAAATTCCAAAACATCGATCTTTACCGTTCGAATGCGACCGAGTTCTTGATTGAAGGCAACACGCTCATTCCACCGTTCAACGCTGTCGATGGACTCGGGACGAACGCGGCGAAAGCGATTGTCGAGGCGCGTGCCGAAGGTCAGTTCTTGTCAAAAGAGGATCTCCGGAAACGGGCGAAATTGTCGAAGACGATTATCGAGACGCTCGATACGATGAAATGTCTCGAAGGCCTGCCTGACGAGAACCAACTTTCGTTCTTTGATTTTGGGGTGTAAGTTGCGAAAAAGCGGGAAAATATGATATATTGGTATCGAACAATGTTGGATACTACGACGGAAAGGAGTAGGGAACCCTACTCCTTTCTTGTATGTAAAAGCCAGAAGGAGGGATGAGAGTGTCCAAAATAACAGAAGTCGTCGAAACAATCGCGTTGCCGATTGTCGAGCAAGCGAACATGGAATTGGTCGATGTTGAATTCGTGAAAGAAGGGCCAGACTGGTTCTTGCGCGTCTATATCGATAAACCGGGGGGCGTCGATTTAGATGATTGCGTCAACATCAACGAGCAACTCTCGGAGAAATTAAACGCTACCGACCCAATCGAACAAGCCTATTATCTTGACGTCTCGAGTCCCGGTGCCGAGCGACCACTTAAAAAGCCGACTGACTTTGAGCGGGCGATTGGGAAAAACGTCTACATTAAAACGTTTGCCCCGATTGAAGGTGCCAAAGAGTTCGAGGGCATTTTGACGGAGTACGACGGCGAGACCGCAGTTGTCGAAACGCGCATCAAGACTAGAAAAAAAGCGATATCGCTACCGGTTGATAAAATTGCACAAGCCCGCCTAGCGGTCACGTTTAGTTAAGGAGAGGTAAAGATGGGGCCACAATTACTCACAACAATCGAACAGATTGCACAAGAAAAAGGGATCGAGAAAGAAATCATCATCGACGCGCTTGAACAGGCGCTCATTTCGGCATATCGCCGAAACGTCGCCAACCCGAACGAGCACGTCAAAGTTGAGTTTGACCAAGTGACAGGTGACATTCGCGTGTTCGCGCTTCTCGAAGTCGTTGAACGCCTGACGCATCCGGACCAACAGCTTTCGCTTGAAGAAGCGCACGAAATCGACCCGAACTTTGAGTTAGGGGACTTCCATAAAGAAGAAGTGACACCGAGCGACTTCGGTCGTGTCGCAGCGATGACGGCCAAACAAGTCGTCACGCAAAAGATGCGTGAAGCCGAGCGCGAACGCATCTACAACCACTTCGTCGATAAAGAAGACGAGATCATGACAGGGATCGTCGAGCGGTTTGACCCGCGCAACTTGTACATCGGTTTAGAGAACAACATCGAGGCAGTGTTGACGCCGAACGAACAGATGCCGAACGAGTCGTATAAGATTCATGAACGCATCAAAGTATACGTGACGAAAGTTGACTCGACGACGAAAGGTTCTGGCGCGGCGATTCAAGTGTCGCGGACACATCCTGGCCTACTTCGTCGTTTGTTCGAACTCGAAGTTCCAGAAATCGCGAGCGGGACGGTCGACGTCATGTCGGTGTCGCGTGAAGCGGGAGACCGTTCGAAAATCGCGGTCCATTCAGACATCGTCGATCCGGTCGGCGCATGTGTCGGTCCAAAAGGGCAACGTGTCCAGACGATCGTCGATGAATTGAACGGTGAGAAGATCGACATCGTCCGTTGGTCGAACGATCCAAAAGAGTTCGTTAAAAACGCACTCAGCCCGGCTCAAGTCGTTGACGTATATGTCAATGAACCGAACAAGTCGACGACAGTCGTCGTGCCGGACTATCAATTGTCGCTCGCGATCGGGAAACGCGGTCAAAACGCGCGCCTCGCCGCTAAGTTGACAGGTTGGAAAATTGATATTAAGAGTGAGACGGATGCAGAGAGCATGAACTTGTTCGATACGTATGCCGAAAAAGTTGAATCAACGCCAGAAATTGTTCACAATGAAGTTGAACAGACTGACTCGGTTGATGTGACGCTCGAACCAACCGCGGTAAAAGAAGAGGAATGACCATGAAGCAAAAGAAACTTCCTTTGCGTAAATGTGTGATCACTCAAGAGATGTTACCAAAGAACGATTTGATTCGTGTCGTACGGACGCCGGAAGGCGACGTCGTCATCGACACGACCGGCAAACTGAACGGTCGTGGCGCGTATTTGTCAAGAGATGTCGATGTGATTCGTTTAGCAGAGAAAAAACGAACGCTTGATCATCATCTGAAAGTAAAGACGAGCGAGACACTTTATGAACAGCTAGAACAAGCTGTCACAGGTGCCGAATCATGAGTCAGTGGGAATCATTGTTAGGCCTCGCCTCACGTGCGAGGAAGGTAACGATGGGAGAAGAGTTTGTCTTGAAGGATGTACGGGCTGGCCGAGCCAAGCTCGTCATTCTTGCCGGAGACGCGGGAGCGTCGACGAGAAAACGGATTACCGACAAATGTACATCGTATGGTGTTCCATTAATCGAAGTGAGCGACCGACATACAATCGGAGCTGCTTTAGGTAAAGACATGCGAGTCGTCGTGTCTGTGACAGAATCCGGATTTGCGAACAAGCTTAAGCAACTTCTCTCTTAACTATTAACGGAGGTGGATGCTTTGGGAAAACGCGTCTATGAATTTGCAAAAGAACAGAATGTAACAAGTAAACAAGTCATTACTCAGCTCGAGAAGATGAACAAGTCAGTGAAAAATCACATGGCTGTATTGGATGATGAGTCGGTCAAGCAACTCGACCGTGTCTTCAACCCTGAGAAATATCGTTCGGCTGAGAAGCAAGAAAAACCTGCTGAGTCGAAGCCGGCTGAAGCAAAGCCTGCTGCGAAACAAGAAGCAGAGAAAAAAGAAGCACCGAAAGCCCGTCCACAAACTTCTAGCACCCCGAGCAATCAAGCGGGCAACCGTGGTGGCAACCGTTTCGGCAACAACCGTAACGATAACCGCAACAAAAAACGCGGCGGTAAATTTAAAGGGAAGCCTGCAAAAGCGGCAATCCCGTTAGAAGCAGATCCAAATTCAAAAACGAGCCAGCGTAAAGCATCTCGTTTAGCGCAAGAGTCTGAAATGGGCAACGTCATCAAGTACGAGGATGTCCTCAGCGTATCGGATCTCGCTGCGAAGATGGATAAAAAGCCAAACGAGATCATCATGAAATTGATGGGTCTTGGCGTCATGGCGACGATCAACCAAACACTCGATGACGAGACGATCGAATTGCTCGCAACTGAATTCGGTTTCGAAGTCGAAAAAGAAGTCATCATCGATGAGACGGACTTCGAAGAAGTAGAAATCGACTTCTCTGAGTACGACCTCATTGAGCGTCCTGCCGTCGTCACGATCATGGGTCACGTCGACCATGGTAAAACGACGTTGCTCGACTCGATCCGGAACACGAAAGTCGTCGCTGGCGAAGCTGGTGGGATCACGCAGCATATCGGTGCGTACCAAGTTGATATCAACGGTAAAAAAATCACATTCCTCGACACACCAGGTCACGCCGCCTTTACGACGATGCGTGCCCGTGGAGCTGAAGTGACGGATATCGCGATTATCGTTGTCGCAGCAGATGATGGTGTCATGCCACAGACAGAAGAAGCGATTTCTCACGCGAAGGCGGCAAACGTCCCAATCATCGTTGCCGTCAACAAAATGGACAAAGAAGGGGCTAACCCTGACCGCGTCAAACAAGAGTTGACTGAATTCGGACTCGTACCGGAAGAGTGGGGCGGCGAAACAATTTTCGTACCGATCTCTGCTTTGAAAGATGAGGGAATCGATGAGTTGCTCGAGATGATCTTGCTCGTTTCAGAAGTCGAAGAGTATAAGTCGACGCCTGAAATGCCAGCTCGCGGTTCGGTCATCGAAGCGAAGCTCGATAAAGGTCGCGGTCCTGTCGCCACGCTTCTCGTTCAACACGGGACACTTCGTATCGGTGACTCGATCGTCGTCGGCAGCACGTTCGGACGTGTCCGGGCCATGGTCAACGATATCGGTCGTCGTGTGAAAGAAGTTGGCCCATCGACGCCAATCGAAATTACAGGATTGAACGATGTCCCACAAGCTGGTGACCAGTTCATCGTCTTCGAAGACGAGAAAAAAGCACGTGCAATCGGAGAGAAACGTTACCAACGTTACCTCGAGTCGCAGCGCCGTGAATCGGCTAAAGTCAGTCTTGAAGACTTGTTCAGCCGGATTCAAGAAGGCGAAGTCAAAGACTTGAACGTCATCATCAAAGCAGACGTTCAAGGATCGGCTGAAGCGCTCGCTGGATCACTCCGCAAAATCGACGTCGCAGGCGTCAAGATCAACATCGTGCATCAAGGTGTCGGTGCGATCACAGAAGGTGACGTCATCCTCGCTTCAGCAGCGAACGCAATCATCATCGGATTCAACGTCCGTCCAGACGGTAACGCCCGATCAATGGCCGAACAAGAACACGTTGAAATGCGTCTGCACCGGATCATCTATAACGCGATCGATGAAATCGAAAGCGCGATGAAAGGGATGCTTGACCCTGAGTTCGTTGAAGAAGTGATCGGACAAGTCGAAGTCCGTGACGTCTTCAAAGTTTCAAAAGTCGGTGCGATTGCCGGCTGTTACGTCACTGAAGGTAAAATCTCACGTGATGCCGGCGTACGCGTCATCCGTAACGGGATCGTCGTGTACGAAGGTAAACTCGATACGCTCCGCCGCTTCAAAGACGATGTCAAAGAAGTTGCGACAGGCTACGAGTGTGGGATCAAAGTAGAGAAGTACGACGACATCAAAGTGGAGGACGTCATCGAAGCGTTCGTCATGAAAGAAGTCGAACGTAAATAAAGTGAGGAGGGAACACGTATGAACATTCGTGCCCAACGTGTTGCTGAACAGATGCGTAAAGAGATCACAGATATCCTTTTACGCGAAGTCAACGACCCACGTACAAAGAACGCGACCATCACGAGCGTAGACGTGACGGGAGATTTGCAACAAGCGACGGCCTATTACACGGTGCTCGGAGACGACGCCGACGTGAAGGCTGAGACGCAGGCAGGTCTTGATAAGGCGAGCGCCTTCATCCGCCGTGAAATCGGCAGCCGGATCCGTCTCCGCAAGACGCCGGAATTGTCGTTCGAATACGATTCTTCGGTCGCATATGGTAGTCATATCGATTCGTTGATCCGTGATTTGAATAAAGACTAATAAATTGAAGGGGGGACTTGTGTCTCCCCTTTTTTGATATGGAGGAATGAACGTGGAACCGACAGGGATTTTAATACTAGATAAAGACAGCGGGATGACGAGCCACGATTGCGTCTTCAAGCTGCGTAAACTGTTTCAAACGAAAAAAGTTGGCCATACCGGCACGCTCGACCCGGAAGTGACCGGCGTGTTGCCAATCTGTTTCGGCCGTGCGACGAAACTGTCCCGGTTTTTGACCGATGAGGGCAAGCGCTACGTCGCCGAAGTCACGATCGGGACGGCGACGATGACGGAAGACGCACACGGCGAAGTCGTCGCGCAAACAGATGTCGCGCCGGATGCGTTCACGGGTGAAGCTATCGACCGCGTTCTCGGCACGTTGACCGGAAGCATCGAGCAGGTGCCTCCTTACTTCTCGGCCGTCAAAGTGAACGGGAAGAAGCTATACGAATACGCCCGCAAAGGACAGACGGTCGAACGGCCGCGCCGCATCGTCGAGATTCACCGGCTAGAACGGACGAACGAACCTGTCTTCGAGGACGGCGTCTGCCGGTTTCGCATCGATGTCGAGTGCGGAAAAGGCACGTTTATTCGGACACTTGCCGTCCAAATCGGGGAAGGGCTCGGTTACCCGGCCCATATGAGCGACCTGCGTCGGACACGGTCAGGCACGTTCGATGAAAGGGACGCCGTGACGCTCGCGGAGCTCGCGGCGTTAGAGACGGTCGAGGCACGCGCTGAACGGCTCATCCCGCTCGAGGACGTGATCAAACGTTGGCCTTCCATCACCATTCCGGCCAACCGGGAACGGTATATTCGCAACGGTGGGCGCTTAAACGACGTCTCGCTCGAATTTGAACTGTTTACTGTCTATAATGAAGAAGGAATTCCGCTCGCCCTCTATAGACGGCTTGACGGAACGACAGACGCAACAGTCGAGGTCATGTTGACAATCGACTAAGGGGGAATTTGAAGTATGGAAACGATACATCTCACACATCCCGAGACACCAGAGTTTGTCCCTTCGGTCATGGTACTCGGATTCTTCGACGGCGTTCACATCGGCCATCAAGCCGTGATCGAGCACGCCAAACAGCGCGCGGAGCAGCTTGACGTGCCCGTGACCGTCGTCACGTTCGATCCGCACCCGAAACAAGTGCTGTCGAACAATGCGGATGCTGTCCGTTATATCACGCCGCTCAAACGAAAATTACAGCGGATCGCCGCGCTCGGTGTCGAACGTTGTCTCGTCTTGACGTTCACAAAGCAATTGGCATCACTGTCACCGCAACAGTTCGTCGACGATTATTTGATCGGCGCGGGCGCCGTGCACGTGACGGCTGGATTTGACTATTCGTACGGGAAATTCGGGGAAGGGACGATGGAGACGATGCCCTACCACGCCCGAGGACGCTTCACGACGTCCGTCGTCGCCGAACAGACGAGTGACGGTGACAAAGTCTCTTCGACCCGGATCCGCAAACTTCTTGGCGCAGGCAGTGTCGACCTGGCGAGTGAGTTGTTAGGGGCGCCTTACGTCATCTGTGGCGAAGTCATCCATGGTGACGCCAGAGGGCGGACGATCGGCTATCCGACCGCGAACATGGTGATGGATGCGTCTTATGTCATGCCACGGCTCGGCGTTTATGCGACCCGCGTCCGCCTAGAAGACGGCCGGACGTTTGATGCGATGACGAACGTTGGTCGACGGCCGACGTTTTATGACACCGGAGACGTCTCGATTGAAAGTCATTTATTTGATTTTTCGGAGGACTTGTACGGACAGTTGCTCGAAATCGAATGGGTTCACTATTTGCGCGATGAACGGGCGTTCGACGGACTCGATTCGCTGATCGCGCAGTTGAAACGAGATGAGACGGCGGCTCGGGCAATCCTATCTTGACTTTGGAGCAGGGGTCATGTATTCTAGTTTGGTACGCAAAGTACACCGCTTCGCTTGGCTGGACGATTCACCAACGACGGCTCGGCAACGCGGCAATTTTCTATTAAATGGAGGTGGAGAGGCAATGGCACTCTCAAAAGAACGTAAAAACGAAATCATCGCGGAATACGCGACAAAACAAGGTGACACTGGTTCACCGGAAGTTCAAGTTGCTGTTTTGACTGAACAAATCAACACTTTGAACGATCATCTTCGCACACATAAGAAAGACCACCACTCACGTCGCGGTCTTTTGAAAATGGTTGGACGTCGCCGTAACTTGCTCACGTACCTTCGTAACAAGGACGTAACACGTTACCGTGAATTGATTCAACGTCTTGGTCTCCGTCGTTAATCCGAACGGGCCAAATGACGGACTGGGACACTCGTTCCTAGTCCGTTTCTTCTTTTTTTGGAGGAAAATCATTAGACAAACATATGAATGAGTTACATAATAAACTAGATAAGGTTTGAGAGGAGAATGTACATGTTAGGTACGAAACAAGTTTTTTCTACAGAATGGGGCGGTCGCCCGCTGTCTGTAGAAGTAGGTCAACTCGCGAAGCAAGCGAACGGTTCTGCACTCGTCCGGTACGGAGACACGGTCGTGCTCGCCGCGGTCACAGCTTCAAAAGGACCAAAGGATTTAGATTTCTTCCCGCTTACGGTCAACTATGAAGAAAAATTATACTCGGTCGGTAAAATCCCAGGGGGTTTCCTTCGTCGGGAAGGTCGTCCTGGTGAGAATGCGATTTTAACGTCACGTCTCATCGACCGTCCAATCCGTCCATTATTCCCAGACGGATTCCGTCACGACATCCAAGTCATGATTTACGTCATGTCGAATGATCCGGACTGCTCGGCTGAGATGGCCGGTATGCTCGGAACGTCGATCGCCTTGTCGATCTCGGACATCCCGTTTGACGGACCGATCGCTGGAGCGACGGTCGGACGTGTGGACGGACAGTTCGTCGTCAACCCGACAGTCGCACAACTCGAGAAGACAGAGCTTGAACTTCAAGTCGCCGGAACGGCAACTGCAATCAACATGGTCGAAGCAGGCGCGAACGAAGTACCGGAAGACGTCATGCTCGAGTCAATCTTGTTCGGTCACGAAGAGATCAAAAAGCTTGTCGCGTTCCAAATGGAAATCGTCGAAGCGGTCGGGAAACCGAAGTTTGAATACACGGTCTCTAAATTTGACGACGCGTTGTCACAAGAGCTTGAAGCGGCTCGTCCAGAAATTAACGCTGCCGTCCAAGTTGAAGAGAAACATGCGCGTGATGAAGCGATCAACGAAGTCATCGCGAAGTATGTCACGTCGTATGAAGCGCGTCTCGCTGACGAGCCGGCCAAGTTGAAAGAAGTATCTGGTATTTTGAACAAGTTCGTCAAAGACGAGGTCCGCCGTTTAATCACGGTCGATAAAGTACGTCCAGACGGCCGTCGCCCGGAAGTCATCCGTCCACTCGCGTCAGAAGTCGGCGTGCTGCCGCGTGCGCACGGTGTCGGTTTGTTCACACGGGGGCAGACGCAAGTCATGTCGATCGCGACACTCGGTGTCATCGGTGACGCTCAAATCATCGACGGCATCGGTCTAGAAGATAACAAACGTTTCATGCACCATTATAACTTCCCGCCGTTCTCGGTCGGTGAAGCTCGTCCGGTTCGCGCGCCAGGTCGCCGCGAGATCGGTCACGGTGCGCTCGGTGAACGTGCGCTTCTCCCGGTCATCCCGAAAGAAGCAGACTTCCCGTATACGATCCGTCTCGTCTCAGAAGTGCTCGAGTCGAACGGTTCGAGTTCACAGGCTTCAATCTGTGGCTCGACACTCGCCCTCATGGACGCCGGAGTTCCGATCAAGGCACCGGTCGCAGGAATCGCGATGGGTCTCATCATGGAAGGCGAACACTATACAGTACTCACTGACATCCAAGGTCTCGAAGACCATCTCGGCGACATGGACTTCAAAGTCGCTGGAACGAAAGACGGGATCACAGCGTTGCAGATGGACATTAAAATCGCGGGCATCACGCGTGAGATTTTGGAAGAAGCGCTCGAACAAGCTCGTTCAGGCCGCCTCCACATTCTCAACCATATGCTCGAAACGCTTGACTCATCGCGTCCACAGTTGTCGAAGTATGCGCCGAAGATCGTCACGATGAAAATCAATCCAGATAAGATTCGCGACGTCATCGGGCCTGGTGGTAAGATGATCAACAGCATCATCGACCAAACCGGTGTCAAGGTTGATATCGAGCAAGACGGTACGGTGTTCATCGCCTCGACCGATCAAGATGGCATCGATATGGCGATGGCACTCATCAGTGACATCGTCCGTGAAGTCGAAGTCGGCGAAGTGTTCGACGCGACAGTGCGTCGGATCGAGAAGTTCGGCGCGTTCGTCGAGTTGTTCAAAGGCAAAGACGCGCTCGTCCACGTCTCTGAGTTCAGCCTCGACCGCGTCGCCAACGTGGAAGACGTCGTCAAGCTCGGTGACACGATCAAAGTCAAAGTCACAGAAATTGACGATAAAGGCCGCGTCAACGCCTCGCATAAAACGTTGATCGTCGAAGGATTATCTCCTGAAGAGCGAGAGGCGTATGAAGCGAAACGTAAAGCACAACGCGAGAGCCGTCCGCCACGTGACAGCCGCCCTCCGCGTCGTGACGGAGACCGTCGTCCGTCAAGACCAACAAACTAATTATTTTGGCCATCGTCTGGTGCGATGGCCTTTTTCATAGGAGTGATAAAATGGAATGGATTACCTTAAAGAATGGCGTCCGCATCGTGGTCGAACCAATGGCAGACGTCCGCAGTACATCGACCGGTGTATTCATCAAAGCCGGGACACGGACCGAAGAAGACAATGAGATCGGGATCAGCCACTTGATCGAACATATGTTGTTCAAGGGCACAACAACAAAAACGGCGAAAGAAATCGCTTCATTTTTTGATGAGCTTGGCGGCAGTGTGAACGCCTTCACTTCAAAAGACCATACATGCTACTACGTCAAGACGCTCGATGAACATGCTGTCATCGCCTTCGACGCACTGGCCGACATGTTGTTCCATTCAGTCTTTGATGAGACTGAGCTTGAAAAAGAGAAACGGGTCGTGTTAGAAGAGATTAAAATGTACGAAGACACGCCGGAAGACCTCGTGCATGAGTTGCTCGCCTATGCCGTCTACCGTGACGATATATTAGCGAAGCCGATTCTCGGGACGGAAGCGAGCGTGCTCAGCTTCTCTCGCGATCAATTGCTGCGTTATGTCGAATCAATGTATACAGGCAACCGTGTCGTCGTCTCAATCGCCGGTCACGTGACCGACGAGCTGGTCGAAGCGGTCACGTCGAGGTTTGCGGAACTCCCATCAGGGGAATCACCGAAAGAATCGACGATTCCGGTTCTATGCAGCGATGTGTTGAAAAAGCATAAAGAGACGGAGCAGGCGCACCTTTGTTGGAATTTCGAGGCGATTTCGGCAACGAACGACCGGCTCCCGCACCTGGCGCTGGCAAACAACGCGATCGGTGCGACGATGTCGTCACGGCTGTTTCAATCGATTCGTGAAGAGCAAGGGTTAGCTTACTCGATCTATTCGTACTATACGACGTTCGTTGACCATGGCACGTTCACGATTTATATCGGGACGTCACCGGAAACGCTCACTCAAGTCGAGACGATCATGGAGCGTGAACTTGAAGCGCTCAAGGCGCAGGGGTTAACCGATGAAGAAGTCGCTAAAGGCAAACGCCAGTTGAAAGGTTCGCTCGTCCTCGGCAACGAAAGCACGAGCGCCCGAATGAACCGGAACGGGCGTAACCTCGTCTTACTTGACGAAGTCGAGGATTTGGACGAAGTGCTCAATAAAATCGACCGCATCGAAACCGATGAAGTCAACGCCTTGATTCGGGAGCTGCTCGGGCACGTCCCGGCAAAATCATATGTTCTTCCATCCGAAGACTGACTTGAAACCAGATTGTAAGTTCTCTACACTGATTAAGAGGTATTCTTTACATTGGACAGGATACAGGTGAAAGAAGGGAAAGACTTGAACTTAACGGATTTAGTAACCAAGATACAATTGATTAATCAACCAACTATAGAGGGCATCAACGTGACCCATGTCACGACCGATTCACGGGAAGTCGTACCCGGAACGCTGTTTGTCGCGATTAAAGG
Source organism: Exiguobacterium sp. s142 (assembly GCF_018618455.1). NCBI lineage: Bacteria > Bacillati > Bacillota > Bacilli > Caryophanales > Exiguobacterium > Exiguobacterium sp. s142. The sequence continues at coordinate 315,285 of NZ_JACSMB010000001.1, read as the reverse complement.
CTACACCGTCGACGGTCACGACTATGCTGACTTAGCGGTGAGTAAAGGGGCGGTCGCGGTCGTCAGTGAGCGTCCGCTCGACATCAGCGTCCCAAACCTGCTCGTGCGCGATAGTTCGCGTACGGTCGGCTTATTAGCGTCGGCATTTTATAACTATCCGTCTGAACAGATGCGTCTGTTCGGCATCACGGGGACGAACGGAAAAACGACGACGACGACGATTTTACGTGACGTTTTATCAAAGCTTGGACATAGCACCGGATTGATCGGTACGGTCGAGGTCCGGATTAACGATACGGTCGTCCCGAGCAAGAACACGACGCCGCAAAGTTCTGAGCTTCAGCAGCTGCTCGCTCGCATGCGCGGTGAAGGGGTGACCGATGTGATGATGGAAGTGTCATCACACGGACTTGAACTAGGTCGTGTCATCGGAACGGACTTCGACATCGTCGGTTTCACGAACTTGACGCACGACCATCTCGATTTTCACGGGACGTTTGAAAACTATGCGCGGGCCAAAGGTTTGCTGTTCGCCCAACTCGGACAGATGGCGTCGCGCGACAAAGTTGCCGTCTTGAATGCGGACGATCCGTATAGCAAGCTTTACGAGACGATGACGGGTGCTCGTGTCATCACATACGCCATCGACGAAATGGCGGATGTGACAGCGTCAGACATCGTTCAGACACTGTCAGACACGAGTTTCCGTCTCAACTATCAAGGAGTCAGTCTGCCGGTGACGGTCCAGTTCATCGGACGTTTCAACGTATACAACCTGTTGCTCGCAACGGGTTGCCTGCTCGCGGCTGGGTACAGTTTACCTGAGATCATCCAAGCGCTCGAATCGATTCATCCGGCCAAAGGACGGATGCAACGACTCGACGTGCCTGGGTATAACGTCTATGCGGACTATGCCCATACACCGGACGGGATTGAGCAATGCTTGAAGTCGCTTGTCGGTGTCCCTAAAGAGAACATCGTCTTCTTGATTGGGACGGGCGGGAATCGCGATGTGACGAAACGCCCGACGATGGGCGAGATGGCCTCAAAATATGCCGGCACCGTCATCATCACGACGGATGATCCACGTTTTGAGGCGTATGATTCGATCACGAGCGGTATTGCCGCCGGGATGACCCATGACAACTTTGTTGAAATCGGCGACCGCGAAGAAGCGGTGTCTTACGCCGCACGTCTAGCCAAAGCGGATAATATCGTCGTGTTGGCCGGTAAAGGACATGAGAAGTACCAAATCATCGGTAATGAGAAAATCCCGCTCGATGAGGAAGCGATCGTCCGGGCGACAATTTTAAATACGGAGGAATCTTGATTTATGGCAGTACAACCGATTACCTTGACAGAGACAGAGCATGACGATTTCGTCAAAGCACACGACCGCGGCGACTTGCTCCAACTTTCGAGTTGGGCAGACGTCAAAAAACAAAACGGTTGGTCCGCTGAGCGGATTGCCGTCGCTACAAATAGTGAGACGACAGGAGTGGCGCTTCTTTTATTCAAACAAGTGCCAAAGCTACCGTTCACGCTTTGTTACGCACCGCGCGGTTTCGTCGTCGATTACGATGACGTGGCATCATTGCGTGCCTTGACCGAGGAAGCGAAACGCGTCGCCAAACTGAAAAAGGCGATCGTCATCAAAATCGATCCGAACATCGACCGGGACGAAGTACCGGGCTTACTTACGGAAATGTCTAGCCTCGGTTTTACACATAAAGGGTACGGCGGCGGCTTTGACTATGCCCAACCCCGTTTCACGATGGAGACGGACCTCCGTCCGAGCGAGAAAGATATTTTCGCCAAGTTCCATCACAAGTTTCGCTATAACGTCCGTCTTGCCGAGCGTAAAGGGATTGTCTGTACCGAAGTCGGTCGGGATGGCTTAAAAACGTTCGCCGAACTGATGAAAGTCACGGGTGAGCGTGACGGCTTCGCCATTCGCGGGCTCGATTACTTCGAGAACTTATACGATTGCCTGCAGCCGAATGACGCTCGTTTGTTTTTGACGAAACTTGAACCGAAACTCGCGCTCGATCAGCAAGTGGCGATGCTCGAGAAGGCAAAACGGGATCTTGACAAGATCGAACGGTCTTTGGAAAAAGAAACAGTCGAGAAAAAACGGATCAGTTTGTCTAATCGTCAGAAACAGACGCGCGATCAACTCGTGAAAGCTGAAGCGGCCTTGCCGGAACTCGAACAGCTTCATGCCAGCTATCCGGACGGTCTCGTGTTATCAGGCGGCTTGTTGACGCTCGCCGGCCGCCGCTCGTATTACTTATACGGTGCTTCCTCGAACGAGTTTCGGGAGTTTATGCCGAACCACCTGATGCAATGGACGATGATGCAATTTGCCAAGGCAAGCGGTGCCGAGCGCTATGATTTCGGTGGTGTATCGGGCAGCACGGAGCCGGACGATGAATATGCGGGCCTGTATGCGTTTAAATCGGGCTGGGGCAGCGATCAAATCGAGAAAGTCGGCGAGTTCGACCTCGTCTTGAACCGGCCGCTCTACTTTGCCCTCGAGACAGGATTACCGCTCGTCAAAGGACTCCGTAAACGGTTAAGAAGATGAAATGGTCAGGCGTCTTGACGTTTGCGATGACGGCGTTTTTGATTGGGATCTTCTTGGCGTATACGTTTTCACGGCCCGGGCCAATGCCTTGGGTCGATGAACCGACGTTTGAAGCCGGGATGTGCGAACGGAGCCCGCGCTCGGAACAAACGATTGTCGACCGTAGCGACAAGGCGTTTGCCAACTTGCATCCTCATGTGCGAGATCGTGGCGAATCGTTCGTAAGACTGGCGTATTCATGTCTCGGACTTGAAGTCCGCTTGACGTCAGGCTATCGTTCGGCCGATGAACAGAATGCGCTCTACGCGCAAGGACGCTCGAAACCAGGGCAAGTCGTGACGAACGCCAAGGCGGGACAAAGTTATCATAACTATGGACTCGCGGTCGATTTTGTCATCATCCACGATAACCGGGCCGACTACGATTTGAACGCAGATCACAATAAGTCGGGGGAACCCGACTGGCAAGAACTCGGTGAACTCGGAAAAGCACTCGGCTTCGAATGGGGTGGGGATTGGAGAAGTTTTCCGGACTATCCTCACTTGCAGATGGACTTCGGCTTATCGGTTCGACAGCTCGCAGCTGGCAAGCGGCCGGACACTAAAGCGACGATGCCGCTCGCGGATGTGATGAAACCTCTAGTCGATTGAACGGAAATGGTGGCATATAAGCGTTTTTTCCGATACAATATTCAGTAGCGATAAGTGGACGAAACAGAATATGAATCATCTAGGAGGTTTTTGTTAGTGTCAAAGAAGAAGACAGAGAACGTTAGCGTCTTTGCGCTTGGTGGCGTAGGCGAAATCGGGAAGAACATGTACGTCGTGGAACTAGACGATGACATCTTCGTCATCGATGCCGGCCTTATGTTTCCAGGCGATGAGATGCTCGGGATTGATATCGTCATCCCGGACATTACGTATTTAAAAGAAAACAAAGATCGGGTACGCGCTATTTTCATCACCCATGGTCACGAAGACCATATCGGTGGGCTCAGCTACGTACTCCGTGACTTGAAGCATGTCCCGGTCTACGGGACGAAATTGACGCTCGGTTTAATCGAGCTCAAGTTAAAAGAGGCGGGCTTACTGAAAGAAGTCGACCTTAGATTGATTGACGCTAAAACGAAATTGACTATCGCTGATCATTTCATCACTTTCTTCCGCGTCAACCATTCAATCCCTGACTGTGTCGGTGTCTGCATTCAAACGTCACAAGGCGCGATCGTTCATACCGGCGACTTTAAATTCGACTACACGCCGGTCGATGGGAAGCAGTCTGACTTTAACAAGTTAGCAGCCATCGGTCAGCGCGGTGTGCTCTGTTTATTGTCAGATTCAACAAACGCGGAACGACCAGGCCAAACAGGGTCTGAATCGTTAGTCGGTGCTGAATTAAACGATGTGATCTATCAAGCCGAGGGGCGTGTGATCGTCGCGTCGTTCGCTTCGAACGTCCATCGTTTGCAACAAGTATTTGCTGCAGCCGAGGCGAACGACCGTAAAGTCGCAGTCGTCGGACGCAGCATGGTCAACATCGTCGAAGTCGCACAACGTCTGAACTACCTTCGTTTCAAGCCGAAGACGCTCGTCGAGCTCTCGCAAGTGAACCGTTTGCCGGACGAGAAAGTCGTCATCTTGACGACCGGTTCACAAGGTGAGCCGATGGCGGCTTTGACGCGCATGGCGCGTAACGCCCACAAACAAGTGAATATTCGCTTGAATGATACCGTGGTGATCGCGGCGACGCCAATTCCGGGTAACGAAAAATCGGTCTCGAAAACGATCGATCTCTTATTCCGTTCTGGTGCGAACGTCATCTATAACCAGCGTAAAGTGCACGTATCCGGTCACGGTTCGGCTGAAGAGCTCAAGCTCATGCTCAACCTCGTCAAGCCGAAATACTTCCTTCCGATTCACGGGGAGTACCGGATGCAGATGGCCCACTCGAAACTCGCCCAACAGGTCGGGATCAATTCGAGCAACATCTTTATCGTCGAGAAAGGTGACGTCGTCGAGTTCACGGGCCGTAAAGCCCGGATGAGCCGTAAAGTTCCGGCCGGCAACGTCTTGATCGATGGAATCGGTGTCGGGGACGTCGGGAATATCGTTCTCCGTGACCGTCGCCTCTTGTCGCAAGACGGTGTCGTCCTCTGTGTCGTCACGTTGAACCGTAAACAGAAGAAGTTGATTTCAGGCCCTGAACTCATCTCGCGTGGATTTGTCTATATGCGCGAATCAGAAGTGATGATCTCAGAAGCGAACCGGATTGTCACGAAACAGATTGAGAAGAGTCTCGAAGCTGGAAGTGATTGGACCGAATTGAAATCAAATATCCGCGAGCGGCTCAGCGTCTTCTTGTTTGAACAGACGAAACGTCGTCCGATGATCTTGCCGATCATCATGGAAATTTAAAGAATTGAGATCGAGGCAAAAGTCATCTGACTTTTGCCTCTTTTTTTAGGAGGAATAGAAGTTGGCACAAAAAACGAGAAAGACCCCGGTGAAGCGTAAGCCGCGACCGACGACGAGGAATCGTAAGCGGAAACAGTCAATCCCACTTCGTACATATGGTTGGGCCGGCTTTATCTTGTCGATGATCGCGTTCATCTTTTCGCTGTTCGAGTTCGGCTGGGTCGGGACTCAGACAGCGACGTTTGCGACGACGCTGTTTGGGGGCTGGGGTGCACTCACATATTTGATCGTCGCATTCATCTTGCTCGTATTCTTGAACGATTTCCGTCCGATCCAACGAGCCGGCATCTTCCTGCTGTTCGTGTCCTTCCTATTGTTCGGGGACATGGTGTGGGGAACGGAACGGGGAGTGGTGAACGGGGCGCTCTACGGATTGAACCAATACTTGCTATCGGACTTCGGGATTATCTTCCTTGGCATCATCAGTCTCGTCGTCGGTATCTCGCTTCTGTCTCCGGCGATTTGGCGGACGATCGGGAACCGGTTGCTCGAAAGTTTCGTTGCGATTAAACAAGAATGGCGCGACCGAGAACGTACACCCGCCAAACCGAAACCGACTGAGAAGAAGCGTGTCGACGCACGCGCGGCCGAATCAACACCCAAGCCTCAAGAAGTGGAGGCCGAGGCGGACGCCGTCGTCATGCATGATATTCCGATTGTCGGGTTTAGTGAGACCATCGACGCCGAGAAGCGTCAGAAAGTGTCTGACGAGACCGTGAAGAGCGAGGTCGTATCAGATATCCCGACCGAGGACATGATGATGACAGCGGCTCAGGACGTGTCTGCGACATACGAATTGCCAAAGTTTACGATTTTAAGTGAACCGGTCGTGACCGACTTGTCAGGAGAGAACGCACGATTGAAGGCGAACGCAACGAAACTCGTCCAAACGCTCAAGTCGTTCGGCGTCGGGGTGAAAGTGCTCAAAATCCATCTCGGTCCGACTGTCACGAAGTACGAGCTGCAACCGGACATCGGCGTCAAAGTGAGCCGGATCACTTCATTGAGTGATGATCTCGCACTCGCGCTTGCTGCCAAAGACATTCGCATCGAAGCACCGATCCCAGGGAAGGCGGCCATCGGCATCGAAGTCCCGAACCAAGAAGTCGCGCCGGTCTGTCTGCGTGAAGTGTTAGAAGCGGAGCCTGTCAAACGCGATGAGGCACCGCTCCTCGTCGCGCTCGGTCGCAGTATTAGCGGTGAGACGGTCACGATCGCGTTGAACAAGATGCCTCATCTACTCGTCGCAGGGTCGACCGGCTCCGGGAAGTCGGTCTGTATCAATGGGATGATCGTGTCTATTTTGATGCGGACGCGGCCAGATCAAGTCCGCCTCATGATGATCGACCCGAAGATGGTCGAGTTGAACGTCTACAACGGCGTCCCACATTTATTGACGCCGGTCGTGACAGATCCGAAAAAAGCGGCTCAAGCGCTCAAGCAAGTCGTTGCCGAGATGGAGCGCCGCTACGAGCTGTTTAGCCGCTACGGTGTCCGTAACATCGAGGGCTACAACGACCTCGTCGACAAGTCAGAGGATGAAGACGCTAAACGGCTCCCGTTCATCGTCGTCATCGTGGATGAGTTGGCCGACTTGATGATGGTCGCCTCAAACGATGTCGAGGACGCGATTATGCGGCTCGCCCAGATGGCGCGAGCGGCCGGTATCCATATGGTGCTCGCCACGCAACGTCCATCCGTCGACGTCATCACGGGTGTCATTAAAGCGAACATCCCGTCACGGATCGCGTTCGCGGTCTCGTCAGCGACCGATTCAAGAACGATCCTTGACGGTGGGGGAGCTGAGAAGCTGCTTGGTCGAGGCGATATGCTCATGCTCGCGAACGGAATGAACAAGCCGTTACGCGTCCAAGGGGCGTTCGTCTCCGATCAGGAAGTCGAGACGGTCGTCAACCATGTCATCGCCCAGCAGCGGGCCCAGTACGTCGAGGCGATGATGCCAAAAGAAGAAGAAGTGACGACGATCGACTCGGACGACTCGTTGTTCGAAGAAGTCGTCCAATTCATCTTGACGCAAGAAACGGCGTCGACTTCGATGATTCAACGAAGATTCCGAATCGGTTATAACCGGGCGGCCCGCTTGATTGATTCGCTCGAACAAGCAGGGTACGTCGGTCCTTCGGAAGGATCGAAGCCACGGAAAGTACTCGTTAACCAACAAGATGCATAATACAAAAAAACGAACTATAAGGACAAAGGCGTTCTAAATAGTTCGTTTTTTGTCTATTTTTAAAAGTATCGTCAATTCAGTTACCTCGCGTCGGATAAACATGTACAGTAGAAGTTATATAGCACATCTGGACTATATGACCTATTGAGACATACTACTTAAAACGTTGAAACGCTTTCATTTTTTAATACCGTTTTCATTTTACGATTTCTTTTCAAACACTCGTAGAACAGGTAATATAGACTAAGTGGTATACATAATCCCTTGGCTTTAAAACATTTCCTTTATTCCGAACAAAAAAGTATTGCGTTCTTTTTGTGGAATCCCTATACTTAGAATTGGCAAGGACATTCATACGTCAGATGTCTGAGCACTGGTAAGAAATAGGTAAAGGTGGTGAGGCCCATGTCGATCAAGCTCGATCATCGCTTGCTCTATCTTCGCGTGATTGAGAAAATCAAGCAGGATATCGACGATGGTGTCTATCGTGAAGGAGAGAAACTTCCTTCAGAATTCGAGTTGTCGAAGCAACTAGGAGTCAGTCGAGCGACGCTCCGAGAAGCGCTTCGCATTCTCGAAGACGAGAAATTTGTCGTGCGGAAACATGGTGTCGGGACATTCATCAGTTCAAAACCCCCATTCACTTCTGGGATCGAGGAACTGTTCAGTGTCACGGACATGATCATGCGCGCCAAGATGACACCAGGAACAAAAGTATTGGTGGCCGAAAAAGTGTTAGCGACAGAGAGAGAAGCCGAGCGTCTGAAAATTGAACCGAACTCACCGATTTATCGGATTGTCCGGATTCGTTATGCAGATGAAACACCGGTCGTTTACTGTGTGGATAAAATTCCAGCCCATCTCGTCTCTAATCCTGAAGCGTTGACAGAAGGAAAGTCGTTATTTGATGCGCTTGAAAAAGAGGTAGGACGTCGGGTCGCATATGCGATCACGCACATCGAACCGAGTGTGAGTTCAGAGATCTCGACCCAACTTCAAACGGACCAACCGTTACTCGCTTTAAAACAACTGCATTACGATGAGAGCGATTTACCGTTGCTCGATTCGGCAAACTTTTTCCGAGCGGACCGCTTCGACTTCCACGTCGTTCGTAAACGCGTCTAAGCAAGTTCTTGTAAGGCGGAAACGGTTATTTTTGGGTAATGGCGTGAAAGCGCTTTCTTATACCGGTGTAAAGACGACTGATGACATGACAACCTTAATTGTTATGATCCGAAAGGGGAAACACGACGATGATGAACAAGAAAAAAACGATTCTTTCAGCTTTAGCAGCAGGTCTCACGCTCTCAACAGTACTCGCAGCATGCGGTGGGGATGACAACGAGGGTACTTCTTCAAACGGCGAAGGCGGAGAAGGCAGCGACTTCAAAGTCGCGATGGTAACCGATACTGGCGGCGTTGACGACAAATCGTTCAACCAATCAGCTTGGGAAGGTCTTAAAAAGTTCGGGGAAGACAACAACTTGACTGAAAACGAAGGCTACAAATATCTTCAATCTTCGAAACAAGCGGACTATCAGCCAAACTTGCAGCAATTGGCGCGCGATAACTTCAACTTGATCTACGGTATTGGTTTCTTGATGGGTGAAGATATCCAGAAAGTTGCCGAGCAGTTCCCAGACAACAACTTCGCGCTCGTCGACATGGTCGTTGACGCACCGAACGTCGCGTCGATCACGTTTAAAGAACAAGAAGGTTCGTTCCTCGTCGGTGTCGTCGCAGGTCTCACAACGACAACGGACAAAGTCGGCTTCATCGGCGGCGTCGAGTCAGACTTGATCAAAAAGTTCGAGAACGGATATAAAGCGGGCGTCATGGCCGTCAACCCAGACGCGACAATTGACGTCAAGTACGCTGAAGACTTTAACTCGGCTGAAAAAGGAACGGCGATCTCTTCAGGTATGTATGGAGCAGGCTCTGACATCATCTATCACGCAGCAGGCGGAACGGGTGTCGGTGTCTTCACAGAAGCGAAAAACCGTAAAAAGAACGGCGAAGACGTATGGGTCATCGGTGTTGACCGTGACCAGTACGAAGAAGGACTTCCTGAAGATGTAACCCTTACTTCAATGGTCAAACGTGTTGATACGGCGACTTACGAAGTATCGAAACAGACGATGGATGGAAACTTCCCAGGTGGCGAGATCATCGAATTCGGTTTGAAAGATGACGGCGTCGGTATCGCTGAAACATCTGACAAGCACGTATCTGCTGAGATTCTTGACAAAGTAGAAGAGTACCGTCAGCAGTTGATCGACGGAGAACTTACGGCGCCAGCGACTGACGCTGAGTTCGAAGAGTTCATGAAAACAGTAAAATAATTCATTGAGTTAGGGGGGACCCATGCGGTCTCCCTTTACTTAAAGTTAGGGGTGGACTTTCTTGGAATATGTAATTGAAATGCTCAATATTCGCAAAGAGTTCGGAACGTTCGTAGCCAACGACAACATCACCCTCCAACTTCGCAAAGGCGAGATTCATGCGCTGCTCGGTGAGAACGGTGCCGGGAAATCAACGCTTATGAACGTCTTGTTCGGTCTCTACCAACCAGAAGGTGGAGAGATTCGAGTGCGCGGGGAGAAAGTGAATATTGAAAATCCGAACATCGCCAACGAACTTGGAATCGGCATGGTACACCAACACTTCATGCTCGTCGAGAAGTTCACGGTGACCGAGAACATCATTCTCGGGTCTGAACCGAGAAGTGGATTGACGGTCGACCGGGCGACGGCTCGTAAAAAAGTAATGGACATTTCGGAACAATACGGTCTTCGCATCGATCCTGATGCCAAAATCGAGGATATTTCGGTCGGGATGCAACAACGTGTCGAAATTTTAAAAACGCTTTACCGCGGGGCTGAAATCTTGATTTTTGATGAGCCGACCGCTGTTTTGACGCCGCAAGAAATCCAAGAACTCATTCAAATCATGAAGCGTCTCATTGAAGAAGGCAAATCGATCATCTTGATCACGCATAAATTAAAAGAAATCATGCAAGTCGCCGACCGTTGTACGGTCATTCGTCGCGGACGCTATATCGGTACCGTCGAAGTCGACGAGACCGTGAATGAAGATAGCTTAGCCGAGATGATGGTCGGGCGTGAGGTAAACTTTGATGCGGAATATTCCAAGGCAGATCCACAGCAAGTCGTGCTCGACGTTCAACAGCTCGTCGTCAAAGACAGCCGCGGACTGAAAGTCGTCGAAGGCTTGGATTTACAAATTCGTTCTGGAGAGATTCTCGGTATCGCCGGGATCGACGGGAACGGTCAGACCGAATTAATTGAAGCGCTTTCAGGTCTGAAAAAGCCTGAAGCAGGTAAAATCTTATTGAACGGGAAAGACGTGACCGGATTCACGCCGCGTAAAGTGACAGAGTCCGGTGTCGGGCACATCCCGCAAGACCGTCACAAGCACGGACTCGTCCTCGACTACTCGATCCGTGACAATATGGTGCTCCAAACGTACTATAAAGAGCCGTTCTCAAAGCGTGGCTTGATGAACTATAAAGCCGTCGCTGAGAAAGCGAAAGCGTTGATTGAGAAGTTTGACGTCCGAACTCCATCGATTGACGTGCCGGCCCGCGCTCTATCTGGCGGTAACCAACAAAAAGCGATCATCGCCCGGGAAGTTGACCGGTCACCAGACTTGTTGATCGCGGCGCAACCGACGCGAGGACTTGATGTCGGTGCCATCGAATTCATTCACGAGCAACTCATTAAAGAACGGGAGAAAGGACGCGCCGTCCTGCTCATCTCGTTCGAGCTTGAAGAGATTCTTCATGTCTCCGACCGGATCGCCGTCTTATACGAAGGAAAGATCGTCGGAATTCGTGATCCGAAAGAAACGACCGAGCAAGAACTTGGCTTCTTGATGGCCGGCGGTAAGAGAGGGGAAGAAACAGTATGAACAAGCTACAATTTAATCGACTTCTCATCCCGCTTTTGTCGATCTTGATGGGACTACTTGTCGGTGCGATCGTCATGCTCATCGGTGGGTACAACCCGGTCCAAGGATTCTCATCACTTTTCAGCGGCATGGTCGGCAGCCCGTATGCGATCGGTGAGACGCTCCGTGCGGCAGCACCGCTCATTTTCTCAGGTTTGGCCGTCGCGTTCGCGTTCCGGACCGGACTGTTCAACATCGGGGTCGAAGGTCAAGTCTTGATCGGGTGGGTGGCGGCGGTTTATGTCGGGATCAATTTTGACTTGCCGATGTTCATTCACTTGCCGCTCGCGCTTCTCGCGGCCATGTTCGCGGCAGCGCTATGGGCGTTCGTTCCTGGTTTCTTGAAAGCCAAGTTCCACGTCCATGAAGTTATCACGTCAATCATGATGAACTATATCGCCCTCTACACGACGAACGCGATTTTGCGTAGCGTCATCGGTGTGACGAACGAACGGACCGAAGATATTAAAGACTCGGCCTCGCTCGCCTCACCGTTGCTACAAGAATTGACGACGTTCTCGCGTCTGCACTGGGGTATTCTCATCGCCGTGCTCGCAGCGATCGTCTATTACTACATCTTACAACGGACGACGCTCGGATATGAGCTTCGTGCCGTCGGATTTAACAAACACGCCTCGCAGTATGCGGGGATGAGCGTTAACCGGAACATCATTCTCTCGTTCGTCATCTCTGGAATGTTCGCCGGACTTGCCGGCGCGATGGAAGGTCTCGGGACGTTCAACGGAATGACGCTTAGCGCGTCGTTCACCGGCGTCGGATTCGACGGGATCGCTGTCGCCCTGCTCGGTGCGAACACGGCGGTCGGTGTCTTCCTGGCAGCAATTTTGTTCGCTGGTCTCAACATCGGCGGACTTGCGATGCAACTCGGGGCCAACATCCCGTCTGAACTCGTCAAAGTCATCATTGCCGCCATCGTCATCTTCGTGGCGTCAGGATACGCCTTGAACTATGTGATTGAAAAACTTAAAGGAAACCGTAAGAAAGGAGTGGAGAAAAAATGAGCTTCTTAGAAGTACTCTACATCGTCGTTCCGGTTGCGTTAGCCTATGCGACTCCACTCATCATCGCGGCGCTCGGCGGCATTTTCAGTGAACGTTCGGGTGTCGTCAACATCGCTCTAGAAGGCATCATGGTCATCGGTGCGGCGACGGGAATCATCGTCACGCTCACATTGACCGATATGGGATTTGGCGGGCTCAGCCCGTGGCTCTCACTGTTGATCGCCATGGTCGTCGGCGCGCTGTTCTCGCTATTCTTGGCCGTTCCTGCCATCCTCTGGCGGGCTGACCAAACCGTTCTCGGTGTCGCGATCAACATGCTCGCTGTCGGGCTCGCCATCTTCGTCGTTCGGGTTCTTTACAACAAAGGCCAGACCGATTTCATCGAGTATCGGATCGCCAAAGAGAACGTGCCGATTCTGTCAGACATCCCGGTGCTCCGCATGTTCTTTATCAACGTCCAATACACGTCGTTCATCGCGATCATCCTCGCGTTCGTCGTCTGGTTCGTCATCTTCAAGACGCCGTTCGGTCTTCGCCTTCGTTCAGTCGGTGAACATCCGATGGCGGCGGACACGATGGGAATCAACGTCACGAAGATGCGCTTCATGGGCGTCATGCTCTCAGGTGCGTTCGGTGGTTTGGCTGGTGCGGTCTATGCCGTCACGGTTACGACCAACTTCAGTGGGACGACGATCGTCGGACAAGGCTTCCTCGCCATTGCCGCGATGATCTTCGGGAAATGGAACCCGCTCGGTGCCCTAGGCGCTGGTTTATTCTTCGGGTTCGCCCAAGCGCTGTCGATCATCGGCAGTAACTTGCCGGTCATCAATAACGTACCGCAAGTATTGCTCTTGATCGCGCCGTACGCGTTGACGATCCTCGCCCTAGCAGGTGTCGTCGGACGAGCGGACGCTCCGAAATCAGTTGGTATCCCGTATATTAAAGGGAAGCGCTGACGAGGGAAAGGACATATGTCTCGTTTTGCCAAGGTTGTTTGACGCTTAAGTCAAACAACCTTTTTTGTTATACTGGTGTAGAGGTGAGACAATTGAAACAATGGTGGCAACTACTGCTCGTTCTCGTGCTGAGCGTTTCGTTAGCAGGTTGCTCGGTCGATGACTGGTTCGCCGAGCAAGTCGAGCCGCCGGAATCGCTCGTCGAACTCGAGGCGGATTACCCGGCAGCGGACGTCGGGACAAAAGTCCGAGCGCCGATCGGCAAGACGGAGACGGTCACGTTAGACCGCGTCATCGATGGTGATACGCTTAAAGTCGAGTTTGAGAGCGGTGCGACCGAGTCGATTCGACTCCTGCTCGTCGACACGCCTGAGACGAGTCATCCGACGTTGCCGGTCCAACCGTTCGGTGAGGACGCGAAGGCGTTCGTCGCGCGTTGGTTACCGGAAGGTGAGACGATCGTCCTCGAGTACGACGTCGGGCGGTACGACCGCTATCAGCGGACGCTCGCTTACGTATGGTATGATGATGCGATGCTCAATGAAGAGCTGCTGCGTCGCGGTCTCGCACGTGTCGCGTACGTTTACGCCCCGAACACCCAGCACGTCGATGCGTTCCGCGATGTCGAACGCGCGGCCCGGCGCGAGCTGCTCGGGATTTGGAGCATCGAGGACTACGTGACCGGCAACGGTTTCGACCATGAAGCGGCGCGACCGGCGAAACCTCGATCGGAGCCGAGCGAAGCGTGTGACATTAAAGGGAACATTAATCGGGAAGGCGAGAAAATTTATCACGTGCCGGGCGGTGCGAGCTATGAACGCACGAACCCGGAGGAAATGTTCTGTACGGAAGGAGAGGCCGAGGCGGCAGGGTTTAGAAGAGCGGCCCGTTAAAAAAAGACATGTGTGTCAACTTGACACACATGTCTCTCTTATTCGTATTTGAGTGCGTCGCCATCGAACGATTCGTCAGCGACTTTGATTGAGTCGGTCGGACATCCTTCGAACGCGTCCATCAAATCTTCCGACAGTTCGTCAGGTACTTCGACTGTGCCTGTGTTGTCGTCCATCAAGTTGAAGGCGAGACCTTCGTCATCATAGTCGAAGATGTCGGGAGCAGCTGCTCCACAAGCACCACATGCGATACATGTATCTTTGTCAACGATAGTAAATTTTGCCATTTGTAACCCTCCAAACGTTTCGTCTCTCTGCATAGAAATGACTTTCTACTGACTATGAGTAATTGTAGTCTACATACCCTAATATTTCAATGAGGAAACGAATAACGTTTTGGAGGGATAGTAATAATGAGAGAGGGTGGAAGGATGGTTCATTTAGCCGACGGAGTGTTGCTCCTATCGATTCAACGCTTAAAAGGGGAGCGCAGCGAACGCAGCCTGTTTCACGTTTTAAACGGAAAACGTTCGGCGACGACGCTCCAAGATGCTTTTTTTTATGACCTTGAACCGATTTTCGGACTGTTCCCTTATACGAAATATGATTATGAGAAGCTGTTAGTCTCGTTTGAGAAAAGAGGCTGGCTCAATCGGGCGACGTTCACGTTAACCGAAGCCGGAAGTATGCTCGCTAGTCCGGACGCGGTCAGCCAGTTGTTTGACCGGCTCGGTGGCGAGTACCGGGACTATACGACGATGACATGGAAACGTCTCAGTTTATTTATCCAGACGTTCATGTCACTCGAACACGAGCGCACGTTTTATCCGGTCCAAGCCGATCGGATGGCCGAGCGGTGGGTCAAGCAAATCGTGCGAACGGAACGAGAGTGGAAAGAACTGATCGCCTCGTTTCATCAAGAACTCGAAACAGCGCTTGAAACGGTCGGTGATCCATATGCGACGGCAGTCGTCTATCGCTTCACCGGAGCGTTCGAGACGGGATACACGTATGAACAGATCGCGACGCTCCTTGACGTCGATGCTCGGACGGCACGGCTTTACTTCTTGGCCGGATGGAACGCGCTGTTACGGACTGTGCCGCGAGACGCCAAAATACTAGGGTTTGCCCACGGGTTGTCGGATGAGCGGATGACGTTATCGGCGCGCGAATCGTTCGATTTGTTTTCGGCCGGCCGCACGTTCGCGCAAGTACAATCGATCAGGCGCCTGCGCACGAGCACAATCGAAGACCACGTCGTCGAGATGGCGATGTATTTGGACGACTTCCCGCTCGATCAATTCGTGCCAGCCGACGCGATTGCCGAAGTCGAACGGTTACGGGAAGAAGACAGCTGGGCGCTAAAGCCGATCTTCGAGAAAACCGACAATCTCAGTTACTTCCAAATTCGGTTAGTGTTCGCGAGATTGAAACGAGGTGAGACATTTGTATGAAAAAACGTTGAAGCGTGTGTTCGGTCACGAGACGTTTCGTCCCGGACAGCGTGACGTCATCGAAGCGGTCGCCGAAGGGCAGGACGTGTTGGCGATCATGCCGACGGGTGCCGGGAAATCATTGACGTTCCAACTCCCGTCGTATTTAAAGAACGAAGGCTTGACGATTATCGTCTCGCCGCTCTTGTCGTTGATCGAAGACCAAATGCTCCATATCCGGGAGCGCGGCGAGCGTGGCGTGGCGAGGCTGACGTCGATGGAGACTTTAGAAGAGAAACAAGACATACTGAATCATTTGAAGCGCTATCGGTTCTTATACCTATCTCCCGAACAGCTTGCCGTGCCGCACGTGACCCGGGCGCTCGCAAGGACTCCGATTCAAATGCTCGTCATCGATGAAGCGCACTGTATCTCGCAATGGGGTCATGAGTTCAGGCCGGAATACGCACGGCTCGGGGAGCTCCGTAAACAACTCGGAAGCCCGCAATGCATGGCCGTCACGGCGACGGCCCCGGAAAACGTGAAACGGGACATTATTGAAAAATTAGCTTTATTCTCGCCGTCCCAGTTCGTCCATTCGGCCAATCGACCTGAGATCCGTCTCATCGTCGAACGGCTCGAGACGGAACGAAAGATGCCGCGACTGATCGAACTCGTTCGAGAAGTGCCGACACCGGCCGTCATCTATACGGCGACACGACGGGAAGCTGAAGCGCTCGCGCTTCAACTCGATGACGCCTTGTTTTATCACGGCGGGATGTCGACCGAGGACCGGCGCCTCGTTCAATCGCAGTTTTTACGCGATGAAGTCGCGATCATGGTATGTACGAGTGCGTTCGGGATGGGCGTCAACAAAGATAACGTGCGCTCTGTCATCCATTTCCAACTGCCGGCGACGCTCGAGGCGTATATGCAAGAGATCGGCCGGGCCGGCCGGGACGGCGAACCGGCGTTTGCCGTCTTACTGTATGCCGAAGGGGATGAACGGATCCAACAGTTTTTAATCGATCAACAGTACCCGAAAGATAAAGACATCCGCATAGCTTATCTAGAACGGGACAACGGCACGAGCTTGTCGCAATTACCGCGGCTGTTGAAGATGAACGAGGAAGATCCGGTATGGGGCTTGCTAAACCAAATGCTCGCCGAACGCACGCTTGCCGATGCGGTCGATTGGGTAAAAGAGAGAAAGCGGGCCCGGTACCGCCAGCTCGGTCAAATGATCGACTACGCGCTCATCAAGAAGTGCCGGCGCGACTACTTGCTGAATTACTTTTCAGAGCAACCGGTCAAACAAGCCGATTGCTGTGACGTCTGTGGTGAGATTTCATTCCCGCCGTCGGTTCAAGTTGTGTCTAAAAATGTGACAGATTGGAAACATCGGTTGGCGCGCATCTTTTCCTTTGATTGATATCATAGTAAAATGATAAAAAAGGTAAAGGAGGGCACACGTTGCGACATCGAAACCAAGCAGATTCTCTTCGTGAAAAAGTCGTGGACACGTTGCCGTCTCGGTCGGAACGGCAAGAGCACGAGCGGAAAGAAAAAATGAATGATAATTGGTTGAAACGACCGCTGGCTATGATGCTGACTTTGACGATGTTTGCGATTATCCTCGCATTTTTATATATAGGACGTCATACATTATTTTTCTGATGATACGGTGGAGACGCCGTATTTTTTTATTTTGTTTCAACATCCTTGAGATGTTTACTTGAATTGGAAAAGTCACACCTGTTTCTCACAAATTTGCACAATAAAACAGGTAAAGCTGAAATGATGGGTCTATACTTAAAGAGAAGAACCTGTAGGAGAGGAGGGCTGCTATGCCGAAGTACTCCATCAAGACGGTCGCGTCACTGACCGGTGTGAACCCGACGACGATTCGGGCTTGGGAGCGTCGCTATCAGTTTATCGAGCCGAGTCGGACCGATTCGGGTCACCGGTTGTATTCCGACCAAGACGTCGAAAAAATCAAATGGGTCGTTGAAAAACAACGGGAAGGGTTGACCGTCTCGCAAGCGATTCAGCAACTTCACGAGGCACCGAAGCCGAAGCCTGCTCGTCTCTACGACGAAGAATTGAAGGATGGATTAATGGACGCGCTGCTCAAATTTGATGAACGGAAAGCGCACGATTTGATGAACCGTGCCTTCAACACGTTCAGTTTTGAAAAAGTGACGAAAGATATCATTAGCCCGTTGCTGATGGATATCGGCACACGCTGGGAAAATGGGAAGGTCACGATCGCGCACGAACACTTTGCGACGTCCTTTTTTCGAGCCCGCTTGTCGACGTTGTCTCTTCAAATGCCGATGAATCCATTTTTGCCCCGGATCATTTGCGTCTGCGCCCCGGGTGAAATGCATGAAATCGGCCTTTTGTTCGTGACACTCTATTTAAGACAATACGGCTTTGACGTCATTTTCCTCGGAGCGGGGTTTCCGAAAGAGGATTTGAGCATAGCGCTCCATGATATCGACGCGAAATGTTTAATCTTTTCATGTACGTTGACTGAGCATATTGCCAATCTTCAAGAAGCGATGCGTTACATTCAAGCGGAGCATCCAGACCTCGTCATCGGTGCGGGTGGATACGCCGTCAGTCAACAAGCGTCGCAATTTGAAGGAGCGTTTCTTGGAGATACGCCCGAAGCTTGGAACGAGTGGTTGTCAACCATTTGACAGGTCGACAAAACGGGAGTAGCTTATTAAGTAGAATGATTTTTCTTTGGAGGTTTTCGTTTGAGATTTGAAAAACAGACAAAAGAACATTTGAGGGTATACTTGACTGCGAGCGACTTATCGATTCGAGGGATCGCCATCGATACGATTGTCGGAGAGAGCGGTCAAGAACTATGGCGGGAATTGCTTGAAACGGCCGAGGCCGAATATGGGTTCATGCCGCAAGGTGCTGTCGACTTGAATGTGACGATGTTTCCACGCGATGGACTCGTCATCGATGTTCAAAAAGTCGATGCGGTCGTCGCGGAGTCGGATCAAGAACAAGTCGAGATTCGCTTGACGATCGATGTGATCCACCATTTGATTTATCAGTTTGACGATATTGAAGACGTGATCAATGCGTCGATTCGTGCATTTCCGCATATACAAGATACCGACCAAGGTGGGGCACTCTATCATTATGACGGCCGCTACTACTTACATTTTGTGGAAGTTCTCAAACCGCAAGTCGAGGAACGGCTCGCCGCCATCCTGTCTGAATATGGCAAGACGACGACCGTCAGCCCGTATCTCATGATGGAGTACGGGAAGACCATCCAAACTGAACAAGCAGTGAAACAGCTGTACGATACGTTCGCGTAAGTACGGCTTTTTTACTATTCTGTTTCTATTGTTTTCAGCTGACACATGGTATGATAAAACTTGAATTTTTGAGAAGTTAGCTGAAGGAGAGATATGATGAAAGTCGCTGTTTTATATGGTGGAGTATCGGGTGAGCGTGAAGTGTCGCTTACGAGTGGTAAAGGTATGATCGAAGCGTTAGAGGCACGGGGTCATGAAGTCGTGGCCATTGATTTTCACCCGGATCGGGCTGAAGAGTTATTGACGCTTCAAGCAGACGTCGTCGTCAGTGCCCTGCACGGCAAGTATGGAGAAGACGGTCGCGTCCAGTCGCTCCTCGAGATGGCGCAGCTCCCTTATACAGGGTCGGGCGTCTTGGCTTCGGCTCTCGCGATGGACAAGGCGCGCGCGAAAATCATTTTCGCCGCTTCAGGTATTCGTGTCGCCCGTGACGTCCTCGTCCAAGCAGGGGATGACCTCGATTTGAAAGTGGCCGAGTGGGGCGGTGAGTTTCCTTGTGTCGTCAAACCGGCGCAAGAAGGCTCTTCGAACGGGTTGACGATCGCGACCGACGAGTCGATGCTACGCGCGGGCATCGCCAAGGCGTTCCAATGTGATACGGCCGTGTTGGTCGAACAGTACATCAAAGGTCGTGAGCTGACCGTTCCGGTGCTCGGCAACCGTGGGAACGAGCACGCCCTCCCGGTCATCGAGATCATCCCGAAGAATGAATTTTACGACTACGAGTCTAAGTATTCGGAAGGCGGGTCGATTCACGTCTGTCCGGCGGAGTTGCCGGAGGCGTTGACGAAAGAAGTGCAAGCGGCCGCGATTGAGGCGCACCGTGCCCTCGGCTGCAGCGGCTATTCACGTTCTGATTTCTTAGTGTCGGAGCAAGGATTGGCCTACATCCTCGAGACGAACACGCTCCCGGGGATGACGCCGCTCAGTCTGTTCCCGGACAGTGCGAACGTCGCCGGTATTTCTTACGGTGAATTGCTAGAGCGTTTCATCGCGCTCGCCTTAGAAAAATAAGAAGGGATTCCCCTTCTCCGCTTTTTAGAAAACGCTTTCATTATTTTTGTAAAACCCTTTCAAAATGCTTGCTTATCGGCTATACTTTTAAACGAATACGAGGTTGATTCTTGGGGGAGAATTGACAATTTAGGGGAGGAAACCTTCATGATTACGGATCAAGAAAAAGGTCATCAAAAACGAAAAAACATCCTTGAATCGACACAGGAAGTTGTCCACGAGGCGCTCGAGAAACTCGGTTATCCAGAAGAGATGTACGAGCTGTTGAAAGAGCCGCTTCGGATGTTGACCGTGCGTATCCCTGTCCGCATGGACGACGGTTCGACGAAGATCTTCACTGGCTATCGGGCGCAACATAACGATGCTGTCGGCCCGACGAAAGGTGGGATTCGCTTCCACCCGAGCGTGACGGAAGTAGAAGTCAAGGCGCTGTCGATATGGATGAGCCTGAAGGCCGGTATCGTCGACCTTCCTTACGGTGGCGGTAAAGGGGGCATCGTTTGCGATCCGCGTGAGATGAGTTTCCGTGAAATCGAACGGTTGAGCCGCGGCTACGTCCGGGCGATCAGCCAAATCGTAGGTCCGACCAAAGATATCCCGGCGCCTGACGTGTTTACGAACTCGCAGATCATGGCATGGATGATGGATGAGTACAGCCGTATCGATGAATTCAACTCACCGGGCTTCATCACCGGTAAGCCGCTCGTGCTCGGTGGTTCACACGGTCGCGAGACGGCGACGGCAAAAGGTGTCGCCATCATGATCCGGGAGGCGTCGCTTCGCCGTGGGATCGAGTTGAAAGGCGCGCGCGTCGTCGTCCAAGGATTTGGTAACGCCGGCAGCTTCTTATCGAAGTTCATGCACGACGTGGGAGCGAAAGTCATCGCTGTCAGTGACGCGTATGGCGCGATCTATGATGAGAACGGACTTGACATCCCGTATTTGCTCGATCGACGCGACTCGTTCGGGACGATCTCGACACTGTTCAAAAACACGATTTCGAACAAAGAGATGCTCGAGCTCGACTGTGACATTTTAGTCCCGGCCGCGATCGAGAACCAGATCACTGAAGATAACGCCGATAACATCAAAGCGTCGATCATCGTCGAGGCGGCGAACGGACCGACGACGAACGAAGCGACGCGTATTTTGACAGAACGCGGCATCTTGCTCGTCCCTGACGTCCTCGCTTCAAGCGGTGGCGTGACAGTCTCTTACTTCGAATGGGTCCAAAACAATCAAGGTTATTACTGGACGGAAGAAGAAGTCGAAACGAAGCTTGAAAAAGTGCTCGTCCATTCGTTCAATACGGTATACAACACGTCATCAGCCCGGAAAGTCGACATGCGTCTCGCTGCCTATATGGTCGGTGTCCGTAAAATGGCGGAGGCCTCACGCTTCCGTGGCTGGGTGTGATAGCGACTTGCCGATGAACATCGCAAAATGAGGAAGGACCCGCAGCCGGGTCCTTCCTCATTTTAGTTGAACAAGTTTATGACGATGTCACACCGATACGCTCCCGAAGCGCTTCGGCGATCGCTTGGCCGTGAAAACGGCCGTTTTCGATGAAGATTTTGTTGGCATCGTTCCCGGCCGCGACGACGCCGGCGATGAACAGGTTATCGACGTTTGTCTCATACGTCGCCTCATCAAACTGCGGGATGCCGGTCTCGTCGTCGACGAGCACACCGGCTGCCGAGAACAGCCCGTGGTCAGGCAAGTAACCGGTCATGGCGAGGACGTGGTCCGTTGCGACCCGTTTCTCTTCGCCATGTTGTCGATAGACGACATGGTCCTGTTCGATGCGAATGATCTCGGCCTCGAGCTCAAGACGTACTTTTTCATGACGAACGAGGGAGTCGAAAGCGGGTAGTACCCATGGTTTGACCGATGGACTATAGCCGTCACCGCGGTAGAGCACCGTGACGTATGCCCCGGCTTTCTCGAGTTCGATGGCCGCATCGACCGCCGAGTTCTTTCCGCCGATGACGGTGACGTGTTGCCGATAAAACGGATGTGCTTCTTTGAAATAATGGGTCACGTGCGGGAGTTCTTCTCCCGGGACGTCTAACTTGCGGGGCCGTCCGTAGTACCCGGTCGCGAGAACGACGAAGTCGGCAAGGCGTTCTGTGACGCCGTGGCGGTCGTGACGGGACCGGACGATGAATTTGTCGGCACGACGGTCGATCGATTCGACCGTCTCGAACGGTTTGACGACAAGTCCGGTCCGGCTCACGACTTCACGATAATAGACGAGCGCGTCTTGGCGATGTGGTTTTAAGTCTTTACAGATGAACGGGATATCCCCGATTTCAAGCAAAGTGGCTGATGAGAAAAACGTCTGATGGGTCGGATAGCGGTAAATCGCATCGACGATGTTGCCTCGTTCGATGATCGTGCACGAGATACCGACCCGTTCTAATTCGATTGCCGCCGACAGGCCGCACGGGCCGGCGCCGACAATGATCGCGTGTTTGTCCAATGAAATCACCTCATCCCTCATTGTATGGAACGAAAGCTGAGATGGCAAGTCACTGCTGGAAGCTGAAGCTGTGTTCCATGACCGGTTGCGACGAGCCTGATTCGAGCTCGACGAGAAGACGGAGCCGTGCTTTTTGCGAATTGAGACCGTTCGAGAAGATGATGCCCATCTCTTTCAGTTGTTTACCGCCACCCTCATACCCGTACACGTCTTGAACGATACCGTTAAAACAGCGGCTGACGATGACGACCGGGATGTGGTCGACGAGTCGTTCGAGTGCCGGGACGATCGACGGTGGAACGTTTCCTTGACCGAGCACTTCGAGAACGAGCCCGTCGTAGCCGAGGTCGAGCACGGCTTCTAGCAAGTCAGGTTCCATGCCGGCGACAACTTTCAACACGGCGACTCGTTTCGTGATCGCTGGAATCATCTTCGGCTGTCTCGTTGTTGGTTGGCTGTAGATGAGGACGTGGTCCTTCGTCACCATCCCGACGTTTCCGAAGTGGACCGATTTGAACGTGTCGACGGAAGAGGTGTGCGTCTTCGTGACGTTGAACGCCGAGTGGATTTCGCCGTTGAAGACGACGAGCACCCCTTTGCCCCGTGCGGCTTCGCTCCTTGCGACCCGGAGCGCCGTGATGAGATTGAACTCGCCGTCTGACCCGATCTCGTTCGACGAGCGCATCGCTCCTGTCAAGACGATCGGCACGGGGGCACCGAGCGTGATCTGCAGGAAGTACGCCGTCTCCTCGAGCGTGTCGGTCCCGTGGGTGATGACGACGCCGTCATACGTGTCTTGCGTCAACTGCTGTGCGATGAACTGGGCGAGCTCGAGCATCTTCTCGGGCGTCATATGAGGAGACGGAATGTTTGAGAAGTGCTTCGTCGTAATTTTTGCGATGTCGGTCGCTTTCGGCAACGTCGCGTCAATCGGATTGACCTCACTTGGTGAGACGTGGCCCGAACCGGTCTGCGACATCGCAATCGTGCCGCCGGTATGGATGAGTAATAGATGATTCATAGTCGACCTCCAACTTTTTTTGTCCTTTTCTTCCATTTTCTAGGCGTTAGCTACTTTTTCTTTCGGCTTATTCAGTGTATGCTTAACGATAGAAAGGAGAGATGCATCATGATTGCAATCGCCTTGTCTGCGGTTGCGCCAGGATTCGCCCTTCTTTCCTACTTCTATTTACGGCATGAGTTGGAAGCGGAACCGCTCGGCTATGTGATTCGTTCGTTTGTCGCCGGTGCCATTCTTGTCTTTCCGATCATGTTCGTCCAATATGCGTTTGTGGAAGAAGGGGTCCTTGTCGGCCCGTTTTGGCAAGCGTTCGTCGCCACCGCTCTATTAGAAGAATTTTTTAAATGGTTCATGATCTATTATACAATATACATACATAAAGTTTTTGATGATTACTACGACGGGATTCTCTATGCGGTCGCCTGTTCACTCGGCTTTGCCACGTTGGAGAATTTTCTATACTTGTGGGTTTATGACTCGCTCGAGATTGCGATTTGGCGAGCCGTCTTACCGGTGAGCGGCCATGCGCTCTTCGCCGTGGCGATGGGCTTTTGTCTCGGTCGGGCCAAACACTCCGCGCATGAACGGTTTTGGCTGTTCACCGCTGTCATGTCGGCAACGTTGCTACACGGAATATTTGACTATATCTTACTCGTTGAATCGACGAACAAGGTGCCGGCCGTGCTCTATATCGTCATTTTATGGATGGTCGCGCTCTTGCTCGTCCGCACTGCAAATCGATCAAATCGTCGTCAATACAAATAGATAAAAGGGGAACGGGTTCATGTTAAAAGTTGGTCAAGAGTTACGAGTTGAAGTTGAAGGGAGAAACGAAGGGAAGACGAAAATCGCTGCCATTAACGGCGGTGTCGTCTGGATCGAATCTCCGAGCGAGATTGCGACGCTAAAGACGTTTTTTTTGCATGAGGATGAACCGATGCGTTTGTACTTTTTCAAAGGCGAAGATCAACTGTACGCTTTCGATTCAGTCGTCACGAAACGGATCAGTGACGCCCAGCTGACGCTTCGCTATGCGTTTAACTTGCCGGATGAGAAAAAAATCAAGCGCGTCCAACGTCGCGAGTACTTGCGCGTGCCGGAGATGATCAACGTGACGGTGCTCGCGGCAGACGGCGAAGCGTTTCCGTCATTCGAGACGACGTCACTAGACGTGTCGGCCGGCGGGATGCGTGTCGTGGCGAACCGTTCGCCGGTCGACGTCGATGAGTCGGTCATCGTCGTATTCCGGATTGAGGACGAGCGAGGGATACCCCAGACGTTCCGCGTCAAGAGCCGTCTCGTCCGGGTTCAAGAGCAGGCCGTAAAGCACGAGCTGTCACTTTGTTTTGAGGATTTGACGCCTCGTGATCAGGAGACGATTTTACGTTATTGTTTCCGGGCCCAGCTCGAAGCCAGAAAACGGACCGGCTCCGTATTTTCTTCACGTTAAAAAACTGGTATGATGTTCTCGGAACAAACGACCGAGAGGAGGTGGGTATCGGAATGAGCCGATACCCAATTTTTATGACTAAACCGCTACAAATCGCATTAGATGGGCCGGCAGGAGCCGGCAAGAGCACGATCGCTAAAACGCTCGCTAAAAAGTTAGGTTACGTGTACATCGATACCGGGGCAATCTACCGGGCTGTCACATATCGCGCGCTCGAGCAACACGTCGGATTAGAAGACGGCCCCGCCCTCGCTGAGATGATCGGCAAGATGGAGTTACGTCTCGTCCCGAGCGAGAGCGGGCAACGCGTGTTTGACGGTGACGAGGAAGTGACCGAAGTCATTCGGACGAGTGAAGTGACGAACAACGTCAGTTTTGTCGCAAGACAGCCTGAGGTCCGGGACGCACTTATGGATTTACAACGGGACTTGGCTCGGGACGGCGGCATCGTCATGGACGGTCGTGACATCGGGACGCACGTATTGCCTGAGGCAGACTTGAAAGTGTTCATGACCGCGACCGTCGAGGAACGTGCCCGTCGTCGCCACGAGGAGAACGTGTCAAAGGGTCTCCCGAGCGATTTCGAACAATTGAAACAAGAGATCGCCTTGCGTGATAAACGGGACTCGGAGCGCGTCGTCGCTCCACTCCGTCAAGCGGATGACGCCCACTTCCTCGACACGACCCATTTGTCGATCGATGGTGTCGTCACGGCTGTTGAACAGCTCATGGAACAGGTGGTCGGACGATGAAGCCGCTCAACAACGGCCCGTTCGGGATGTATCGGTTAACGGTCGGCGTCGTTCGAATCATGCGTCTGCTCAGCTTCCGCGTCGAGTATGTCGGTCGTGAGAATGTACCTGAGGACGGCTCGATCATCGTCTGTTCGAACCACCAGTCGAACTGGGACCCGGTCTTGTTGGCCAGTGCCATGCCGAAGCAACGGCCAATTCGTTTTTTTGCAAAAAAAGAGCTGTTCGATGTCCCGGTTTTAAAACGGATTTTGACACGCTCCGGGCAAATCCCGGTGTCACGCGGGGAAGGGGACCGTCAAGCGCTGCGTACTGTTCTTCAGAAGTTGAAAGAGGACGAGGTCATCTCGATCTTTCCGGAAGGGACCCGTTCGAAAGACGGATCGCTCGGTAAGGCGCAGGCGGGTGTCGGTTTTTTCGCCCTCCGTTCAAACGCTGCCGTCCTTCCGATCGCGATCATCGGTAAATACAAGTTCCGTTCGAAGTTGAAGGTCGTCATCGGCGAGCCGATCGACTTCTCGCAACTGAAAGCGGACAAAGCGAGTGCCCAAGACGCCGCCGATTTGATCATGGCGACAATCGCCGAACTGTACATGACCCATTCACAGAACGTTCGCTAATTTCAGGTTTAATCTGTTGCAATCAGAGGAACAAACCTGATAACACCTTGACAAATCTGTCGAATTATAAGAAGTTTATACTAGGTGTTAAGCGCCTTAGGGCGCTCCTTTTTGTACTCATCGTGAGGGGGTAGTGTTGGAATGGTCGAAGAAATGAAAGATATGCCTGATTTTGAAATTAATCGAGGTCAAATCGTGACCGGTATCGTCGTCAAAATCGAGGACAAGCAAGCGTTAATTGATATCGGTTACAAAACCGAGGCGATTTTGCCAATCAGCGAAGTATCAAGCATGCATTTAGACGATTTAAACGAATCACTCCATGTCAACGACGAAATCCGTGTCAAAGTGAAAAAGGTCACGGATGAAGAGGTTGTCGTATCGAAGAAAGACGTAGATGCCGAGGCAGCTTGGGATCAAATCGTTGAAAAATTCGAATCGGGCGAAGTATTTGAAGTCATGGTGAAAGATAAGGTCAAAGGCGGTCTTGTTGTCGATATCGGCATCCGCGGCTTTATCCCGGCTTCACTCGTAGAAAACCACTTCGTCGAAGATTTCTCATCATACTTGCATAAGCCGATTACGGTTAAAGTCGTCGAGATGGACCGCGAAAAAAATCGCGTAATCTTGTCGCATAAAGCGGTGGCAGAGGCAGAGATGAGTGCGAAGAAGGCGGAAACGCTTGAATCGCTCGAGGTCGGTCAAATTATCGAAGGAACCGTCCAACGTCTAACTGACTTTGGTGCGTTCGTCGATATCGGCGGCGTCGACGGTCTCGTCCATATTTCTGAGATGGCTCATAGTCGTGTTGAAAAACCGAGTGATGTCGTCACAGAAGGTGACAAAGTGAAAGTGAAAGTACTTGGTCTTGACCTCGACAATGAAAAAGTGAAATTGTCGATCAAAGAGACGCAACCGGGACCGTGGGAATCGGTTGAAGGCAAGATTCAACCTGGGGACGTGATCGCGGGGAAGGTCAAACGTATCGTCACGTTTGGTGCGTTCGTCGAAGTCGCGCCGCAAGTCGAAGGGTTGCTCCACATTTCTCAGATTGCGAACCGACACATCGCGACGCCATCTGAAGTCTTGTCTGAAGGACAAGAAGTGAAAGTGAAAGTGCTCGACGTCCATCTCGATGAGAAGAAAATCTCATTGTCGATGCGTGCACTCGAATCAGAAGACGGTTCACGCGATGATGAAGAGCAGTCGCTGCTTGACGAATATAGCGATCAAGGCGGATTCTCTGTATCTGAACTGACAGGTGAGAACGCCTCGGACGATTCTAAATAAGACGGTCGTTCAAGCGGGAGTCATACTCCCGCTTCTTTTTGTATGGTCACTAATATTCGACTGTGCTATAATTGTACAGTTGCAAATAAGAACGATAATTTTTTGAATGAAAGTTAAAGAGGTGTTTATATGGGAATTCCAGCAGTGGCCATCGTAGGCCGCCCGAATATTGGGAAATCCACGATTTTCAACCGGATCATCGGTGATCGCGTATCGATCGTCGATGACAAACCGGGAGTTACACGCGACCGTATTTACGGTACGGGTGAGTGGTTGAACCGAAAGTTTCATTTGATCGACACAGGCGGGATCGAGGTCGGCGATGAGCCGCTTCTCGTTCAGATGCGTCATCAAGCCGAACTCGCGATCGATGAGGCGGACGTCATCGTCTTCATGGTAAACGGTCGTGAAGGGATCACGGCAGCGGATGAAGAAGTCGCGAACTTGTTGTTCCGTTCGAACAAGCCGATCGTGCTTGCCGTCAACAAAGTCGATAACTTCGAGATGCGTGAACTCATGTATGAGTTCTACTCGCTCGGGTTTGGCGACCCGTTCCCGATCTCGGGAACACACGGACTCGGTCTTGGTGATCTGTTAGATCGTGTCCTCGAACTCGCGCCGGACAAAGACGATTACGAATACAACGAAGATGTCATTCAGTTCTCGCTCATCGGACGCCCGAACGTCGGGAAATCGAGTTTGACGAACGCGATTCTCGGTGAAGAACGTGTTATCGTCTCGGCGATCGCCGGAACGACGCGCGATGCGATCGATACACCGTTCACTCGTGATGGACAAGAGTACGTCATCATCGATACGGCCGGTATGCGTAAGCGCGGCAAAGTGTACGAATCGACAGAACGTTATAGTGTCATGCGTGCCCAAAAGGCGATTGAACGCTCGAACGTCGTCCTCGTCGTCATCGACGGTGAAGAAGGCATCATCGAGCAAGACAAACGCGTCGCAGGACTTGCCCACGAAGCAGGGAAAGCGATCGTGCTCGTCGTCAATAAATGGGACGCTGTCGAGAAAGACGACAAGACGATGAAGAAGATGGAAGAGAAGATCCGCAAGGAATTCCTATTCCTCGACTACGCGCCAATCGTATTCTTATCGGCACTCACGTCGAAGCGGTTGCAAACGCTTCTTCCTGTCATCAATCAAGTTGCCGAATCACACCGTCAGCGTATTTCGACGAGCGTGTTGAACGATGTCATCGTCGACGCGGTCGCGATGAACCCGACACCAACGGACAAAGGACAACGACTCAAGATCAACTATGCGACGCAAGTGGCGATCGAGCCACCGACGTTCGTGTTGTTCGTCAACGATCCCGAGTTGCTTCACTTCTCGTACAAACGTTATCTAGATAACCAGATTCGCCGCGCGTTTGACTTTACTGGTACACCGATTCACATCGTGGCTCGTCAGAAAAACTAGTAATGGGGGTGCCTCACATGGCAAAAGTAGCTGTCATTGGTGCAGGAAGCTGGGGAACGGCATTATCGCTCGTCCTCGCTGACAATGGACACGACGTCGTGCTCTACGGACGTGAGGAAGATCACGTCCATGAGATCAACACGTCGCATACGAATTCGACTTACTTGAAAGATGTGCCGCTTCCGGCGTCGATCCGGGCAACGACCGATTTGAAAGAGGCGGTTCTAGATTGCTCGATCATTTTCCTCGTCGTCCCGAGCTCGGCGATTCGTCCGGTTTCCCGTGAAGTGAACGATTTGCTCACGGAACCGGTCACGATCGTTCATGCCGCAAAAGGGATCGAACCGAAGACGCATAAGCGGTTGTCTGAGATCATCGCTGAAGAGATCGATCCGTCAAAACGTCGAGCCATCGGTGTATTGACAGGCCCGACCCACGCCGAGGAAGTGGCCGTCCGCAAACCGACGACGATCACCATCGCGTGTGAGGATTTATTTGTCGCTGATGAGATTCAAGAACTGCTCACAAACGATCAGTTCCGGGTCTATTTGAACTCTGACGTCATCGGAGCGGAATACGGGGGCGCGCTTAAAAACATTATCGCCCTTGCCGCCGGGATGACGGACGGGCTCGGATACGGCGACAATGCGAAAGCTGCCCTCATGACGCGCGGCATCGTCGAGATCGCTCGGCTCGGTGTCAAACTCGGCGCCAACCCGGCCTCGTTCTCGGGCTTGACCGGGATCGGTGATCTGATCGTGACCGCGACGTCACAGCACAGCCGAAACTGGCGAGCTGGTAACGCCATCGGACGTGGGGAGAAGCTTGAAGACGTACTCGATCAGATGGGTATGGTCGTCGAAGGTGTGCGTGCCTGTGAAGCAGCGCATACACTTGCCCGCGAAGCCGGCGTCGACATGCCGATCACGGAAGCGCTCTACAACGTGCTGTTCGAAGGAAAAAGTCCGCATGATGAAGTGAAAAAGTTGATGAGACGCCCGCAAAAACATGAAATGGAAGAAGTTTTCCATTTCGAGGGCGAATAACAGCAAAGGAACTGACGTTTTCGTTCAGTTCCTTTGTTTTTTTTGCTACACTAAATTACGGAGTAAGATTTATAGAGAAAGTCGA
Organism: Exiguobacterium sp. s142; assembly: GCF_018618455.1. Lineage (NCBI taxonomy): Bacteria > Bacillati > Bacillota > Bacilli > Caryophanales > Exiguobacterium > Exiguobacterium sp. s142. The sequence continues at coordinate 285,213 of NZ_JACSMB010000001.1, read as the reverse complement.
GGGGATAGACGTGACACCGTCACTCATCAAGATGTGGATTTCATTTGCGGGGATTGGGGCGTTTGCCGTCGCTGCGCTCATGGTGGCAGTCAGCCACACGAAACTTTCAGGCTGGTTTGCGGTGCTCATTCGAGTCGTCGCATTCGTGATTTTTCTATTCGGAACGATCATTATGATTTATGTGGTCGCTTCTGGACCGACAGGAGGGTAAACCGTGAAACGAATGTTTTTAGCCGTCAGTTTGGCGACGGCGACGCTGCTCGCCGGATGTATGTTCCCGGAAACAAATCGGGTCGACAACGTGCCTTATGAGGACCAGTTGCAATCGGTCCAGACGGCGGTCGACTCGTTCAAAGAGACGACCGGTGTCTTACCGATCAAAACAAAGCCGGCCGAGACGCCGCTGATGGAACGTTACCCGATCGAGTTTAGCCGCCTCGTCCCTGGTTATTTGGCAGATCCGCCGGCAAACAGTTTCGAAGGGGGCGGCTTGTTCTTGTACGTCCTTGTCGACGCCGAGACAGAGCCGACGGTCAAACTGATTGACTTGCGGGTGACCGAGCGCCTCCAACAACTGCAGACGAATATCAATTCGTTCAGAGTCAAAGAAGGGAAATATCCGTTCAAAGGATCGCTCGGAAAAAATCAGTTTACGATCGATTACGACCTCGTTTTCGTCTCCGAAGAACCGTTCATCCCGAGCCCATACACGGAAAACGAGTTGCCGATCTATGTGGATGGGACTGGTCAATTGTTCGTCGATTACCGGGCTGACATCGAAGCCGTGCTCGAGAACACGGATGCCGAGCCGAAAGTAGGAGAGGATATTCGTTATTTGCTCTACGATGACGCACCGTTCGCTCCGGCTTATTCGCAAGGGTATACGATTAATGACCAAGGTGAGGTCGAGTTTTTAAACAATTGAGTCGAGCAAGGTGTCCGCTTATGACCTTTTCGCTTAAAAAATGTTGTCATATCAACGTTTGTACGATATGATTAATCCCGTAAACTCTCTGTGAGAGGAGGTGAATCGTGATGAACAAAACTGAATTGATCAACGCAGTTGTCGAGAAAGCAGATGTGTCTAAAAAAGACGCAACGAAAATCGTAGAAGCAACGTTTGAATCAATCACTGAAGCACTCCAAAGCGGTGAGAAAATTCAATTGATCGGTTTTGGTACTTTTGAAGTTCGTGAACGTGCTGCCCGTAAAGGTCGCAACCCACGTACGAAAGAAGATATCGAAATCCCTGCAAGCAAAGTTCCTGCCTTCAAAGCAGGTAAAGCGCTTAAAGATGCGGTCAAATAATGAGCAATACATAAGTCGCCGAGAGGCGGCTTTTTTTGTAGTTGAAAGCAAGTTCACATGGCGTGAATGTGACAAAAATGTGCTATACTATGTCAGAATGACAACGAAGAGGACGAGGGGGGATAGCATGGAACAGTTGACAAACGAAAGCGTTGTCACCGACCTTGCTCGTCAAATCGAACAACGTATGACTCATCCGTATTTGACGAGACACGAGATTGTACCCGCAGTCGACATGCCTTTACTTCGTTGGATGATCGACATGATTGAACTCGAATCGCATCAACATCGACAGCTCGTGCTCGCGACTTATTTTGCCCATCAAGCACTCGAGCTGCACGATCAAGTGAAGGAGTGCCCGAACGGGTCCCTTGAACGGCAACTTAAAGTGCTCGCCGGAGATTACGCCTCGGCTCAATTTTATAAAATATTGGCGATGTTTCCAGCGGACTATAGCAACCGTTTCGGTCGAACCGTGCAGCTTGTGAACGGCGCGAAGTGCACACTCGCCTTGGGGACGGACGTCGCTGTTGTGACGTGGATGGAAGCGAACTTCGGATTAATCAAAACGTTTTCCGAACTGCTAGGTCAATCTTATTTGACATCGTACGGGAAAGAAATCATCGAACAGAAGGCAACAGAACTGCGCCAAGAAAAAAGAGAACAGCTATCGACACTACTCGCGCATGCTGTCGCTTAGAACGGAAAGGGTGTTACGTGTTGCAACCGAAAGAGAAAGAGCAAAAAGTATATGAAGTATTTCAAACGATCTCGCCAAGCTACGATACGATGAACTCGATCATCAGTTTCCGTCTGCATAAATGGTGGCGCAGAGCGACAATGCGGCGCATGCAAGTGTTCCCCGGCGCAAAATGTTTGGACGTTTGCTGCGGGACGGCCGATTGGACGATTCAACTCGCCGAGGCGGCCGGAAACACCGGGGTCGTCAAAGGACTCGATTTTTCTGAAAATATGCTCGCTGTCGGACACGAGAAAGTGGCTGATTATCCGATGATCGAACTCATTCACGGGAACGCGATGGAGTTGCCGTTCGGAGATCATTCATTCGACTATGTGACGATCGGATTTGGCCTTCGGAACGTACCGGATTATATGACGGTCCTCCGGGAGATGCACCGCGTCTTAAAACCGGGCGGGACAGTGGTCTGTCTCGAGACGAGCCAACCGACGGCACCACTATTCAGCGGGCTCTATAAATTTTACTTTGGATCAGTCATGCCGCTATTCGGCAAAGTGTTTGCCGGGTCGTATGATCAATACAAGTGGCTGCAAGAATCGACGGATCAGTTCCCTGACCGGTTGACGTTAAAGCGCATGTTTGAAGAAGCCGGGTTCGAGCAAGTCGAAGTCAAGGCGTTTTCCGGTGGTGCGTGCGCCATGCACCTAGGAAAGAAGTGGTGAACGATGTCTTTAAAGCGACTTTATCGCCACATGAACCGAGAAATCGAACAGATTGATCGGTTTTTGTCGACGCGGGTCCACACGGAACATCCGGTGATCGAAGCCGCATCGAAACAATTGCTAGATGCTGGGGGGAAGCGGATCCGTCCGGCGTTCGTATTGCTCAGTGCCGGATTTGGGACTGGGAATGATATTCGTCTGACGAAAGTTGCGGCGAGCCTCGAGCTGATTCATATGGCGTCACTCGTTCACGATGATGTGATCGATGACGCGACACTGCGCCGCGGAAAACCGACCGTGATGGAACGATATGACGAGAGCGTCGCCATGTATACCGGTAATACGTTGTTCGGGGAAGCGATTCGGCTCGTGTCCGAAGTCGATTCCCCGGAAGTGATGCAAATCATGGCGGAGACGATGGAACTGATCTGTATCGGCGAGATCAATCAAATTCAAGACCAATATGACTGGGCGCAATCCCCGAAGCGGTACTTGGACCGGATCGCCCGGAAGACGGCACTCTTGATCGAGACGAGTTGCGCGGCCGGGGCCGTCGTCTCCGGGGCGTCACCTGACGTCGTCAAACAACTTCGGTTGTTCGGCTACGATATCGGGATGGCGTTTCAGATGACGGATGATTTGCTCGATTTCACGGCGAAGAGTTATCAACTCGGTAAGCCCGTCGGTGAAGATTTGAAGCATGGGCATAAAACATTGCCGCTCTTCTATTCATCAGAAGATCCTGTGTTTTATGAGCGGTTGCAGCAAGTCACGAACGCCTCGAACGATGAGATGACCCGGACGCTCGTCCGCGAAGTGCAACGGAACGGTACGCTTGAACGAAGTCAACGCACGATCGACCGTTACGTGAACCGGGCGATTCAGCGACTCGATTCACTGCCGGATATTCAAGACAAACGGTCGTTGATTGAGATTGCCGAATATATCGGCAAACGAAAATGGTAGTTCACACCTTGTAAACCCTTTCAAAAATGAAGATGACCGTGTAAACTGATAAAGTACATGGTACACATATTGATTTAGGGGGACTAGGGGTATGGAAAAGACATTTTTAATGGTAAAACCTGACGGGGTGAAGCGTGGTTTGATTGGGGAAATCATCACACGTTTCGAGAACAAAGGGTACACGTTGAACCGTCTCGAAATGCTGACGCCGTCAGTTGAGGTTGCAAAATCGCACTATGCGGAACATAAGGAAAAACCGTTCTTTGGAGAACTCGTCGCATTCTTGACGTCAGGTCCGGTCGTCGCGATGGAGTGGGAAGGCGAGAACGTCGTCGCCGTGTCTCGGTTGATGATTGGCAAGACGAACCCACTCGACGCGCAGCCGGGAACGATTCGTGGCGACTTGGCCTCGACAATGTCACAAAACGTCATCCATGGTTCAGACAGCGTGGAAAGTGCCGAGAGAGAATTATCGCTCTGGTTCGCCACTGAAACATCACACGTTTGATGACGATAAAAGGGACGGGGCCTCCTGTCCCTTTTTCTATTTGCATTAAAGCGCTTTCGTATGTTCGGACACGACATGATCTAGGATAAGAGAAAGAATTGAGGTTAGAACTGGTGATAAATGATTATGCGATCTTCGTAAAAAAGTTTTATTTAAAGTCTGGAATCGACTTGAATTTATACAAAGAAGCACAAATGAAAAGACGAATGGTCGCGCTCCGCGAGAAGAAGGGCTACGCCACATTTATCGAGTATTTTAAAGCGATGGAGTCAGACCGAGGTTTGTACGACGAATTTTTAGACCGGATGACGATCAACGTCAGTGAGTTTTATCGAAACCCGGTCCGCTGGCAACAGCTCGAGACGGACGTGTTGCCTGAGCTCATTCGTAGAAGCCAAGGGAAACTCCGGGTCTGGAGCGCGGCTTGTTCGACGGGAGAAGAACCGTATTCACTTGCGATGTTATTGTCGAAGCATTTGTCACCCGCCCAGTTCACGATCACAGCGACTGACCTAGATGACTTGGTGATCGAAAAAGCGAAACAAGGCAAGTATCATGAACGGGCGCTCGTCGATTTGCCGCCTGAGTTTCGAGATCGTTATTTCACCCGTCGAGATGACGACTATTTTGTCTCGGACGAGATTAAAAAACTCGTGACGTTCAAAAAGCACAACTTGCTCGCTGACGTCTACGAACGTAACTTTGACTTGATCGTCTGTAGAAACGTTTTGATTTACTTTACGGAAGAGGCGAAAGAGAAAGTGTACAAGTCGTTCCACCGCTCGCTTCGTCCGGGCGGGGTCCTCTTCGTCGGAGGGACTGAACAAATCTTCCAGCCGAAGCGTTACGGATACAAGATGAAACAAAGTTTCTTCTACGAAAAATTTGAGGAGTGAGGTGGCGCATATGCGTTATTTGACAGCGGGAGAGTCACACGGACCGGGATTGACCGTCATCATCGAAGGAGTCCCGGCCGGCTTAAGCGTCGACGTCGAGGCAATCAACGGCGAGTTGGCGAAACGTCAGTCGGGCTATGGCCGTGGACGCCGAATGCAAATTGAATCAGACAAAATCGAGGTGAGGGCTGGGGTTCGTCATGGGATGACGACCGGAGCCCCTGTTTCGTTTTGGATTGAAAACAAAGACCATGCGCATTGGCGGAACGTCATGCAGGCAGAGCCGGTCGACGACGAGTTTGAAATCAAGCGCCGGGTCGTTCGGCCTCGTCCGGGACATGCTGACCTTGTCGGCGGTCTTAAGTATGACCACCGAGACCTTCGGGACGTGCTCGAACGTTCGAGTGCACGCGAGACGGCGGCCCGCGTCGCTGTCGGTGCGCTCAGCAAACAGTTGCTCGACGCAGTCGGCATGTCGCTCGTCAGCTATGTGAAAGTGATCGGCGGCATCGAGTCCGCGCCGAAGCACTACGCAGCACTCGAAGAACTACGGACCGTCATCGAGGCGTCACCCGTACGCACGACTGACGAAACGTCCGGTGAAGCGATGATGCGTTTGATTGATGAAGCGAAAGCGGCCGGAGATTCACTTGGCGGCGTCGTCTGCACCGAAGTGCATGGCGTCATCCCAGGGTTGGGTTCTTACGTTCAATATGATCGCAAGCTCGATGCGGCCATCGCTCGCGCCGTCATGAGCGTCAACGCCATCAAAGGGGTTGCCTTTGGCGATGGATTTGACATGGCGTACCGTCCAGGATCGGAAGTGATGGACCCGATCGCCTATGACGAGTCCGGGTATACGAGACTGAGCAACCATTTAGGCGGTTTTGAAGGAGGGATGACGACCGGGATGCCGATCGTCTGCAGTGCCGTGATGAAGCCGATTCCGACGCTCTACAAACCGTTGCAATCGGTCGATATCGATACGAAACAGCCGTTCCTCGCTCAAATCGAACGAAGTGACGCTTGTGCTGTCCCGGCTGCGTCACTTGTCGTCGAGGCGGTCGTCGCGTTCGAACTCGCGCGTGAGTTGTGTGAGACGTTCGGACACGACACCGTCAAACGAATTCAGTCGCGGGTCGAGTCGTATCGTGAGGAAATCCGGTCGTGGTGACGATTCATGTTGACGCATCAGTCCCTTATGACGTGTCGATTGAACACAGCGACGCCTGGTTGGACCGCGTGGATTATTTCCCGGCTTGCTCGACGGTATGGGTCATTACAGACCGGACGGTGGATGCGCTACACGGTAAGGTGTTCAAACAACGTCTAGCCGGCATCCATCCGCAGATCGTTTGGTCGGTCGTCACGCCGGGTGACGGCTCGAAATCACTCGAGACCGTTGAAAAACTCGTGACAGATGGGTTGACCGCACGTTGTGACCGCGACACGCTCGTCGTCGCTTTTGGCGGGGGCATGATCGGGGACTTGGCCGGTTTTCTTGCGAGTGTGTATATGCGAGGGGTCCGTTACATCCAAGTACCGACGACGGTGCTCGCCCATGATTCAGCGATCGGTGGCAAAGTCGCCGTCAACCACCCGCTGTCTAAAAATGCGATCGGTGCGTTTTATCAACCGATCGGTGTGCATTATAACGTGTCCCGTCTCGAGACGCTGAGCAATCGTGACGTCTTGAGCGGCCTCGGTGAGTTGATTAAACATGCTTACTTGTCACGTTACGTCCTCGCTGCTTCATTCGAGGACGAACTGTTTCAGGCGTTGTCAGTTGGTACGCTAGACTGGGAAATGTGGCTTGCGCGCGGGATTGAAGTGAAACGTGTCGTCGTCGAGGCAGACGAACGGGAACGCGGTGTCCGGGCGTGGCTCAATTTTGGTCATACGTTCGGGCACGCTTTAGAGTCGGTCGAACGGTATCGACTGTCACACGGGGAGGCGGTGCTGTACGGCATGGTATACGCCTTTCTCGTCGGAGGAGACACGGATCGGGCCAGTAAGCTCGCCGCTTGGATGCGGGCGCGCCGCGTCAGCCCGGTTGAATGGAAACCGTTCGAGACGTATTTGACGGTGATGGGGCTCGATAAGAAAAATCGGGATGGACAAGTCCGTTTCGTGTTGCTCGGTGAAGCGGCTACCGTTGAGGCGGTGCCGTCCGAGCGGCTTGCTGAAGCATACATACAGTTGAAAGGGTGGTTCTGATGGGGTTGAATGGATTGATTCGCGTACCGAGTGATAAGTCGATCACGCACCGCGCGATCTTATTCGGTGCGATAGCGAGCGGGGAGACGGTCGTCATGAATCCGCTCCTTGGGGCAGATTGCCGTTCGACGATCGATGCGGTCCGTAGTCTCGGGGCAAGCGTCGAAGAACTCGACGAGCGGCTCCGGATCGAAGGTGTCGCGTCAGTCGTTCCGGCCACGCTTGACTGCGGGAATTCGGGGACGACGATGCGCCTGCTCTCGGGTCTCGTCTCCGGATATTCGGGTGAGTTCACGCTCGTCGGAGACGACTCGCTCTCGAAACGGCCGATGCGTCGCATCACCGAACCGCTTCGACAGATGGGGGCCGACATCGACGGCGAATTCGCCCCTGTTCGGATCAAGGGGCGGCGCTTGAGCGGGATCGATTACACGTTACCGGTCGCGAGCGCGCAAGTGAAGTCGGCTATCCTATTGGCCGGTCTTCGCGCTGACGGGCCGACGATTGTCCGTGAACCGATGCTGTCACGCGACCATACGGAACGGATGCTGCCGCTGTTTGGTGGACGCGTCGAGATCACGAACGAAGATGGCGTGCGGACGATCCGGCTATCGTCAAGTCACCTCGACGGGGCGACGGTCGACGTGCCAGCCGACCCGTCGTCGGCTGCTTTCTTCTGGGCCGGGGCCGCCATCGTCCCAAACAGCCGCGTGACGACGACCGACGTCTGTTTGAACGAGACGAGAATCGGCTTTTTACGAACACTTGAGCGTATGGGAGCGAACGTCGAGATCACTCGGCTGCGACCACTCGGGGAAGAGACGGTCGGAGATGTGACGGTGACGACGAGCGAACTTCAAGGGGTGACGCTCGAAGGCGAGGCCATCCCACGACAAATCGATGAACTCCCACTCTTCGCTCTCGTCGCGTCGCAGGCGTCGAGCCCGTCAGTCGTAAAGGATGCGGGTGAACTGCGTGTGAAAGAGACCGATCGGATCAAGACGGTCGCGAGCGAGCTCGCGGCGCTCGGTGTCGATATCCGCGAGACCGAAGACGGGTTCAGCGTTTTCCCGAGCCGGCTTCAGGCTGGTCATGTGTCCTCGCATGCGGACCATCGTCTATCGATGATGCTACAAGTGGCAGCTTTACTGATCGACGAACCCGTCGTCATCGACGGGATCGAAGCCTCTGAAATCAGTTACCCTCATTTTCGTGACGATTTACAACGGCTCGGTCGTGAGATAGAATAACGGCAATACCTGAAAGTGGTAGGAGGAAATTAATTATGTTAGACGAATCAGTATTAAACCATATAATCGAGATGCTCGAAAAAGGTGAGACCGAGCACGCCTTGGCGCACCTTGAAGCGCTTGAGACAGAAGGTTCGGACGAAGATCGGTTGGCGATTGCCGACCTATATCTCGAACTGGGCCTCGCCGACCGGGCTGTGAATTTACTGGCAGCACTGTATGTCGACTACGCGGGCAACCCGCACGTGGCGCTGTCGCTCGCTGAAGCGTATCTCGACAGCGACCGGGAAGAAGAAGCGATCGCCGTCCTTGAAACGATCGATGCGAGCGACAAAGAGGCGCACATGAGAAGTCTCGTCTTATTAGCTGATTTGTATCAATCGCAAGGACTTGACGAAGTCGCGGTCAAGAAATTGATGGAAGCGTTACAGGCGAATCCGGACGAGCCGCTGCTCGTCTATGGGCTGGCCGAACTATACGCCTCGATCGGTTCGTTTGAACAGGCGGTACCGCTCTATGCGCGCTTACCGCACTTGCGATTGCCCGAAGAACTCGACTATCAAGCCGATTACGCTGAAGCACTGACGATGATCGGCTCGTTCGAAGAAGCGCTCGATGAATTCGAGAAGACAGAGAACCGCAATCTGAACACCGTGTTCGGACATGCGATGACGGCCCACCGTATCGGGCGTGATGAGGTCGCCATCAAACAGTTCGAAGAGCTCCGCTTGATGGACCCTGACTTTACATCGCTTTACTTGCCGTATACGGAAGCGCTCGAGGAACTCGGTCGCATCGATGAAGCGCTCGAAGTGATCGATCAAGGGATCGACCGTGACGACTATAACGATGAGCTGCGCACTGTCAAAGCGAAGCTGTTCTTGAAGCAAGGCCGCACAGACGAAGCGGTCAATGAACTCCGCGAAGCGCTCGCCTTGAACCCGGAATCGCTTCAAGCGACCGAACTGCTGTTGTCAATCTTGTTCGAAGCGGGAGACATGGAAGCCGTGCTCGAGACGATCGATGCGCTCGAGGAGCACTCGACGTCGACGCTCATGACGTGGTACAAGGCGAAAGCCGCCTATGAACTCGAGGACTATGAGCAGGCTGTCAATCTATACACCTCGATCGAACAAGTTTATAAAGAGGACGTGTCATTTTCGACTGAATGGGCTACACTATTGGTAGAAGAAGGACAGCGTGACAAGGCGCAGCGTGTGCTCGAGCAAACGCTTGCGCTCACCGTGGATATGATCGACCGCCAAATTCTCGAAGAGCGGATCGACTTGTTGACGGATCGCGATTAATCAATATAAAGGAGATGGGGTCATATGGTCGAGCGGAAAAAGAATTTTTTAAAGCGATTCCTCGCTCATCATACGCTTCGTAAGCGAGAGGCCAAATGGATCATTGATTATTGGCTTAGACATCCTGAAAAACTTGGGAACGTTCATTTCGTGACGAACGCCTCGGTTTCACCGCGCAGCCTCGTCATGACGGCGTACGGCTTCGAAGGGGAACCGTTCCGTTACCGACGAGGTGACCTCATCACGGTCAATCCGGAAAAGGCGTACCATGACATTCGGCTCCACGACGGGACGATTTATGTCGAACTAAACTTTCAAGGGATGATGATTGATGAGAGTTGGATCGACATCGTCGAGCTCAATCCGTTTGAGCCTGTCGCCGAGATTAAAGACGAAGTGACGAACTCGGCCCAGACGGTCATTCGAGCATCGGTCGCCCAGTTCGAGGAAGAGCGTCTGCTCGTCGAGATCGACGAGGCGCTTGATCGCCGGGACGAGAAGCTGTTTCGTAATTTGACGAGCAAACTTCATCAAGTGAGAGCATCGAAATTATTTTAGGAAAAACAAGCGCTTCCGTTATGGAAAGCGCTTGTTTTTTGGTATATTAATGACGTAGGAATACACAATAATTTCACATTTCGTTCATAACTTTCGAGAGGAAGCGAATGTAGGTACGCTACAATGGACATGATGATGTATGTCTTCTAAAGAGAGGAGGAGGAAGATGAGGTTCGATGGCATGGATGCGTTGAAATCGCTGACCGAACGCCAATACGTCGATACGCTCATCGTCCCACTCGTCGAACTGGCGTTTGATGAGGAGATGGTGCGTAAAGCCGAAAGCTACGAGGTCGTCCAAGCGGTGGCGCTTGAAACCGAACGACAGCTGTCTGGACGGACGATGCTGAATCCGACGCTTAGCTATCTCGATGTCGAGGCCGGGTACGAATTTGCATGCGCAGTCATGACAAAAGCAACGACGGCCGGGTTTGCCCACGTGTTGTTCATCTCTTCAGACGTTCGCTTCAAAGCGTTCGAGTTACCGGTCATATTCGTTCCGCCGCTTGCCTTGAAAGGCATGTCGGGGGAGCAGTCGCACACGATGGTCCAAAATTTTGCGACGCAAGTCATTACAGAGCTTTCGGGCCGTTGGATGGCGACATGAAGCGGTTGACGTAGAGGTTTTATTGATATACTATTTTGGTGAGTGAGAAATTTTTGTGAAGAATGCATAAAGAATTATGGGGTTATGCACACGAATGAGGGGGGAACCAAATGGCTCAAAATGGGTCAAAAGTCACGCGCCGTCAGTTCTTAACGTATACGTTAACTGGTGTAGGTGGCTTTATGGCGGCAACATTGATCAGTCCGATGGTCAACTTTGCGATCGATCCGGTCTTGAAAAAATCGGGTGCGGGCGACAAAGTGAAGGTCATGAGTCTTGACGACATCACGACTGAGCCGCAACGTGTCGACTTTAAAAAACAAACGCAAGACGCTTGGTATGAATTTGAAGAAACACTTTCAGCATGGGTGTTCAAAGACGAGAACGGTGAAGTAATCGCACTCTCTCCTATCTGTACGCATCTTGGCTGTCAAGTAGGTTATGGTGGAGATCCGACAAGACCGTCAGAATTTTTCTGTCCGTGTCACTTCGGGCGTTACGAAAAAGACGGAACGAACATTCCGGGTACACCTCCGACATCACCGCTGGCACGCTATGAAAAAGAAGAAAAAGACGGCTTCCTATACTTGGGCAGTCCAGTCGCACAGTTGTGAGAGGGGGAAATAGTCGATGTTACAAAAAATTTATGATTGGGTCGATGAACGCGTCGACATCACGCCGTTATGGCGCGACATCGCTGACCATGAAGTACCGGAACACGTCAACCCTGCCCATCACTTTTCAGCATTTGTTTATTGCTTCGGCGGTCTGACATTTTTCACGGTCGTGATTCAAATTCTGTCAGGGATGTTCTTGACGATGTACTACGTTCCAGATATCATCAATGCCCACGCATCAGTGTATTACTTACAGAACGAAATCGCACACGGACAAATCGTTCGTGGGATGCACCATTGGGGCGCATCGGTCGCGATCGTCATGTTGTTCTTACACACGCTCCGCGTGTTCTTCACCGGGTCGTATAAGAAACCACGCGAACTCAACTGGGTCGTCGGAGTCCTCTTGTTCTTCGTCGTCTTGGCGCTCGGTCTTACAGGTTACTTGTTACCTTGGGATATGAAAGCGTTGTTCGCAACGAAAGTTACGCTTCAAATTGCCGAAAGTGTTCCTGTCATTGGTGGAATCGCCAAGACCCTTCTCGCCGGTGGTGAGATCGTCGGGGCACGGACGCTCACGAACTTCTTCGCCATTCACGTCTTCTTCTTACCGGCGGCCTTGTTCGGACTCCTCGGAGCCCACTTCCTGATGATTCGTAAACAAGGAATATCTGGACCGCTATAAGCCGATTCGAAGACAAAAAGGAGGAGAAACGATATGCATCGCGGTAAAGGGATGAAATTTGTAACCGACTCTCGAGTAGGAATCGGGAATCGGAAACAAAATATTGCAAAAGACTATTCTGAATATCCAGGACGCACAGAAGCGTTCTGGCCGAACTTCTTGCTTAAAGAGTGGATGGTCGGTTCGGTCTTCTTGATCGGATTCATCGCCTTGACGATCGTCGAGGCAGCACCGCTCCAAAACATCGCCGATCCAACGAACACGTCATACATTCCGTTACCGGACTGGTATTTCTTGTTCTTGTATCAATTGCTCAAGTATCAATTCGCGGCGGGGGACTGGATCCTTCTTGGAACGGTCATCTTGCCTGGGGTCGCGTTCACGGCGCTCTTGATCGCACCGTGGCTCGACCAAGGAATCGAGCGCAGGCCGGCCAAACGACCGGTCGCGATCAGCTTCATGCTGCTCGGGATTCTCTCGATCATGTACTTGACGTGGGAATCTGTTCAAACGACGCATTGGGATCAAGTTCATGAGCAAGGAATCTTAGTCGTACCGGGTGAAGGTCCGGAAATCGATACAGCCGCACCTGGCTATGAGATTTATGCAGCCCAGTCTTGTGTGAACTGTCACGGTCAAAACCTCGAGGGCGGGGCGGCAGCTCCAGGACTCATCGGAACGGCCTACACGGCTGAAGAGATCGCGGAGATCGCGGTCAACGGTGTCGGCACGATGCCGGCCGGTCAGTGGGACGGTTCGGATGAAGACCTCCAAGCCATGTCCGAGTTCCTCGCCTCATACGGTGAAGGCGGCGAAAATAACCAGTAAGCAATCGAGTGTAGTCCCCTATGGGCTACACTCTTTTACTTATCGGTCACGCAAGCTACAATAAAGAAAAAAAGGACGGAATGATTTCATGAACTATACGATGTGGCTTCCCTTTCTAAAACATAAAGCCGTTTTAACATTCCTCTTCATCGTCAATCTGCTCGGCACGATTTACGGATACGTCTGGTATGAACCACAGCTTCGCGACACGCCGCTCATCTATTGGCCGTTCGTACCGGACAGCCCGACGGCGTCACTATTTTTCACAATCGTCCTGGCGCTGTGGCTGCTCAAGAAAAACTCACCGCTCATCGAGACACTCGCCTTCATCACACTCATCAAATACGGGGTCTGGGCCGTCGTCATGAACGTCTTGTTCCTCATGAAGCTAGGAGACGACGCGGACACGTTCATCGTGCTCATGGCCGTCATGCTCATGCTGTCTCACGGTGCGATGGCGGTCCAGGCGTTTCTATACGCCCCGTTCATGCGTTGGACCGTGTCGTCGTTCGTCTTGACGCTCATCTGGGTCATCCATAACGACGTCGTCGACTACGTGCTCGGACAATGGCCGCGTTATCCGTCGCTCGCCGAGCATATTATGTGGATCGGCTACGGGTCGTTCTGGTTGACGGGAATATGTTTTTTTGTGGGATACCGACTCATCCTGCGCGCTTCGCTTGATAATAAGTTCATAAGAATGTAAAATCGAGATATCAAATATACGCAGAGGTGATATAGAAAATGTCATTAGGTGGCTATATTTTCTATCTCGCGCTGATCATGCTCATCCCGTTATGGGCCCAGATGCGAGTGAAAAGTACGTACAAAAAGTTTTTACAACAACCACTTCAAAGCGGTGTCACCGGCGCTCAAGTCGCTGACTTCATCATGAAACAAAACGGTGTGCACGATGTCCGCATCGAGATGGTCGACGGTTTGATGAGTGACCATTACGACCCGACGCATAAAGTCGTCCGCTTGTCGCGCGAAGTGTATCAAGGATCAACGATCTCGTCGGCAGCGATCGCGGCCCATGAGATCGGTCACGTCGTCCAAGACGCGACGGACTATAAGATGATGCGTGTCCGCCATCGGCTCGTGCCGGTCGTGAACATCACGTCAAACTTGTCGTTCCCGCTGCTCATAGGAGGTTTCCTCTTAGGTGCGATGGGACTTGCCCAGCTCGGTGTCGTCATGATGCTCGGGGCGGTCTTGTTCCAACTCGTCACGCTCCCGGTCGAGTTTGACGCCTCGAAACGCGCCATGGCCGAACTGACGAGCCACGGGATCGTGACCGCGACGGAAGAGTCAGGTGCCCGTAAAGTGTTGAACGCGGCTGCTTGGACTTATGTCGCAGCGACACTTGTCGCGGTTGCCGAACTGATCCGTCTCGCACTGATCGTCTTTATGCCACGCGATGAATAGAATCGATCCCGTCGACTGACGGGATTTTTTTGTATGAGGAGGGGAATTGTATGGCAAAACCACAGTTGACGAAGTCAGGCCGTCTTCGTCTCATCGAACAGCTCGAGTCGCTCCGCGGAAACGGTCGGAGCGAGGCGCTCGAACGAGTGAAGACGGCGCGCAAATTTTGTGACTTTAGAGAAGACGTGACATACTTTGAGGCGATCCGGGAACAGGAGCGCATCGAGGCGAAAATTGTTGAACTCGAGCGCGTGCTTGCCGACGCGATGATCGAGGATGATGCGCCAACGGATCGCGTCGGTTTCGGAGTGGAGGTATGGATCAGGGAACTGCCGGACGGTGAGGACGAGACGTATCAGATCGTCGGTGAGCTCGAGGCTGATTTGGCGAACGGGACGATCTCGGTCTCGTCCCCGCTCGGAAGCGGCTTGCTCGGAAAACGAGTCGGGGAGACGGCTAGTATCGATTCGCCGGGCGGTGCCCTTTACTTTGAAATTAAACGGATCGAACGATAGAGAGGGCGTCCGCACAAAAAAGACGAACACATCTCCAAATTAGGGATGTGTTCGTCTTTTTTATTTGAGCGGGACGCGATTCTCGTCGAACGTGAACCCTTCGCCGCCGACTTCGTATACGTGATGGAACGTGACGAAAGCGTGCGGGTCGATCTGTTTGACGATCGTCTTGAGGCGGTTGACCTCGTTGCGTCCGACGACGACGTAAATCACTTCGAGCTCTTTATTCGAATAGCCGCCTTTCGCGAGCAGACGGGTCGTCCCGCGGTTCATCGTCGCGTGGATGCCGTCGGCGATGGCGGTCCGGTGGTCGCTGATGATCATCGCGGCCTTACCGGCATATGTGCCTTCCTGCATCGAATCGATGACGCGGGCGCCGATATAGACGGCAAGGAGCGTATACATCGCCTCGCGGATGTCGAGATAAGTCAAACTGAGGACGATGACGAAAAAGTCGAACACGAGGAACGTCTTGCCGATCGACCAACCGACGTAACGTTGGACGAGGCGAGCGATAATATCGATGCCCCCGGTCGTCCCGCCGTTGTTGAAAATGATACCGAGACCGACGCCGATGAACAGACCTGCGAATAAACTCGCGAGCACCATGTCATCGGTCAAATCGATGACGAGGTTCGAGTACTTAGCGATCAGCCCATACCAGAGCGAAAAGCTGAACGTCCCGACGAGCGTATAGATGAACGTCGTCCGCCCGAGCAGCTTGTAGCTGACGAAGAAGAGCGGCAGATTGAGCGCCAAGTTCGTGATCGATGGCGACCAACCGAACAAGCCGCGCAGAATCAACGTGATCCCGGTGAAACCGCCTTCGGCCAAGTTGTTTTGGACGTTAAAATGAAACACGCCGAATGCAAAAATGAATGAACCGATGAGAATAAAGAATATATTGCGAAACCGAATCGGTAATTGTACCGTCATGTGGTTCACCTCCCATCCATAAGCGTACTCGAAAAACCTGTGGATTGCCTACCCTGAACATATGACATTCGACAGTGAGTCCGATATACTTTTCACAGAAGAGGTGATTTTTTATGAAAATAGTAGCAATCGGGGCCCATCCGGACGATATCGAAATCGGCATCGCCGGCATGACGGCCCAGTGGACGGGTGATCGCATCCCAGTCCTGTACGTCGATTTGACGCGGGCCGAACTGTCGTCGAACGGCGATGTCGTCACGCGGGCACAGGAAGCGGCAACAGCCGATAGAATTCTCGGCGTCCGTCGCATCAATCTCGGTTTCCCTGACCGTGGCCTGCTCGGGACAGCCGACCAAATTGAAACGCTCGTCCGCTTGATCCGGACCGAACGACCGACGCATCTGCTCTATCCGTACGGCGTCGACCGCCATCCCGACCACGGGGCGTGCGCCCGTCTCGTCGAAGAGGCGCTGTTCAACGCCGGGATTCGCAAATATATGTCCGACGTCCCGGCTTACCGTCCGGACAGCGTCTATCAATACATGATCAACGCCCACGTGCGACCGGACGTCTGCATCGACATCACGGCGACGCTCGATAAAAAAGTGGACGCGTTGACGTCATACGCAAGTCAATTCACACCAGTTGACGGCGTCGACACACCATTGACCGATGCGTACGTCGACCGCGTCGTCGCGCGCGACCGTCACTTCGGTAGCTTGATCGGCACGGACTACGCCGAAGGGCTCATGACCGTCAAACCATACGTCGTCACGCAGGCGGGTGAGCTCGCATGAAGCTACGTATCGGAGTCCTCTGTTATCCGTCGGTCGGAGGTTCAGGCATCCTCGCGACCGAGCTCGGGATGAAACTCGCCGACCGGGGGCACGACGTCCATTTCATCACGTCGAGCATCCCGTTCCGGTTGAATGCGTATCATCCGAACATCACGTTCCACCAAGTCGAGATCAACCAGTACTCGGTGTTCCGCTATCCTCCGTACGATATCACGCTCGCCTCGAAGATCGCGAGCGTCATCCGTGCGTTCGGCCTCGACGTCATCCACGCGCACTATGCGGTGCCCCATGCGGTTTGTGCCGCGCTCGGACGCGAGATGGCCGAGAGTAAGACGCCGATCGTCTCGACGCTCCACGGCACCGATATTACGGTGCTCGGGGAAGATGAAGAGTTGAAACCGGCGATCCTGTACGGTTTACGTCAGTCGGACGCGATCACGGCCGTGTCCGACAGTTTGAAGCGCGAGACGCTTGAGCGGATCGATGCAGGCCTTGAGATCGATGTCATCCATAACTTTATCGACGAATCGGTTTATCAGCCGCAAGCCGAGCCGTCGCTCCGTGAACGTTACGGCTTGTCAGCAGCCGACCGCGTCGTCATCCATATCTCGAACTTCCGACAAGTGAAGCGGATCGACCTCGTGCTCGAGGCGTTCCAGCGGATGAGCGTCCCGGGCAAGAAGTTGCTCCTCGTCGGTGACGGACCGCTCATGGGGGCGATGCGTCGACTCGTGAGCGAGATGGCGCTCGAAGACAGTGTCATCTTCGCCGGGAAACAAGAGCAAGTCGCGGCGTTGTTATCGATCAGCGACGTCCATCTTCTGTTGTCGGACAAAGAGGCGTTCGGTCTCGTCGCTCTCGAGGCGTTAGCGACAGGCGTCCCATCGGTCGTCAGCGATGCCGGGGGCTTGCCGGAAGTGATCACGGACGGAGTGGACGGTTTTGTCGTCGCGCGCGGCGACGTCACAGCGGCCACGACCGCGCTCGAAGCGATCTTGCTCGACGATGCGCTCCATGCGAAACTGCGTGCCGGCGGTCTCGTGAAAGCGAGACAGTTCGCGTCTAAAGACATCGTCACGCAATATGAACGACTATACGAACAGGTGGTGCGCCGATGACAGAATGGGAGTATGCGAAACAAATCATAAAAAAAATCAACGACCACGGGGGCGAGGCGTACATCGTCGGCGGTGCCGTTCGTGACTACGTGCGCGGCACGCTTCCCGACGACATCGATATCGCGACGTCGTTGTTCCCGGAAGACGTCATGAAACTGTTCCCGAAATCGGTCCCGACCGGAATCGATCACGGGACGGTCACGGTCATCCTCGATCATCATCCGTTCGAGGTGACGACGTTCCGTTCGGAAGGGACGTATTCGGACTCGCGACGCCCCGACCACGTCTCGCTCGGCGTCACGCTCGAAGAGGACATGTTGCGCCGCGACTTCACGATGAACGCGATGGCGTTCCATGACGGCAACGTCGTCGACTTGTTCGGCGGCCGGCTTGACCTCGAGGCGCGGATTATCCGGACCGTCGGGAGCCCGTACGAACGGTTCGGGGAAGACGCGCTCCGGATCATGCGCGCGTTTCGGTTCATGTCCCAGCTCGACTTCACGCTCGCTGATGATGTGCGGAACGCGGCGAGGACGCTCGGCCACAAATTGCAAGACATCGCGATGGAACGCATCGCCATCGAGTTCGAGAAGTTGATGACGGGACCTGCTTACCGCCGAGCGCTGACCGACCTCGTCGAGCTCGGCATCCATCAGTACTTACCGGACGTGTCCAAACAGCTCGTCCATCGTGTTATCGCTGACAGACGGACACCAATCAACGCGGTCGGAGGCTGGGCGCTATTCGTCTATCACGCCGGAGACATCCGTTGGCTCTCGCCATGGAAGCGTTCGAACGCCTTGAAGCGGGAAGCGGGCGTATTGGCCAACCTGTTCGACTCCGGGCTCGATACGTTCACCGTATATGAGACGTCTCAAGCGACGCTCGAGACGTATTTGCGGATGACCGGGAGCACGGAATCGTCCGACGCCTTGAAACGTGTGCTCCCGATCCAGTCACGGCGGGAGCTCCGGTTCGACGGTCGCGATGCGCTTCAGGTCGGGGCGAGCGGCGCACGGATCAAGCACTTGCTCGCCGACCTCGAACGGCGCGTCGTCCTCGGCGAGTTAGCTAACGAGGAACAAACGTTACGAGAGGAGGCGGTCATGTGGCTTCAACGAGAGGAAAGGTCTTAAACTTGCTCCAAGACGGGGCGGTGTGGAGCGGACAGGAATTGGCCCGCCAATTAAATATTTCACGTACCGCCATTTGGAAACACATCGAGACGTTAAAACAAGACGGTTACGACATCGAAACGATCCCGCGTAAAGGGTATCAACTGTTCGGACGGACGGACCGGCTCGATGAACCGGCGTTCGTCTCGTTCCGGCACGGCCGGTTCGGGCAACACGTCTACGCCTACGACCAAGTCGACACGACGCAGCGCATCGCCCACGAACTCGCCCAAAAAGGGGCGCTTGAGGGGACGCTCGTCATCAGCGAAGAACAGACGGCAGGGCGCGGCCAACTCGGGCGCAGTTGGCACAACCCGAGCCACGTCAATATCGCGGCTAGTATCATCCTTCGTCCGGCGCTGCCGATTCGGGAAGCGTCGAAGCTGACGCTCATGGCGGCGAGCGCTTTCGCCCGGTCGTTAAGGCAACAAGGCGTCCCGGCATTTATCAAATGGCCGAACGACCTTCTCGTGAACGGGAAGAAGATCGGCGGGATTTTGACCGAGATGCAAACTGAAGGCGACCGCATCCAAGCCGTCATCCTCGGCTTCGGATTGAACGTCAATACGGAGTCGATCCCGACTGACCTGGTTCACCGGGCGACGTCGATCAAATTGGAGACGGGCGTCGCATTACGACGCAGTGAAGTGCTCGCCGATCTATTGGCCGAGCTCGAGACCGAATATGACGCGTTGCTCGAATCCGGGTTCGGCCCGGTCCGCGACAACTGGCTAGAGCACGCCGCTTATTTGAATGAAGAAGTGACGTTGACCGCCTCGGGGGAGTCTAAACGCGGTATCATGCGCGGCATCTCAGAACAGGGGGCGCTCCTGCTTGAGCGTCATGGTGCCGTCGAAGCCATCTATTCCGCTGAAATCGCAGTCTGGAATGATTGATGGAAACGTATTCGTGGTCTATAATGAACGTGTCGGACGCTATCGCAAGAAGTGTACCGGAATTGCAGACCGTCGTTTTAGTTAATTGTCTGCCTTGATCATTTTGACAGGGACAGAAGGACACTCAACCTTGAGTTCGTTTTCGTGCGCCTTCTTGCCAATCGTGTAAGAAGGCGTTTTTCCTTTCCTGTCTCCACATTTAGGAGGAGAGCATATGCATACGATGACTTCATTATTGAAAAAGATGAAGCAAGAAGAGAAGTTGGTCATGTTGACCGCTTACGATTATCCGTCGGCGAAATTGGCCGAAGCGGCGGGAGTGGACATCATTCTCGTCGGAGACTCACTAGGAATGGTCGTGCTCGGTTACGACTCGACGATCCCGGTGACGATTCATGATATGGTCCACCATGCCAAAGCGGTGCGCCGCGGGGCGAAGGACACGTTCGTCGTCGTCGATATGCCGTTCGCGACGTATCACGGTGATTTCGACCGAACGCTTCAAGCGGCGGCGACATTGTTCCAAGACGGACATGCCGACGCCATCAAACTTGAAGGGGCTGGTGAAGTGCTCGAGACGATCGAACGGTTGACGAAAGTCGGCATGCCGTGTGTCGCCCATCTCGGGCTCACGCCACAGTCGGTCGGCGTGCTCGAAGGCTATAAAGTCCAAGGGAAGTCGCTTGAGGATGCCGAGCAACTGATCAACGACAGCCTCGAGGCCGAACGGGTTGGGGCGAAAATGCTCGTCCTCGAGTGCGTGCCGCATCAACTCGCTAAAAAAATCGCCGAAGCGCTTCACATCCCGGTCATCGGGATCGGTGCCGGTGCCGACGTCGACGGCCAAGTGCTCGTCTACCATGACGTCTTGAAGTATGGCGTCGACCGTCTCCCGAAATTCGTCGAGGCGTACGCCGATGTGAACGCGGTCGCGACGAGTGCCATCGGCTCTTACGTCCAAGCGACGAAAGACGGCTCGTTCCCGCTCGAACGCCACACGTTCACGATGGATGAGACGCTGCTCGACACGTTGTACGGTGGCAAAGCATGAGGATCGTCACCGATCCGATGTCGTTACGTGAAACTCTGTCCGACGGGTTGACCGTCGGCTTTGTGCCGACGATGGGTTACCTGCATGAAGGACACTTGAGTCTCGTCGAGGCGGCCAAACGCGAGAATGATCGCGTCGTCATGAGCATCTTCGTCAATCCGACCCAATTTGGGCCGAATGAAGACCTCGATCGTTATCCGAGAGATTTTGAACGGGACGAACAGTTGGCGCGAGAAGCGGGGGTAGACGTACTATTTTATCCGGATACCGCGACGATGTATCCGCTCGATATGGCGCGCGTGACGGTGCGTACCGGAGCCGACGTCTTATGCGGCGCCAGCCGGCCCGGTCATTTTGACGGTGTGTTGACGGTCGTCTCAAAACTGTTCAACTTGGTGCGGCCGACGCGTGCTTACTTCGGCTTGAAGGACGCCCAACAAGTCGCACTGATCGAGGGATACGTCCGGGACTATTTCGTGCCGGTCGAGATTATCCGCTGTCCGATCATTCGTGAGGACTCGGGACTCGCCAAGTCGTCGCGTAACGTCTACTTGTCTGAAACGGAACGGATTGACGCGAGCGACATCAATCGAGCACTCATCGAGGCGCGTGACGCGTTGACTGAAGGGGACGCGATCACGTCGGTACAAGAACGACTCGTCGAACGGCTGTCGGCAATCCCGAACAGTACGATCGACTATGTCGAACTAGTCGACTATCCGACGCTTTCGCAAGTGACAGACTCGTCGACAGAACTGTTGATTGCAGTGGCGGTGCAGTTTGAACGCGCCCGCTTGATTGATAATACGATTTGGAAGAGAGGGTGAATCAAATGATTCGAACATTTATGCACGCCAAGCTACACAAGGCGACCGTGACCGAGGCGAATTTACACTACGTCGGCTCGATTACGATCGATGAGGATTTGATGGACGCGGTCGGGATTATGGAAAATGAGCACGTCCACATCACGAACAACCATAACGGCGCCCGCATTGAGACATACGTCATCAAGGGTGAGCGCGGTTCAGGCGTCATCTGCCTAAACGGGGCAGCGGCCCGCCATTTCCAAGTCGGCGATGTCGTCATCATCATGGCCTATGGTCAGATGACGGCTGAAGAGGCGAGATCGCATCGTCCGAAAGTTGCGGTGTTGAACGATCGCAACGAAGTCGATCAACTGTTGTACGAAGAAATCGCACATACGATTCTATGAACAGAGCGGGGATGCCCTTAGAGGCAACCCCGTTTTTTCGTGCATCGTTCTATGGTAAGATGAGACAGACAGAAAGAGACAGAAAGCACGAGCGTGCCGAAGATGGGATGGATGTTATGGACACTTATGTGATAGTGGATTTAGAGACGACCGGTCATTCCGTCAAATCCGGCGATGAACTGATTGAATTCGCGGCGGTGGTCGTACAAGGTAGTGAAGTGATTGAGCGCTACAGTACGTTGATTCGACCGAGTCGTCCAATCCCTCCTTTTATCACGCAGTTGACGACGATAACAGATCAGGATGTGGCGTCTGCTCCGGCGTTTGAAGACGTTATCCCTGATATTTGGAAGATGTTAGATGGGCGAGTGTTCGTTGCCCACAACGTTTCGTTTGATTTGAATTTTTTAAATGAGAGTTTAGAACTGGCAGGATATTTACCTTTCCAAGGGCGGGCCATCGATACGGTCGAACTCGCGCGCATCTTGTATCCGACACTTGAAAGCCACGCGCTCGAGTCACTCGCCGACACGTTCGACTTGGTGCACACGGACGCGCACCGCGCCCTCAGCGACGCCGAGGCGACCGCGGAGTTGTTTATTCAACAACTCGATCGTCTGCGGACGCTACCGGTCGTGACACTAAAACAGTTGCGCCGTCTGTCCGAGTCGTGGACGAGCAACATCGAGCCGTTGCTCGATGATCTCATCGTCGAGATCGGTATTCGGCCAGATGACGAGACGACGTACGATATCCACCGGAAAATCGCACTCCGTCGCCTGACTGATTCGTTTGAGCCGGCGATCGAGCGCGAACCGTTCGAACCGTTTCTTCATCGGACGATCGAAGAGACGCTTCCGTCACTGTTCGACCAATTCGAACCGAGACAAAGTCAATTCGAGATGATGCGGCACGTCTATAAGGCGCTCGACGATGAGGCGACGCTTCTCATCGAGGCCGGGACCGGCACAGGCAAGACGTTAGCCTACTTGATCCCGAGCGCGCATCACGCCCTTGAGACGAAACGCCCGGTCGTCGTCAGCACGCATACGATCCAATTACAAGAACAGCTGCTCAACCGGGACTTGCCGATCTTAAAAGCCATCTTCCCGGAAATCGAGTTCACGCTTTTGAAAGGAAGACGCAACTATATCGATCTCCGGAAGTTTGAGATGGTGCTCGAGGAGACGAATGACGGGATGCTCTCGGCGATGTGCAAGGCGATGGTGCTCGTCTGGTTGACCGAGACGGAGACAGGGGACTTGGAAGAGTTGTCACTCCCTGGAGCTGCGACACAAGGACCGGCTTCGTTCAAACGGCTCATTCAAGCCGACGCGGCAACGGACTTCGGCCGCTTCGATCCTTGGTATAGCCGTGACTTCTTCACGCGGGCCGTCCTGCGTTCGAAAGAGGCGGACATTATCGTCACGAATCACGCGTTGCTCTTCTCGGATCTGCAGCATCAGGCCGGGATTCTCCCGACCGACACGCCGCTCATCTTGGACGAGGCGCACCAAGTCGAAGAGGTCGCCTCGCATCATTTCGGCGTCACGTTCGACGCGATCCAGTTCGATCGCTTATTCAAATGGTTCGGCTACGGGGCCGACGGAAAGTTCCATTCCCGGCTGCTGCAACTTGCCGACTTGACGTCCGTGTCCGAAGAGACGGAAGCGTTCAGTAAAGAGACCGACCAGGCGTTAGCCCAAGTCGATGTCGAACTAGACGACCTGTTGACGGCGCTCCAGTCGCTCGGCAAGAAAAAAGATCAACGGCAAACCGTTCGCTTCGAACGGGAAGGTGACGTGTTCCGACCAATCCGTGAAGTGGCGAAGCGGCTTGAGAACCGTTTGCGGACGCTTAGGATGTCGCTCCGGCAGATGCTTCGTCTTCTCGATGAGCATAAAGAGCATATGACGTTCAAGCAACGCGCCGTGATCGGTGACTTGAAGGCGTTCATCGGTGACGTGCGGGAGATTGAGAGCGTGCTGTATGAAACGATGCTCACCCGCGACGATGACGCTGTCAGTTGGGTCGAGTTGAACTTGGCCAACCGCAAATTGACCTCGGTCTATACGCAACCGGTCGAAATCGGACCGTTGCTCCATGAGCGCTTGTTTGCGAAACGGCCGACGATTTTGACGTCGGCGACGATGACCGTGTCCGGTCGCTTCGGTTTTATCGAGCGCAGGCTCGGTCTCGACGGTCAGGATGTGAGACGGGTCGTCCTCGCTTCGCCGTTTGACTTCAAGAAACAGGCGAAATTGTTCGTCCCGTCAGACATCCCGTTGATCAACGAAGTGCCGTTACCGCATTTCGTCGATCAAATCGCCGCTTCGATTGCCCGGATTGCCAACGTGACGAAAGGACGCATGCTCGTCTTGTTCACGTCGAACGAGCTGTTACGTTTGACGCACGAGGCGGTGAGACATCAGCTAGACGACGCGTATACGTTGCTTGCCCAAGGCGTCAGCGGCGGCTCGCGCAGCCGTTTGACGAAGCAGTTCAAACGAATCGATCAGTCGATTTTGTTCGGGACGGCCAGCTTCTGGGAAGGGGTCGATATCCCGGGCGAAGCGCTCACCTGCCTCGTCATCGTGCGTCTCCCGTTCGCCCCGCCCGACCAACCGGTCATTCAGGCGCGGTCCGAAAAAATTGAAGCGACCGGGAAGTCGTCGTTTTTCGAACTGTCACTTCCGCAAGCGGTCATCCGCTTCAAACAAGGCGTCGGTCGCCTCATTCGCTCGAAAGAGGATTACGGCGCTATCTTCGTCTTCGACCGCCGTGTCGAGACGACGCGTTACGGGAAACAGTTTCTCAATAGTCTCCCGGCTGTCGACCGGATCGAAGGATCGCTCGAGACGTCACTGGCCGAGCTCGAACTGTTTTTAGATGAGAAAGAAGAGACGACTCTAGGAAATCAGAGATAACGCTAGGCAGCGTGAAATTATCGCTTTATAATGATGGGTATAGTGTTTTGAAGGAGGAGTAAACATGAATTCGAATATTGAGACGCTCGCGACCGTTCGGATCGAGCCGACGGCAGACGTGTACAAAATCGTCGACCTATTGAATCGTACACTGAAGAGCCAAGATTTGATGTTCGGTCTTGCACTAGAGAAAAAAGTGAATGATCCGAAGAAAGAAGAGATGGTGTTCACCATCTATCGGACAGAATGACGCGGAAGACAAAAGTAGTGGTTGCTCTTATGACGGCACTCATCGGTGTCGTCATCGTGTTTAGTGGGATTTATTGGTTCACGGTCGGTCATACGGAACGGACAAAACAAAACATGATCGCGGAAGCGCGCGATCGTCTTGAGGCCGAACAGCCGACGGTCCGGATCGAACGGGCTGAGCTCTTTAACGGGACGGAACCGTACGTCGTCTTCGAGGAGACGGACCGCGTCCTGTTCGTGCCGGTCGACAGTAAGCAACCGATCGAGACGCGTGAGATCGAGTCGGTCGACTTAGATAAAGTCTGTGCCGATTCGCTCGAGGAGACCGGTGGTACGCTTGTCAGTTGTAAGTACGGGTTTGACGAGCGTGCGCTCATCGAAGTCGTGACGAAATCAGGGGCGACGTATACGTATTCCTATTACACGCTTCAAACCGGAGACTTTATAAGACGGGTCCAACTGGCGGATTCGAACTGAACGAGATTAGAGGAGGATATCGATGGAACATCTATTGGCAAGACGTGTAAAACAGTTAACACCTTCGACGACGCTCGCGATCACGGCGAAAGCGAAAGCATTGAAAGCTTCGGGACAAGACGTCATCGGGCTCGGGGCCGGTGAGCCGGACTTCAATACGCCTGAACGAATTATTGAGGCCGCATGCAAGGCTGCACGTGACGGCGATACGAAGTATACGCCTTCAGGCGGAACGGTCGCTTTAAAAGATGCCATCATCGAGAAGACGAAACGCGACAGCGACCTTACGTTCGAGCGTAACGAGGTCATGGTCGCCTCAGGGGCGAAACATGCGTTATACGCCTTGTTCCAAGCGATTCTCGACGAAGGTGATGAAGTCATCATCCCGGTCCCGTATTGGGTGAGTTATCCGGAACAAGTGAAACTTGCCGACGGTGTCCCGGTCTATGTGGAGACGACCGAGGCGACGACGTTCAAACTGACGCCAGAATCACTTGAAGCCGCCATCACAGACCGGACGAAAGCGGTCATCTTGAACAGCCCGTCCAACCCGACCGGTATGATCTATACGGAGTCAGAGTTGGTCGCGCTCGCCGAAGTCGTCAAGCGCCACGACCTGCTCGTCGTCAGTGACGAGATCTATGAGAAGCTCATCTATGGCGATAGCGAGTTCGTCTCGATCGCCACGCTTCCTGACATGCGTGAGCGGACGATCATCATCAACGGGGTCTCGAAGTCACATGCGATGACCGGGTGGCGCATCGGGTACGCGATTGGAGACAAGACGATCATCGAAGCGATGACGAACCTCGCATCGCACTCGACGTCGAATCCGACGTCGATCGCCCAAGCGGCGGCCGTCGAGGCTTACAACGGCTCGCAAGATGATGTCGAGATGATGCGGGTCTCATTTGAAGAGCGCCTTGAGATCGTCTATGAGCGATTGATCAACATACCAGGCATCACGTGCCTAAAACCGCAAGGGGCATTCTACTTATACGCCAACGCCAAACAAGCCGCGTCGATGAGCGGCTACGACTCGGTCGACGCATGGTGCGAAGCAGTGCTCGGTGAAGCATTCGTCGCGCTCGTGCCGGGATCGGGCTTTGGGCAGGATGATTACGTCCGCTTGTCTTATGCAACAGAATTGAAGCGAGTACTAGAAGCGCTCGATCGAGTGGAAAACTTTATCAAGAGTAGCGCTCGATAAGCGAAAGGATGGATATGAACATGACAACTATTTCAATTAGCCAATTTAAAGATTATGAAGGACAATCGGTCCGGGTCGGTGCCTGGATCGCCAACAAACGTTCGAGTGGTAAAATCGCCTTCCTTCAACTCCGGGACGGGAGCGGGTTCGCCCAAGCCGTCGTCGTCAAAGCAGAAGTCGCGGAAGAACTGTTCGCCCTCGCAAAAGGCGTGACGCAAGAGACGTCAGTCTGGGTGACGGGTAACGTCAAATCGGACGGCGGCCGGACGCCGCTCGGCTTCGAACTCGAAGTGACAGCGATGGAAGTCATCTCGGAATCGATCGACTATCCGATCACGCCGAAAGAACACGGGACGGAGTTCTTGATGGACAACCGTCACCTCTGGCTCCGGTCGCGTCGCCAGCACGCGATCATGAAAGTCCGGAACGAATTGATCCGGGCCACATACGAGTTCTATAACCAAGAAGGATTCGTCAAGATCGATCCGCCGATCATCACGTCGAGCGCGCCGGAAGGGACGACGGAGTTGTTCGAGACGGACTACTTCGGTCAACCGGCCTACTTGTCGCAAACAGGTCAGTTATATATGGAAGCCGCAGCGATGGCGCTCGGCAAAGTGTTCTCGTTCGGTCCGACGTTCCGCGCTGAAAAATCGAAGACACGTCGCCACTTGATCGAGTTTTGGATGATCGAGCCGGAGATGGCATTCTTCGACCATGATATGAGTCTTGATCTGCAAGAGCGTTACGTATCGTACATCGCGAAGTCAGCGCTTGACCATTGCCGGAACGAGCTTGAGTTGCTCGGACGCGACTTGGAGAAACTTGAAAAAGTTCAAGCGCCGTTCCCACGTATTCGTTATACGGACGCGATCAAGTTCTTGAAAGAAGAAGGCTTCGATGACATCGAGTACGGGGATGACTTCGGGGCGCCGCACGAGACGGCGATCGCCAACGCGCATGATTTGCCGGTGTTCATCACCCATTGGCCGAAAGAAATCAAGCCGTTCTACATGAAAGTCGACCCAGAGAACCCTGAACTCGTCCTTTGTGCCGATTTGATCGCACCTGAAGGTTACGGCGAGATCATCGGCGGTTCGCAGCGTGAAGACGACTACGACCGCTTGAAAGAAGAGATCGTCAAAGAAGGACTTGATGAGACCGATGCGTATGACTGGTATCTTGAGTTGCGTAAGTACGGCTCGGTCCCACACTCGGGCTTCGGGCTCGGTCTTGAGCGGACCGTCGCTTGGATCAGCGGAATCGAACACATCCGTGAAGCGATTCCGTTCCCACGTCTATTGAACCGAATTCACCCATAATCGCCAATCGGGGATGACTAATTGTCTTCCCCGATTGATTTGTCTAGAAAGGATGTGCGACATGGATGCACATAATCTGATCAAGCTGTTTGAACAAAGTCCGGTCGTCGTTCCGAGGAAGCTGTTCACCGATGCACGTCGTCTCAATCTCAACCCGGTCGAGTTTTGTCTCGTCGTCCACTTGTTGGAGTTGACGGGAGAAGGCATCGAGATGCCGCTTCCGAGCGAGCTCGGCGACCGGATGAACGTTCCCGAGAGCGAGGCACGCTCTGTTCTGCTCGGGCTGCTGCAAAAAGAGCTCGTCGCCATCGATGCGTCGGCGGAAGTGGAGCGTTACAGTCTGCTCCCTCTTTTCCAAGCACTCGAAGAAGACGGCGCCCCTGAAAAAAATACGCAGTCGCTAAACGAGAACCTCATCCATACGTTCGAGCGGGAGTTCGGGACGATCACGCCGTTTGAGATCGAGCAAATCGTCGGCTGGTTGACCGAAGACGGTTTCAGTGAAGAACTCATCTTGGCCGCGCTCCGCGAGGCGAAACTACGTAACGTCCGCAACTTCAAGTACATGGATAAAATCTTGAGCGTCTGGCAAGACCATAAAGTCGAGTCACTTGAAGACTTGGTCGAGTATCAACGGAGGAAAAAGTGATGTTGACGAGAGCTCAATTGAACGAAATCTCGGAGACGATGCGGCAAATGTTCCCGGACGCCCATTGTGAGCTGACCCACCGCAACCCGTTCGAACTCGTCGTCGCCGTGGCGCTGTCCGCGCAGGCGACGGACGCGCTCGTCAACCAAGTGACGCCTGGACTGTTCGAGGCGTTCCCGACGGTCGAGGCGATGGCTGCGGCTGACGTAGCGGAAATCGAGTCGCTCATTAAACGAATCGGTCTGTTTCGAAACAAGGCCAAAAACGTCAAAGCGCTGTCGATGCGAATTCTTGATCTGCACGGAGGGATCGTCCCGGACGACCGGGAGTCACTCGAGGCGCTGCCTGGAGTCGGGCGCAAGACGGCGAACGTCGTGTTGTCGGTCGCCTTTCATGAACCGGCGTTCGCGGTCGATACCCACGTCGAGCGTGTGTCCAAACGGCTCGGCATCTGCCGTTGGAAAGACAACGTCCGTCAAGTCGAAGACACGCTCATGAAGAAGTTTCTCCGTGAAGACTGGTCGCAGCTCCACCACCAGTTTATCTTTTTCGGACGTTATCACTGCAAGGCACAACGGCCCGGCTGCGAGACGTGCCCGCTCTTGCATATGTGCCGCGAAGGCAAGAAGCGGATGAAGTCGCAACAAGCAACGAATTCATAAAAAAATCGCCTCGTAGATGGCTACGAGGCGATTTTTAATGGTTCCAGGGATGGTCGCTCCATTCGCGACGTTTTTTCGTGATCGGGACTTTTTTGAAGCCCCAGTTGCGGAAATCTTGGTCTGGACTGTCTTTACGAATGTAAATCTTGTCCTTGATGGCTTTGAAGATTCGGTTTTCATCCCCATAATGGACGAACCGTGGTTTCACTTCGATCACGCCGCGGCGCACGCGCGAGAGCGGCAGGCAGACGAGGTCAGCGATTTCAAGACCAGATTGATAGATCGTGCTTTGTTTCTCCGAGAAGATGAACCCTTTGATTTTTTGTCGGCTCTTCTCGACGTCGAGATGGACCGTCCCGGAATTGAAGATATCGAAAAATGCTTTTTGAATGAGCAGGTTCTGATAATCGTCGCGCGACTCGAGGACGACACGGGCGCTGACAGCTTCCGTCTCTTCCAAAAATGCATAAAACGATTTCATCAAATGGGCGAAAGCGACGACATAAGGGTCTTTCGGCGTCGAGTAGAAATCGTGAAGCTTCTGTTTATCGACCTCGACACTGACGATCGTGCAATTGATATCGCGCAAGAAGTCTGGGAGTTTGTTCCAAAAATCACGGAGCATATCGATTGTGATCCCATCGTCTTTTCCATATGGATGCTCGGCCTTTAAAATTTCTTTTAAATGCAGTGGGATATTTTCCGTTTTGAAGACATCTCGTTTGAACGCTTGTAAGCGTCGCTTCAATTCGCACGGCATTCCGGCCTCATCGGCGTCAATCGCATACTTGTATTCCATCAATACCCCGGTCAAGTTGAACTGGGTGTTGCCTTTTGGTGTACCGGTCTCATCGACGAACATGACATACTTCTTTTGTGTCTCCATCTTACTCCTCCAACAGAGCTTAGGGATGTAGATTCTAAGCCGCCTAGTTTATTTCCAGTCCTCGCGAAACGCTCTCGATCGCTTACTTTTTTAAAGTCTCGTCAATCAGCGTTTAGCCTGTTCACATTTCGGTTAATAAGTAGAGGACCTATTGTAGAAAAGTATTCAGTGACACCGTAACAAGGTCGTGTCAATTTGAATACACAATGTACTACACACTAGTTTAACATACGGGAGTTTGGTACGATATGGATTGCGGAAAATCCACGGAGGAGTCGAGCGACATAACTCGACAATCAGACTTCAGACGGAAGGAACGAGTGGATCAACCTGTTAAACTAGTAATTAGGGGTGACGACATTGTTCCATTATCCAAACGGGAAGAAACCGAGAGCGGCCGAGATGCCGGCAAAGTCCAGTCCACCAACGTATGCGAATCGAGGCATGAATTTAGAGACGCTTCTGAACGATACGAACGAGTTTTATCGACTCCACGGAAAAGCGGTCATCCATAAAAAACCGACCCCGCTTCAAATCGTCAAAGTCGATTACCCGAAACGGAGCGCGGCCAAAGTGACCGAGGCGTATTTTAGGCAAGCCTCGACGACCGACTACAACGGGGTCTATCGCGGGAAATACATTGATTTTGAAGCGAAAGAGACGAACAATAAAACGTCGTTCCCGCTCGGAAACTTTCATGATCATCAAATCAATCACATGCGCGAGTGTGAGCGTCACGGAGGGATTTGTTTTGTCATCATCCGGT
Source organism: Exiguobacterium sp. s142 (assembly GCF_018618455.1). Taxonomy (NCBI): domain Bacteria; kingdom Bacillati; phylum Bacillota; class Bacilli; order Caryophanales; genus Exiguobacterium; species Exiguobacterium sp. s142. Next base: position 253,764 of record NZ_JACSMB010000001.1, on the reverse strand, counting down.
TTAGCCGCTATAATACGCAATATGTGTTATCAACGGAGCAATTATTACATTGGTGGGAGCAGCGAGAGACGGGACGTAAGTCGATCCCGCTCGCATATATTGAACAAGAGGCAATCGAAGTTCCAACACGAGCCCTTCCAGCCATCGATTATTTGACGGCGATTGAAGCGTGGCTCGATTGAATAGAAGGAGTGAAGCGTGAATGGAACGAAGTCGGATGGCGCGTCGACAAGATACGACGAAAAAGCCAAAGCAACAAACGAAAAAATCAAAACAACAAACAAAGAAACCGATGTGGAGACGCATCCTACTTATTATAGGATTGTTGTTGATCGTCGGAGTGGTCGTCGGAGGAGCTTATACAGCCTACGCGATTGCGACCGCACCGCCGCTCGATGAGGAGAAATTAGTCGATACGTATCCGATTCAGCTACTGTCGGCTGAAGGTGAACCGCTTGAAGAAAGCGGTCAGATCCGTGAGTACGTGTCAATCGATGATATTTCAGAAGTGATGCAGCAAGCGGTCATCTCGATCGAGGACCGTCGCTTCTATGAGCATAACGGGATTGACTTGCGCCGCATCGGCGGTGCCGTGCTCGCGAACGTGACCGACGGTTTCGGGTCTGAAGGTGGTTCTACAATCACGCAACAGCTCGTCAAACAGTCGTTCTTGTCGACCGACAAGAAATTAAAACGTAAATTACAAGAGCAGTGGCTCGCCGTGAAACTCGAGCGCGAGTACACGAAAGAACAGATTCTCGAGATGTACTTGAATAAGAACTACTACGGTTCAGGGGCGTGGGGTGTGCAAGCGGCCTCGAAGACGTACTTCAATAAGCCGGTGTCAGAAGTGAACTATCAAGAAGCGGCTATCTTAGCGGGACTCCCGCAACGACCGAGCGCTTATGATCCGATTGCTGGCGACCAAGAACTCACGCGTTACCGTCAAGAACAAGTGCTGTCGGCAATGAAGCGGGACGGTCATATCACAGAACAACAGTATAACGAGGCGCTCGACGTCGAGATTGCCGACGTCATCTCGCCGGGTGCGCAGACAGAAGAAGAGTCTTACACCCGTTCGATTTACGCTCGTGTCCAAGCAGAGCTCGAAGAAGACTACGGCTTAGAGCAGTCTGATATTTACGGGACAGGTTTGAAAGTCTATACGTCGATCAATAAAGAGCTGCACGCGAAATTCAATAAAGATATTAAGACAGATAACGTGAACATTCCAAACGGTAAGTTCCCGAAAGATCTCCGCATGGGAGCGACCGTGTTGAACACGAAGACGGGTGAAATCGTCGCCGTCATCGACAGCCAACAGGCGGAACAAGGCGACAAGAACTACCGCGACTACTCGCGCGAGAAACGCCAAATCGGTTCGACGGCGAAGCCGTTCTTCGATTACGGCCCAGGGATTGAGAACGCGCAATGGTCGACCGGTAAAATTTTGATGGATAAAGAGTTTCCTAAAGGTGAGTTCAATCCAGGGAACTATTACGAAGGGTATCGCGGCGCCAACACGATGCGTTACTATTTGACGATTTCCGGCAACACGCCAGCCGTCCGCGCTTTCTATGAAGTACAGGACGAGTTCGGTCCTGAGGCGATCGAATCGTTCGTCGAGAACGTCGGCATCGAGCCGGCGCGTGCGGGTGACGAGATGGTGCCCGCGAACAGTCTCGGTGTAGCAGAAGCGAGCACGACGCAAATGGCGGCTGCTTACGCGACGCTCGGTGCGAACGGGATGTACACGAAGCCGCACTTAATTCAAAAGATTGAGTTCAACGACGGATCGACGATCAACTCACCTATTAAAGCGAAGCAAGCGATGGAAGACTATACCGCGTATATGTTGACCGACATGCTTCGTGACGTCGTCAGTGGTTCGAACGGGACTTACAAGCCAGGTGCGTTCCCGTGGGACGTCGCCGGTAAGACCGGGACGACGAACGATGATAAAGGTAATGAGAACGACAAGTGGTTCACGGGTTATACGACCGACTACTCGATTTCTGTCTGGACCGGAAAAGCAAGTGGGGCTGGCGATAATGCGCTTGCTGAGGACCACGCTCAGTACTACTTCGAGTATATGATGCAAGAAGTGACGAATGCGACGGGAAGTCCAGACCGCTTCCAGCAACCGGATTCTGTCTTGTCGCTCGGCAATGAACTATACGTCAAAGGGACGAAACCGAAAGATTTGGAACCGAAAAATCTACCGGCACCGACTGGCGCGTCGATCAATTACGACATTCCGGCTGACAGCGGGACGTTGACGTGGTCGTATAATCGAGAAGCGGTCGAAGCGGACGGTTATCAAGGTCTCTCGTTCACCGTGACGGAGAAACGTCCGGACGGCAGTGAACGTGTCGTCGGAACGACGGAAGACACGAGCATCGCTATTTCGGGTCTCGCGAACGGGACGACGACGTTCACAATCGTCGCGACTGCTTCGAACCAGCTCGTAGGGGAGCAACAGTCGAGTCCGGCCCAAACGCAATACACGGTCGAACGCAGTCAAGAACCGGCTGAAGAAGAGGAAGAACCGGCAACGGAAGAGACGCCTCCAGAAGAAGAGCCGGCTGAAGAAACGCCACCGAATGAGACTGACAATAATAACGGTAATGGCAACAACGAAAATGGAAATGGGAACAATGAAGGCGGTGAAGGAGAGACGACTGAAGAGCCGGCGACAGAAGAGACGCCTCCGGCTGAAGAAGAATCTTCGACCGAGCTCGAATCACAGTCCAACTCAGACACGTCTGAATCAAACCAAGACCGTGAAAATGACAATCGCGAATAAATTGGCTTACTTCAAACAGGGCGACATCAACGCCCTGTTTTTCTGTGTGGTTTGTTATAATGAAAAGAAAGCGAATAGGATGGTGACATATGGTTCAACTCTCTCTTAAGCGAAAGATGAAAGTGTTGTTTGTAATCGATCGACTGCAAGACGATGATCTTGGCCTACCCCTTCACGGCGTCAACGGATTGAAGATGGGACGCATTCTGTTAGAAGAATCGATCCCGTTCGGACGATTGATCGATGATTCGGCCGTGGCAGAGGCGATCGGCCATCCTTATTTGAAACGGATCGGCGTCGAGACGATGTTTCTCGGCGATGAATCTTTTTATCCAGAACTTCTTCGCGGCAAGCGCCAAGCGCTGACGACGCACGAGGATTATCATAAAGCGGTGCAACGTTACACGAAACATTTGCAAGCAGTCCATTCGAAATGCACGAAGTTACATACCATCGTCTTGTTCGGCCGTTCGACGCACCTGTTATACAACGATGCGATGGAGCGGCTTGAAGAAGAAAATGAGCATGTCGCCGAGGCGTTCAAAGCGATGGAGGTGCTACACTTGCCTGCGGTTCATCGTCTGTTGCGTGACGAACGAATCAGTCAAGTGAAGACGATCGTGGAGCGACTTGCACCTTCAAAATCATGAAATAAGTTGGTGAGCACTATGCGGAAAAAACGTTCCGTCGAAGAGATGATTAAGACATTAAAGACCGACCCGAGTTTTTCCGCCAATGTCACACACTGGCATACGGTCGAGGCACAACCTGCAAGATACGCGGCCATCCCGTCGAGCGTCCCAGACGATCTTGTCCGGGTGTTAAACAGTCGCGGCATCGAGCAATTGTACACGCATCAGGCCGAAGCGGTCGAACAGACGTCACGTGGGAACTCGACTGTCATCGTGACGCCGACAGCTTCTGGTAAAACGCTCTGCTATAACTTGCCCGTGCTGTCTAGAATGATTGAGAAACCGACGGCACGAGCCCTCTATCTGTATCCGACGAAAGCGCTCGCGCAAGACCAGAACAGCGATTTGATGGAGATGGTCGAGGCGCTCGAAGGCGACCTCCGATGCTTCACGTATGATGGGGACACGTCGCCGGCAGCGCGGACGAAAGTACGGGACGCCGGCAACATCGTTATCACGAACCCGGATATGCTTCACTCAGGAATTTTGCCGCATCACACGAAATGGATCCGGTTGTTTGAAAACCTCGAATATATCGTTGTCGATGAACTGCATACGTATCGCGGCGTATTCGGGAGCCATGTCGCCAACGTCTTTCGGCGGCTCAAACGAATCTGTGCCTACTATGGAAGTTATCCGAAATGGATCATGACGTCCGCGACAATCGCGAACCCGGTCGAGCTGGCCGAGCTGTTGACCGAGGAAGAAGTGACGCTCGTCAACAATAATGGAGCTCCGCAAGGGAGAAAACACCTCATTTTCTATAACCCTCCGGTCGTCAATGAAGCGCTCGGGATTCGTCGGAGCGCCACGCTCGAAACGAAGCGGATCGCATCAAAACTTGTCGAAGCCGATATTCAAACGATCGTCTTCGCTCGGTCACGGGTCCGTGTCGAGGTGCTATTGACGTATTTGCAAGAATTGACGAGACGTGAACTCGGACCGAAGTCGATCGTCGGTTATCGGGGCGGTTATCTTCCGTCAGAGCGGCGTGAGATTGAACGCAGGCTCCGGAACGGTGAAATCAAAGCCGTCGTTTCGACGAACGCGCTCGAACTCGGTGTTGACATCGGTCAACTCGAGGCGTGCGTATTGAACGGATATCCCGGCACCGTCGCCTCGCTCTGGCAGCAAGCAGGAAGAGCCGGCCGTCGCCAGTCGGAATCACTCGTCATCTTCGTCGCCTCGTCGTCATCACTCGACCAACTCGTCGTCGAGCAACCAGACCTGATTTTAGAGCGTTCGCCTGAGGCGGCCCGTCTTGACCCGAACAACTTGATCATTTTAGTCGACCATATGAAGTGCGCCGCCTTCGAGCTCCCGTTCCAAAAAGGAGAGCGCTTCGGTACGGTCGAGACCGAGGATATCCTTGATTTCTTGACGGACGCGCAAATCTTGCATGAGCGTGCCAATAAATACTATTGGATGACGGACGCCTTCCCGGCCCACGACATCTCGCTACGGACGAGCGATCAAGAGAACGTCGTCATCGTCGACCAAACGGCGAAACATCAAGTCATCGGCGAGATGGACACGTTCAGTGCGATGACGCTGCTTCACGACGAGGCGATCTATTTGCATGGGGCCGAGCAATATCAAGTCGAGAAACTCGATTTTGAAGAGAAGAAAGCGTACGTGCGGCGCGTCGATGTCGATTACTACACAGATGCGAACTTGGCCGTGGAGTTAAAAGTGCTAGAAGAAAACAAGACGAGCGGTGCCAAGACGTTCGGTGAAGTGTCAGTCATCGCGATGGCGACGCTGTTCAAGAAAATCAAGTTCGGGACGCACGAGAATATCGGATCTGGTCCGATCCACTTGCCGGAACGGGAGCTGCATACGACGTCGACGTGGTTCACGCTCGATGACCGGTTCGCTTACTCGGAAGCCGATATGGAAGATCAGCTCGAGGCCGTCAGCGACTTGTTGCGCCGGCTCGCCCCGCTCTACTTGATGTGCGACACGCTCGACTTGTTCACGACGATTCAAATGAAAGCGACCCATACGAATAAACCGACCGTCTACTTGTACGACCGCTATCCGGGCGGTATCGGCTTGAGCGAAGCGCTCTTCCGAGACGCCGCTGAAATTTTAGACGCAGCAATCCGCACGGTCGAGGATTGTCCGTGTGTGAGCGGATGCCCACGTTGCGTCGGGATGATCGGCTACGGTGACTTTAAAGACCAAGTTGTTAATCAGTTGACCGCATTGAAAGGAACGATATGAAAGCGAAGCTATCACGACTCATCAAAACAAATGAACCGAAACAAGCGACGGTCACACCAGATGACGCGGAGCAAGCCAAGTGGATTGCGCGAGGTGGCGAGATCTTGACGTTTGAAAGCGAGTGGTGCGTGCGCTTGAAAGAGATTTATCCGCTTGAAGCGACGTATCACGACTTTACGTTCGACGCGGCGAAACGTGCCCTCGGGACGGCAGACCATCCGTTCTTCACGGTCGACGTGCCGTATGACCAAGTGTTGTTCATGGATACGGAGACGACCGGGCTCCGTGGTGCCGGGACGTCCATCTTTTTGATCGGGTTCGCCCGCTTCAAGCCAGACCATCTCGAGATGATTCAGTACGTATTGCCACACCCGGCGTTTGAGACCGCGTTCTACTATCACTTTCTCAATGACATCGGCGACGAGGTCCGGTTCGTGACGTACAATGGAAAATCGTTCGATTGGCCGCAAATCAAGACGCGTCATACTTTCGTCCGGACGAAAGTGAAGGCGTTGCCCGCCGTCGGTCATGTCGATCTGTTGCATGCGTCAAGGCGTCTGTTGAAGCCGACACTCGAGTCGGTCTCGTTAAAAGCGGTCGAGGCCCATTTTGGACATGCCCGAACGGACGATCTGCCAGGTTTTCTCGCCCCGATGCATTACTTTCAATACGTCAAAGAGCGGGACCCTGATATTTTACAACCGGTCATCGAGCACCATCACGCCGATTGCTTGAGCCTCGTGTCGCTTTATAAGCGGCTCTGTCACCTCGTCGAAGCAGACGAGCCGACATTTGGAGAAGAGCGGGCCCATTGGTTGAACGATCTAGGGAGTACGGACGAGGCACTCAAACAGTATGAACGGATCGAGCAACCGACAAAACGAGCGAAAATGCGTCAAGCGCTGCTGTTAAAGCGGACCGGCCGCATCGTCGAAGCGCTTCCTCTTTTCAAAGAAGTCGGGACGATCGAGGCGTTGGTCGAGCTAGCCAAGTATGCAGAACATCAGCAAAAAGATATCGTGTCAGCCATTCGATATACCGAGCAGGCGATTGCGATCGTGGAACAGCAAAAGACGGTCTTGAAACAGACCGTCCAAAAACAGCAACACGCGCTCAACCATCGTCTAGCTCGGTTAGAAAGGAAGAGGTTATGAAAGTTGTTGCGATTACCGGGTATCGGCCCCATGAGCTTGGGATCTTTAAAGCCGACCATCCCGGCATCGAGATCATCCAAGAAGCGTACCGCCGAAAGATCACTGAAGCAATCGAACTCGGGGCCGAATGGTTCATCTTCAGTGGAACGAACGGTTGTGAATTGTGGGCAGGACAAGTATTGTTAGAGTTAAGAGAAACACATCCGATTAAAATCGCGGTGTTTCCGCCATTTTTAGAGATGGAAGAACGGTATAAGCCGTATGAACAAGAGTTGTTCAGCCAGTTGCGGCTCGAAGCCGATTTTTTTGAACCGCTCACGCAACGTCCTTATGAAGACCCGAGTCAGTTGCGCGCAAAAACGGCGTTCTTTTTAGACAAGGCAGCAGGATTAATTACGTTGTATGACGAAGAGACGGGAGGAAGCCCCCGTTTCCTCGTTGAAGGGGCTAAACGAAAACACCAGATGGAACTATTCATGATCACACAAGACGACCTGCGTGTGATCGAGGAAGAAAAACAGTGGGAACAACAGTGGGAGTGAAGACTATGCAAACCGAATTAACAGCCGAAGCAATCTATAAACAAGAATTCAAGACGGCCCTCCGCGGCTACTCGCAAGAAGAAGTCGACCAATTTTTAGACGTCGTCATCCGGGACTATGAGAAGATGGCGAAAGAGATCGAACGTTTGCGACAAGAGAACGAATCGTTGCGCCGCGGTTCAAGCGAACCGACCGAGCCGGTGAAACCGGCCCAACCTGTCGCCTCGAACTACGATATGTTGCGTCGGATTTCAAACTTAGAAAAGGCCGTCTTCGGAAAACAAGTCGGACCTAGCGAATAACGAGAGGAGGTGGAATAGATGTTACAAGTGTTGACGGCCGTCAAGAAAGAGCCGGTGAAACGACAGACGAAAGGATTGTTCCGAACGAAAGAAGAGGTCATCTTGCCGCCGAAATCGTATACGGATGAGATCGTAGAAATCATTCGGCACACGTGTCGCTTCGATTGGATGATGATTGAACGAGTCGAAATCGGTGACAACGTGCTCGACTACGTGCTCGTCGGACCGAAAGGCGTCTTTTTAGTCCAAATCAATCGGACGACGACGGCCGTCCATGTGACGAACCGAGAGTGTCGGTTAGAAACCTCACTCGGGTGGAAAAACATCTATCCGCATCCAGTCGAAGGGCTCGAGCAGATGACGAAACAAGTTCGGAGCCTATTAAAAAAAGAATGCGGCAAGGCCGTACCGGTCACGTCATTTTTAATTTTTCCAGAAGCGTCACGTCTTAAAGTCGAACGTGTTAAAGCGAACTGTGAAGACTCGTTTGAAGCAATCGACAAAGTCATCGCCAAGACGAAACTCGAGCTCCTATCAGAGGCGACAATCAAACAAATCGCTTATTATTGTTCAGAGCGCCAGTTACTAAAGTAAAAAAGGTGCCGCGGCACCTTTTTTACTTTAGTAGCTCTTTTGCTTTTTTTTCATCATTTCGGTGCACGAACAAGGCGACCCGGTCATCCAGGTTTTTGGCGAGCGGTTTAAACAAGCGCCCGGTCGGCAAGCCTTGTTCGATTCGGCACGTGACGCCTTTTTCCGTCAAATAGGTATAATCCTCGAGTAACTCCTCACCTTGTTTCCCGAACGCCTCACCAAAGCGGACCCATTGTAAGTTACGAATCGTTCGGATTGTCACGAGGATGACGAACAGCGCGCCAAGCGCGATAATCAATATAGTTTCCAACACATTCAACCCCTTCTTTACACAATTTTAAAGGGGGAAACGGTTGAAAGCAACAGCGGCGGACCGTATACTCGAAAAGAAGAGAGGGATGACTGTGAAAACGACGATACAATCACGGCGTGAAGCCGTAAATTTACTGCAAAGTGAGCACGTGCTCTACATTCGAATTCATAACGGACAGACGGGCATGATCAAATCGACGGTCGATGGCATCATCGTCGCGATACCGAACGAACAGACGGACAAAGTCGATTTTCGGAAATTAGAGGACGTGGAAGCGTTCGAGGCGTTTTATGACTTGACCCTCTCGAAACCGGGGACACTTTATTACAATGCACCATCCTGACAAAAGCTCCACTCTCACGAGTGGAGCTTTTGACTTAAGACGGTAACCAGACCGACAGTTTGTCACGTAGCGGTTCAGGTCGCATATGACGCTGTTTATGCAGCAAGTATCCGTCCGGTCGAATGACGAGGACACCCCGGCGCATGAACAAGGATTTCGCAAGTTCGTTGCCTTGGTCAAAGAAAGGACGGCTTGTTTTAGACAACGTGATGATTTGGAAGAATGATTGATGAGCGTTCAAGTATTCATATAACTCACTTGGGTCACGTTTGCCGTCATCGAGGACAAGTACTTGAAAGCGGCCATCGGCGACTTCTGAGATCTTTTGACGAAGGCCATCATCGGATCGGATCATCTCGATCTCGGGAAAGATCTTTCCTTCGGCGACCCGGATGAACGGTACACGTGAGTGCCCAGGGTAAGACAAGTGAAGCTGAGCGATTCGTTCGGTGATCTTTTCATTAATCAAATTGACGCGGGTGAACACGTCCGCTCCGACTGCTTGAAACGGCAATAAAATCGGTAGCGTCGTTTGGAGCACTTCGGTCGCGACGTTCGTCGTCTGCAAGACGTTTCTGGCGACGTGTTCACGCTCGTCCCGGTATGTGTCGACGACACTGAACGGCGCTCCTGCTTTCAGATGAAGCCAAAGCTTCCAGCCGAGGTTGAACGAGTCGGCGATGCCCGTATTCATCCCTTGGCCGCCGACGGGCGAATTGATATGCGCCGCGTCGCCCATTAAGATGACACGGTTATGGATGAACGAGTCGACCATGCGATTGTGCACCCTAAACAGCGAAAACCATTCGACCTCGTCGATTTCTACCGGCATGTGGCTCCGTTGCTCGACCAATTCGTGCAACTCGGCCTCGCTGAATGATTCGTCACTCGCGAGATTACCGGTAATCCGGATCGTGTCATCCGTCAGCGGGAATACTTCTAACACGCCACGGTCCGAGAAAAAGATGTGTACTTCTTCACGGGAGATGTTCCATTTCGCCTTCATATCGGCCAACACCCAAGACTCTTTGAACGACTTCCCGCTGAACGGGAGCGCGAGCATACGGCGAATCGAACTGTTGGCGCCATCGGCCGCAACGATATACTTGGCTTCGATCGTGCGGTTCGAGTCGGATTCGAGATGGGCGAGCACACGTGTCGGATAGTGGGTCAACGAGACGAGTGACTCGCCGCGCTTGACGTAGTGCCCGTGGTCGTTCAACGCCTGTTCTAAGATGGCCTCGGTCTCGTTTTGTCGCAATAGCGTGACGAACGGGTAAGGCGTGACGAGACGTGAGAACTCGAGTTTGGCCGTCCACTGCCCAGAAAAGTATAAGTTTCCTTTTTCGATTGTTCTGGCGCGACTGAGTACTTCTTTGGCGACATCAAGGCGTGAAAACACTTCGATTGTTCGCGGCTGAATCCCGATGGCCCGTGAGTTGTTCGAAGGCGTCGTTTTTCGATCGATGATTTCAAAAGAGATTCCATATCTGGCTAATGTCAAAGCGAGTGTGAGTCCTGTCGGCCCCGCCCCGACGATCAATATATCAACTTGTTGAACCAATTCCACCATCTCCTATCATTAATAATGATATTTCCGACATTTGCCACGTTTAAACGAGGAGACGCTGGTGGAACTGTAAAACAGAGAGAGCGAGGTTGAAAATCATGAAACAATCATGGGTTACTGAAGCGAAATTACGAGAAAGTTTCTCGATGGAAGAGAATTATGAACAGACCGCCGCCGTCTTGATCCCGTTGACGCGAATCGATGACGTCTGGCACGTCGTCTTTGAAGTCCGGGCCCATACGATGCGGCGCCAACCTGGAGAGATCTCGTTCCCGGGAGGTCGGCTCGAGCGAGGGGAGACACCTGTCGAGGCCGCGGTCCGAGAGACGAGTGAAGAACTCGAGGTACCGCTCGAGACGATCGAGGTCATCGGTCGCTTACAGCCGCTCGCCACGCCGCACCGTCAACTCATCTATCCGTTCGTCGGGATGATTCCGACAGTTCCGGACGTACGTCAAACGGATGAAGTCGATCATTTGTTCACCGTTCCCGTCGAAACGTTACTGTTAATTGATCCGTTTCACGGCGAGATGGAATGGACGATGAATCCGGATCAAAATATTCCGTTTGACCGAATGGCGAACGCTAAAGCGTATGAAAAACGGGTAATTAAAATGAGAGAACCTTTTTACGAACATGAAGACTACATTATTTGGGGATTGACTGGAAAAATTTTGTCACAATTCATCAAATGTACAAAAGAAAACGTATTCAAACCTATATAATTTAGTTATAATGATAAAAACAAATTTAAGATTGGAAGTGAATGGGTGTGTCTTTAGAATTCGCTGTGGGTGATATCGTCAAGTCAACTCGTGAAGGATGGGTCGCAGAAGTGACTGCCGTATTAACGAATACGGTCATCGGGGACGTTTCCATCATGGAGGAATATCAACAGCTCGGCCTCGAGTTTGAGAAACAAGTTTTGTTGAAAAAAGAATTGGAATTGATTGAACGCGCCAGCTGACCTTTTAACCGAAAGGGATGATTCAGGTGTCCATTGACAAAAAAGTTCGTGAATGGAAAGAGGCGGGTTTGCTAGATGAAACGACCGGTCAACGGTTGATTGATTTTGAATATAAGAAATTGGCGGTTAGTGACAAACGTGAGCACAAACCGCCAATTCTTGTCATTATCGGATCAATCCTGCTCGCCCTTAGTCTATTCAGTTTTGTCGCCGCCAACTGGCAAGCGATCCCAGACCTCGTCAAAGTATCCATATTCCTTGTCTTCATGCTCGGGATGTACGTAGCAGCGGAGCGGCTTCAAGTGAAAGCCCCTCGGTATGTGACGTTGTTCCGCGTCCTCGGCGTCGTTTTCTTCGTCGCCACGATGATTGTCATCTTCACAACGTATAATCTTTCCTCGCAACTACCGCTTCTGTTCTGGCTATTCTTTGCTGTCGCCGTCCTGCACAAGCTGATCTATAAGCACCCGATCTTCACGTTCATCGCAGCGCTAGCCGCTTTTTTAGCGGTCACGAACAGTTTTCAAGGAATCGGGATCACACTCATCCTGTTCGGCCTGCTCGTGACGTGGGTTTGGTTCCATTACGGTGATAACGAGCTCGACCGGATTTTCGCCTGGTTCAGCTTTTACGGACTGTTGCTCACGATCGGTCAGTATATCGATTACGAGGGACGGTTTTGGCCGCTTTGGGCACTCGCAGCACTGCATATCCTGTTCCTCGTCTACCGGGAGCGGGCTCAGTGGCAGTATCTCTACTTGTTCGTCGCTGCCATCTTGTCCATCGGTTACTTGGTCAATGCGACCGAGGGTTGGTTGTCTCAACGTCAGCCGTCCGTCATCGAGGCCACGCTGCTTTCCGTCGTCCTCGTGGCTGTGTACTTGACACATCGTCGCCCCGATTTGCTGTGGGTGAGCCTACTCGCGGTCATCCCGTTCTCGCTATTCGAAGATTCAGGTATCTTACTCGCGATCTTGCTTGAAGTGGTGGCGCTCGCTTACTTGATCATGCAAGACCATGAGCGGAAACCGATCGTTTTGGCGTTCATCTATTTCTTGCTTGTCCAAATGACGATCTACTTCATTTATGTTTGGGACCGGCTCGACATCTCGCTCTTCTTCTTGATCGGGGCGTTGATCGTATTCGCGTTGTCGCTCGCGTTGTGGTGGCGTAGCCGTACGAGAGGGGATGCTCGGACATGAAACGAATCACTCCTTGGCTTGTACCGATCGTACAAGTATTGATTGCCATCGGTTTTATCTTGCTCGTTTATGCGGTGTCTTGGTTCGGCCAGTCGTATACGTTCAAAGCGACGTCGTACGAGCCGTATGACCCATTTTTTGGGGATTACGTCTATCTCGAGTTCGATTCGTTGCAAGGGCGACAAGATGTCGATTCCGGGACGGTCTACGTCTCATTCAAAACGGATGACGCTGGTTTTGCCACAATCGACCGGGTCAGCTCCCGACCGTTCTTTGGTGGGACGCGGGCTGAATATTACGATCGCCAAGTCTTCATCACCGACATGAGTTCATACCGTGTCGCCGAGGACGAGAAAGCTGTGATCGAAGGTGCGAAAACGTTCGAAGTTGAAGTCGATGTGGCGCCTTGGGGGATGGTCCGGGCTCATGATTTACGTCCAATCGAAGCTGAAACAGAATGACAAAAAGATTACAGATTTGTTACGAGAACGTTTGTAACCGATCTGTAATTTTTTTGTTAGGTCGCTTGTATAGCAACGTTTTCGGCAATTGTTACAATCTGTAACTAAGCGTTCGCCCATATGTCAGCAATATTTCACTTCGTCAAAACCACTTCTCGGGTTCGAGACGGCATGGTAAATTTACTCCTGTTCGTTAGAAGACGAGAAAGGGATGACCTAATTTCAATGACATTCTTAAAATATATGATGACGCTTCTGTTTGTCCTAGCCGGTACGTTCGTGGTATCTACGACTGCCCACGCCGCTCAAATTGGAATCGGAACAGAACAGAAAATCGTACAAAACCCGCTTGAATTGGAACGGATTGCGATCGAGCTTGAACGCCAACAAAAAATCGAGCGTGAAAAGCGACTCGCGGAAGAGAAGCGCCTCGCTGAAGAGAAACGAGTGGCAGAAGAACAAGCCAAGCAGCAGGCAGAGCGGGAAGCGAAACGGTTGGCGGAAGCCAAGCGAATCGCGGCTGAGGAAGCGCGGCTTGCAGAAGCAGCGAAACGCCAGGCAGAAGCGACGGCAAAGCAAGCGAAAGCAGAGCAAGCCACGACAAACGCTGTGGCGACACCTGTCTCGACAAGCAGCGGGCGCGTCATTCAAGCCGAGTCGACAGCTTACACGAATGATGCGGCAGACAATGGCTCATACGGGGGCCGGGTGTTGACGGCGACGGGACACGACGTGACGGATTCGATTTTTTATAACGGCATGCGCATCATCGCCGTCGATCCGGGCGTCATCCCGCTCGGTACGGTCGTACAGATCGAAGGGATCGGTCAAGCGATCGCTCTCGATACAGGGGGACGCATTAAAGGCAACATCGTCGATCTACTCGTCGATACGAAGAGCGAGGCGATCAATTGGGGTCGTCGCCACGTTACCATCACACTTCCATAACGAAAAGGTTCTCCCGCGGGAGAACCTTTTGTTGTTTAACAATCGTTGGAAACGGGCAAACTAATATTTGACTTTCATATAACGTGAAAAGCCGAGGAGGGATTGTGTTGATTGAATTTCAAAATGTTTCCAAGCGTTATGATGATGGGACATTGGCCGTCGAAAACTTGAGTTTGACGGTACGAAAAGGAGAGATTTTCGTATTGATTGGGCCATCAGGTTGTGGCAAGACGACGACGATGAAGATGGTGAATCGTCTGATTGACCACACTGACGGGAAAATCCTGATTGATGAGCGCGAAATCTATCAGTTCGATATTTATGAACTGCGACGCAACATCGGCTATGTGCTCCAACAAATCGCATTGTTCCCGCATTTGACGGTCGAAGAGAACATCGCCGTCGTTCCGGACCTATTGAAATGGCCGAAGACGAAGACGAAAGACCGTGTGACCGAACTGATGAAAATCGCCGGTCTCGACCCTGTCCTCCGTTCTAAAAAACCGCCTGAACTGTCGGGTGGTCAACAACAACGAGTCGGCGTCCTGCGAGCGCTCGCGGCCGACCCGGAAGTCATTTTAATGGATGAACCGTTCTCGGCGCTCGATCCGATCAGTCGGGCCCAGCTCCAAGATGACATCAAACGGTTGAACGATGAGTTAGGGAAGACGATTCTGTTCGTCACTCATGACATTGAGGAGGCGATGAAACTCGGGGACCGGATCGCTCTCATGCGTGACGGGAAACTGGTCATCGTCGGCACGCCTGACGAGATTCGAGCGAGTGATGATCCGTTCGTGCTCGACTTTACACAACACGGAAGAGGTGAGGTAGATGCTTGAAACGTTCCAAAACCGACGCGGGGAATTGGTCGAAGCGCTAATCGAGCATTTACAACTTTCTGTCGTCTCCCTTTTGATTGCGGTGTTGATTGCGGTCCCGCTAGGTATCTGGCTGACGCGGCGTAAAAAAGTGGCTGAAACGGCAATCGGCTTCACCGCCATCATCCAAACGATTCCTTCTTTGGCTCTACTCGGTCTTATGATTCCGCTCGTTGGGATCGGTGCACTTCCTGCCACGATTGCGCTCGTTCTGTACGCGTTGTTGCCAATCCTTCGCAATACGTTCACAGGGTTGAACGAAGTCGATAAGTCACTGATCGAAGCCGCGCAAGGTTGCGGCATGAAACCGAACCAAAGTTTGATGAGAGTCGAACTACCGCTCGCACTACCGGTCATCATGGCCGGGATTCGAACGGCGATGGTGTTAATTGTCGGTACAGCCACGCTGGCGGCACTCGTCGGAGCAGGCGGACTCGGGACGTTGATCCTGCTTGGAATTAACCGAAACGACAACTATTTGATTTTGCTCGGAGCGATTCCAGCAGCCATTCTCGCATTACTGTTCGACTTCTTGCTCCGTCAAATGGAAGGTGCGACGGCGACCCGCAACAAGACGAAGCTGATCGCCGTATCGACCGTCTTGGCGTTAATTATCGCAGCACCGCTCGCATTGGGACGCACCCAACAGACCGACCTCGTCGTCGCCGGGAAGCTCGGTCCCGAGCCGGAGATCTTGATGAACATGTACAAACTGTTGATCGAAGAAGAGACGGATCTGACCGTATCGGTCCGTCCGAACTTCGGAGAGACGACGTTCGTATGGGGAGCGTTAAAATCCGGTGATGTCGATATTTATCCTGAATTCACCGGGACGGTACTCGCGAGTTTAGTGAAAGAAACACCGAATTCAAACGATGCCCGTGAAGTGTACGAACAAGCACGGGATGCGCTAGCAGACGACGGCTTCGCTTTACTTGAACCGATGCAGTTCAATAACACGTACGCCATCGCGATCCCGCGTGACTATGCGGAAACTGAAGGCGTCACGACGATTTCTGATTTACGTAGCGTGCAAAATGACATCCAGGCCGGGTTCACGCTCGAGTTCACGGACCGTGAAGACGGATATCCAGGACTTCAGCAAGCGTACGGACTTGATTTCCCTTCTGTCGTTTCGATGGAGCAGAAACTTCGTTACCGCGCCATCGCACGGGGCGACGTCAATCTTGTTGATGCGTATGCGACCGACCCGGATATCGCCGAAAACGACCTGCTCGTGTTAGAAGACGATCAACAGTTCTTCCCGCCTTATCAAGGTGCTCCACTCTTGAAAGCAGAAACGCTTGAAGAACATCCGGAAATCGAGGACGCGCTCAACCAGTTGGGCGGACTCATCACTGACGAAGAGATGTCTGAATTGAACCGTCGGGTCGCTTACGGGAAAGAACGGGCCTACGACGTGGCCGAAGACTTCTTGGAACAAGCGGGTCTATTATGAAGGCGATGATCATTTCGAACCCGAAGTCGGGTGCGAGCGAGACGATGCTCGGCGAAGTGGTCGGGACAATCGAGTCGATGTATCAAGAGATTCTCATCCGAAAGACGCTAGCTGAAGGGGATGCAGCGCACCTTGCTCGAACGAGCAGTGGGTTCGATCATTTGATCGTCATCGGTGGGGATGGGACGCTTCATGAAGTCGTCAACGGATTGATGGCGTTGCCTCGTGACGAACGTCCGAGCGTCGGTCTCGTACCGGCGGGGACGTGCAACGACTTCGCGAGGGCGATTGATCTGCCTGTCGAACCGATTGAGGCGGCTCGCCTGTTTAAAATGAGCGAGCAGCAATCGGTCGATGTGATGCGTGTCAACGATCGGTTCGGTCTCAACTTTGTCGGGGTCGGATTGATCGCGGACGCTTCCCGACAGATCGATCCGCTCCAAAAAGAAACGCTCGGCTCGATCGGATACTTTTTAGCGACGATCCGTCAGTTCCGCGAACTCGATCCGTTCAAGGTCCGTATCGAGCGGGCGGGCGAGGTCATCCACGATGGGGCCGTCAGTTTTCTATACGTCGGCAACGGTGCCTATCTCGGCACGGTCCCGACGAAGCTCGCGACGCAATCGTTCACGGACGGTCTCGTCGAAGTCGTCCATAGCTCGGCCATCGGCTTCCCGATGATTCGTCAGCTATTGACGCAACAGCTCGGACTCGAACAATCGTCGCCAGAATGGGTCCATCTCCAAATGGAGCAACTTGATGTGTTTTTACGTGAGCCACAAGTCATCGATGTGGACGGTGAACACTTTGAGACGGATCATTTACAGATTGAAGTGTTGCCGAATGAGCTGACATTTCTCGTCCCATAATCGTTTACGAAGGCAGAGGAAAGAATTCAGACTTTTCTCTGTTTTTTGTTGTTCTCGTTTCTGAACCGTGTTAGTATTTCACTATTATTATGAAAATGAAATGAAATTAGGAAGTAGGGATAGTAATGGCGCAAAATTCGTTCGCCTCAAAAATTGGATTCATTTTAGCGGCCGCAGGGTCCGCAATCGGTCTCGGTGCCATCTGGAAATTTCCATATGTCACGGGAACAAGTGGGGGCGGCGCCTTTTTACTCATGTTTTTAGCATTCACATTCTTACTCGGTCTGCCGCTTCTCATTGGTGAGTTCATCGTCGGGCGTTCGACGCAAAAGACGGCGCTCCTTGCCTTTAAAAAACTTGGCCATCGCCGTTGGACATTGGTCGGTTACCTCGGCGTAATCGCTTGCTTCTTACTGCTATCATTCTACAGTGTCATCGGTGGATGGGTGTTGATCTACGTCGGGCTCGGCTTGAGCGGGACGCTCAGCGGCCGGTCACCTGACGAGTTCGGGACCGTGTTCGCGGACGTCGTCGCATCTCCTGGGATTGCCGTCTTCGGACAATTTTTGTTCTTATTGATCACGCTACTCATCGTCTTGAAAGGGGTAGAAGGCGGAATCGAGCGGATGAGCAAGATTTTAATGCCGCTCCTGTTCGTCAGTTTCATCGTGCTCGTCATCCGCTCGTTGACACTTGACGGTGCCATGGAAGGGGTCCGTTTCTTCTTGCAGCCTGACTTCTCGGCACTGACCGGCGAGTCGGTCTTGTTCGCGCTCGGGCAAGCGTTCTTCTCGCTGTCGCTCGGGGTGGCGGCGATGCTCACATACGCCTCGTACATTCAAACGAAAGGGACGCTTAACCGCTCGGCAAATATGATCGTCTTGTTGAACGTCACCGTTTCAATTTTAGCGGGGCTCGCCATCTTCCCGGCCGTCTTCGCCTCGGGGCTCGATCCGGCAGAAGGCCCGGCGCTCCTGTTCGTCGTGTTGCCGGCCGTATTTAACCAAGTCCCACTCGGCGGCTTCTTCATGGTATTGTTCTTCTTATTGTTCACGTTCGCCTCGATTACGTCTTCGATCGCGATGCTCGAAGTCGTCGTCGCCGGTGTGACGGATAAATTGAACGAGAAGAAACAAACGATGTCGAAGCGTAACGTCACACTCCTCTCGGCGGCCATCGTGTTCGCTGTCGGGATCCCCTCGGCCTTATCGTTCGGACTGATGAGTGAGTTGCAGTTCTTGAACGGCCGTACGTTCTTTGACTCGATGGACTATGTCGTCAGTTACATCCTCATGCCGACAGGTGCGTTACTCACGTCGATCTTTGTCGGACATGTCGTCGATGAGCGTATTTTGCAAGACGAGATTAAAACGTCCGGGACAGGCGCTAAACTGTATCCGGTATGGCGTTTCCTCATTCGTTACGTCATCCCGGTGACGGTCGCAATCGTTATGGTCTCGACATGGGTAATCAGCTAAGCAAGGGGAACTTCCCCTTGCTTTTTTTCGTACTTGCGACCGAGAGAGTGAACGTCGTCATTATGCTAAGCTTATAAAGATGACGAAACTTTTGTTGACGGTTCACGTAAGGTACAATAGAAGTATCATGAGACGAGGTGACAAGGATGAAGACATGGATGAAATGGGCCCTGACTGGGGCGATCCTGTATTTTGCCATAAGTGTGTTTGATTTCTCCTGGCTGTTTATCATCGTCGGGGCGCTCGTATTGAACGAGGTGTGGTCGAGTAACAAACGGCGTAAGCGGGCACCCGCACCGGTAGCGAAACGGGCGAAGAAAAAACTGCTGCTCGATGAAGAAGAACCGTTCGTCGGTTCTCGCATCCTTAAGCCGATGGAAGATGTGGCACCGGTCCGTCAGTTCGAAGCGACAGACGACTTGGAACTACAATTTTTACAACGGACGATCGAGCAAGGGTACGAGAAACTCCAGCAGATCGATCGTATCTTGCCTGAAATAAAAGATGTCGAAGTTCGTCGTGAAATGAAGGCGGTCTCGAGAGAGGCCCACGAACTGTTTGCCGAATTGTTCGAGAACCCTCAAGACGCGAAGCACGTCAGAGATCTGTTCACGTTTTATTTGGACTCGCTCGTGTCCGTCGTCTTGAAATTTAAAGAACTAGAAGGAAAACGTGTCGTCATTCAAGAAGAGACACGAGAGCAACTGATCACCAATATGCGGCTTATCGTCGATAAGTTCAAAGAGCAACGGAGCCGTCTGCTCGAAGACGACGCTGTCGACTTCGAACGCGAATTGATCATGATGGAACGGGTATTGGCAGATCAACCGGAAGGGAGAAAAAAACATGACTTCATCGAATGAAACGAACTGGCAGTCATGGCCAGAAGAAGAGCTCACTTCACAGACAAAAACAAAGACCGAGACAGAGGAAATCTCTGACCCGTCTGTGGATTGGTCCGCGATGACAGAAAAACATGAGGTGCCGGCCATCCAACCGAAAGCCGACGTGCCGCAACAACACCGGGAACGAATCACCCGGATCGCCGAGTCGATCGATATTAAAAAAACAGACTCCGTCATGTTATTCGGATCGAACGTCCAACGGGAACTATCTCAATTCTCTGACCAGATCTTGACCGAGGTCCGCATGAAAGACGGTGGTGACGCAGGTAAGTTACTGTCCGATTTGATGCAAAACGTTCGGAAGATGGACCCGGATATGCTTCAACCGGAGAAGAAGAGTTTTATGGACAACTTGCCGCTCATCGGACGAGCGAAAAAGAAAGCTGAAAATTATAAGCTTCAATTTGAAAAAATGAACGTCTATTTGGAAGAAGTCATTCACAATCTCGACCGAGCCAAGTTCGGTCTGATGAAGGACATTACGATGCTCGATCAAATGTATGACAAGAACAAGCGCTACTTCGAAGAATTGAACGTCTATATCGCAGCCGGTGAGACGAAGCTCGACCACGTTCGCGATCACGAGATCACGCCGCTCCGTCAAGAAGTCGAAACGACGAGAGATCAAGTGAAGCTGCAACAGCTAAACGATATGATTCAACTGACAGACCGGTTCGAGAAGAAGTTGCATGATTTGAAGTTGAGTCGGACGATCAGTCTGCAGATGGCACCACAAATCCGTGTCATCCAACAAAATAACCAAATCTTAGCCGAGAAAATCGAGTCGGCTGTCGTCAACACGATACCGCTTTGGAAAAACCAAGTCGTCCTCGCTCTCAGCTTGACGCGCCAGAAAACGGCACTCCGGATGCAGCAAGACGTCACGAAGACGACGAACCAACTGCTCGAACAAAACTCGAAAATGTTAAAAGACTCGTCGATCGAGATCGCAACCGAGAACGAAAAAGGGATCGTTTCGGTCGAATCGCTCAAAGTCGCGCACGAGAATCTATTGTCAACGCTCGACGAAACGCTGCGTATCCAACAGGAAGGCAAGCAGAAGCGTCGTGAGGCTGAACGTGAGCTCGATCGGATGGAGCACGAACTGAAAGAAAAAGTCATCGAAATTGCCTCAAAGAATAAAGAGTTGCCAAAAGAGACTGGATACTAAAAAGAAAGTCTGAGCATTCAGACTTTCTTTTTCCATGAGGAGGATCAGGATGGAGAAACAACGATTGTGGGACGAGACGTGGTTGCAGTTCGCCGATATGATGGCGGAACGGCACTCGAAATGTGCCTCGAAGAGTGTCGCCTGTGTCATCGTCAAAGATGAGAAACCGATCTCGATCGGATTGAATGGGACACCGCCGGGACATACGAACTGTAATGAAATCTTTCTAAAACGGGAAGACGGATTTTACCAACGAGCTGAATATGTGACGGATGATACGGTCGACTTGACCGAGCCGTCTGTGCGCATCATCGAGCAAGGTGTGACATTTGTTAAATGTAGCGACCCGTTCGAACATCACAATTGGTCAAAACAACATGAGATCCATGCCGAGATCAATGCGATCGGGAAATTGGCCGCTGATTCGACGAACGCGTTCGGTGCTACGGCTTATGTGACCCATTCACCATGCCATTCTTGCTCGCTCGCGCTCATCGCGGCGCGCGTGGCCCGAGTCGTGTACGCTGTCGGTTATGAGCACGGGGATGGCCTTGATTTGATGCGGGAAAGCGGGATTGACGTCTTACATATGCCGCTTGAAAAAAGTTTCAAAAACACATTGTAAACGTTTACATTCGATGTTATATTATTAATGTACTGCCAATGGTGTTTTACTCTTCCATTATTTTCCCCTCCTCGGAGGGGCCTTTTTTTATCAAATCATGAAGTGAGACAAAGTTTACACATAATGTTCAATATTTCACAAACTATTCCGCCGAATCTTTTTTATAATAAGAGTAGATAAACGAGAGGGGATATGTCACATGGAAAAACTAGTTCGTTTCACAGATGGTGCCTATGATGTGGAAGCGTTGATCACACTTGAAGAGGTATGGGAAGATAAATTTGCAATTGGCACGCACAAAGAGCTGGCTGTAAAATCACTTAAAATTAATGGGAATGACGTCTCCGAGATGAAGCATGTTCGGGCGTTGCTCCGTTACTACCCGACGCTAGGTGTTTCAGGAATTCTACTCGCACTTGACGGTGCGGCTGCTGAAATCGTCGCCTTGTCAGGTGATACCGATCCAGCCCTGCGCTTCGTCGAGCTCGTCGCCCTTCAAATGGATGAAGCCGCGACGAAACAGTTAAAAGACATGTATGCCGAAATCGCAGTTTAAACGTTAGGATGACTTTCGGGTCATCCTTTTTAAGTTTGTCTTGCAACTCGTGACGAGTGTGGTAATATGGATAATAGATGAAGAAATGGAACGCCATATCGTTGTCGACAAACCAAACATGGGGATCTAGATAGCTAGATCGCTGTTAAGGAGCCACGTTCATAGGAACGTGGCTTTTTTTTGCATATTTTTAAAGTCGGCACCGACATCTGCCGCGATATGGGCGTCCGAACCGAGCACGAGTGGGATGCCGAGCCGGGTCGCTTCAGCGGCGACGGCCATGGCGTATGGCTGTCCGCAGGCGGCTTTACGGAGACCGGCGGTGTTGAAGTCTAGTCCGAACCCGCGTGAGGCGATTGTACGCAACAGTCGCGACTCGGCATCTTTGACGTTCGCACGGTCCCATGAGTAGTTCGTCTGATATTTAATCGGTAAATCGATATGCCCGATGCGCGCGACGTTCAGTCGCTCCCACGGGAACTGTAACCCGGTCTCGAGCGCTTCGTAATACCGGTGTAGCACTTCTTCGAACGACCCGATCCGGCTGACGAGCGCATCAAACGTCTCCGGTGAGAAGTCGACGGGCAGGAGCTCGCCTTCGACTTGTAGAAAGTGTTGAGACAAGATCGTCTCGTCGAGGTATGAGCGATAGGGCTCGAGCAAGGCGAGCGTCTCATCGACATATCCCGGCAAATAATCGATCTCGAGACCGATCCGGATCTCGAGTCTTTCGGCGTAATCTCGTTTCAACTGCCCGACCTCTTCTATATAACGGGGCAATAAGTCGAGCGCCATCGCCGAGTCTTGATCTGGCGTCGGATCAATGAAACGTGCCGGCAACGGGGCGTGCTCGGTGAACGTCAGCGTCCGAACGCCTTGAGCAAGTGCTTGTTCGACGTACGCGTTGAGTGAATCGGTCGATCCGTGCGGACAAAATGGGGTATGGACGTGGCCATCATGGGTATAATCAATCATCAAACATCGTTCCTTTCGAGTTCGCCGGTTGACAGCATTGGCTTGATTTGATAAATTTAACACACTACTTTAGTTTGGTAAAGTGATAATAAGGTAAAGGGTGATACTGATGATTTGGTTCAATAAAAAAGGATCCATCCCAGAAGGATGGCATGAGTTGCAAGGTGAGGACGTGCTGCGTCCGAAGCAATGGATAAAATCATTTTTAGAGCGGGCCGAGGGGGACGGCTATAGTGTGATCGAGCCGCCGCTCGTTGAATACTATTCCCATTATCAAGATCTCGCACTCTTCGATGAGTCGGCGTATTATCGCTTGTTCGGCAACGATGGGGAGTTGCTCGTCATGCGACCGGACTACACGCTCCAGATCGCAAGGAAGCTCGCCGACGGACATGAACCGATGCGCGTCGCTTACGCCGGTGCCGTCTATCGACGCACGCCGAAGCATTCGGGACAACCGCATGAACGTCAGCAACTCGGTCTTGAATGGATCGATGGGGATTCAAAAGATATGGAGTTGATCGAATCGTTCCTTAGTATGACGGAACGGGTCCTGCCGAAAGGAAGTTTACGCATCCAAGTCGGATCTGCTGCATTGATCGCGTTAGTGGCGAACGAGGCCGGTATCCCGGAACGGACGTTGCGTCAATACTTAGCACTCCGTAATTTGGAGTCACTTCGCGACCTCGCGGAATCGTATCAATACCCGTTGATTGCCAAGCTGCCGTTCTTGATCGGTGACTCGGCGCTAGCAGAGTTACGCGACCTCGCGGAACCGGGCTTAAAACCGGCCATCGACGAAGTGGAGCATGCGGTCGAACATCTACGTGCGATCGGATTGAACGTCTCGTACGACTTTGGACAGACCGGCGACTTTGATTATTATTCAGGTTTGACCGTGACCGGCAGCATCGACGGCAGACGCGTCCTCTCAGGTGGCCGTTACGACTCGTTATACGGGCATTTCGGACAGTCGCGACGTGCCTTCGGACTATCGCTCGACTTAGAACAGTTAGGTGAGGTGATCAAATGAAAGTCGCAATCGCGAAAGGGCGCATCGAAACAGCGGCCCGTGAGTATTTTGAACAAGTCGGTCTCACCGTTTGGCCGGAAAAGCGGGGCCGTGAGTTGACCGTCGAAGTAGACGGTCATGAATTCATCTTCGTCAAAGGCGATGACGTCTATAAATACGTTATGCATGGCGCAGCGGACGTCGGAGTCGTCGGCGGTGACATTTTACGCGAGAAGACACCAGGCGTCCTCGAAGTCGTCGATTTACCATTCGGCCGTTGTCGTATGGCGGTATGTGGTCCGAAAGAACGGAGAAACGGTACGAAGAAGCTGAAAGTTGCCAGCAAGTATCCGAATATCGCCATCTCGCACTTTGCCTCGAAACGTCAAAACGTCGAAGTGATCGCTTTGAACGGTTCGGTCGAACTCGCGCCGTTGACCGGTCTCGCCGACTGCATCGTCGATATCGTCGAGACGGGGGCGACGCTTCGCGCGAACGATTTAGAAGAATATGAGACGATTTTCACGGTTAACGCGAAATTCATCACGAGCGAGACAGCGCTCGCGAACGACCCGGACGAATTGAAAGCGTGGATTCGCCGGTTAAGCAAGGAGGCAGACAGATGAACGGACAAACGAATCGCACGCGCCGAGAACAGTGGGCAGAAGCCGTCAAACCGATTTTAGAATCGGTTGAGGCGAGAGGTGACGCGGCGCTCCTCGAATGGACGACGCAATTTGACGGGGTCGATGTGATTGAAACGGTCGACCTTGAGACGTTTGAACCGCCGGAGGCGTATCGGGAATTGACCGAGGCGCTAACGCTCGCGGCCGAACGGATCCGTACGTTTCATGCGCGGCAACAGCGTCAAGACGACGTCTTCGAAGATGAGATGTTCCGGCTCGGTCGTCGGTTCATGCCGCTCGATTCGGTCGGCGTCTATGTGCCTGGCGGGACGGCGGTCTACCCGTCGAGTGTGTTGATGAACATCATCCCAGCGAAAGTGGCCGGAGTGAAGCGGGTCGTCATGGTGACGCCACCGAAACAAGGCGGGATCGACTTATCGCTGTTGATTGCCGCGAAGATTGCCGGTGCCGACGAATGTTATCTCGTCGGTGGTGCCCAAGCCGTCGCCGCACTCGCGTTCGGCACCGAGACGATTTCGGCCGTCGATAAGATCGTCGGGCCGGGCAACGCTTATGTGGCGACCGCGAAGTCACTCGTCTCGCATTTCGTCGGGATCGATTCCGTCGCCGGTCCGTCCGAGGTGTTGATCATCGCCGACGAAACGGCCAATCCTAGATGGGTCGCAGCCGACCTGCTCGCGCAAGCCGAGCATGACGTCGAAGCGACAGCACTCGCCCTCGTGACGACAAGTGAACAGGCCGAAGCGATTCGGTCTGAGCTGGACAAGCAACTGCTCGATCTGCCACGTCGCGACATCGCGGTCGAAGCGCTCAAGCGCGGAGGCGTCCTCGTCAAAACGAAAGCAGAAGCAATTCGCTACGCGAACGATATGGCGGCCGAACACGTGCAACTTGCGGTGACAGATCCAGCCGATTATATGGCACAGATTCGCCACGGCGGCTCGTTCTTCCTCGGCCATGAGGCGGCCGAGGCGTTCGGTGACTATATTGCCGGACCGAACCACGTCTTGCCGACGAGCGGGACGGCCCGCTTCTCGAGCGGACTGTCGGTCGATGATTTTTACCGCAGACAGACGTTTCTCGAGATGACAGCGATCGACGAAGCGGTCACACGCGCCGCGATCCGAATCGCGAGACAAGAACAGCTTGAAGGACACGCCCGAGCGATGGCGGTCCGATTGGAGGACGTATGAGACGTAACTATACAGCGATCCCGCGCTATGTCCCACATGCGGTGAGCGGATACGCGCTAAATCAAAACGAGAGTCAATTCGAGCTGCCGGAGCGCTTGCAACGAGCGATTCAGCTCGTGACGCTCCGCTCACTCAGCCGTTATCCGGTCGATGAGCTGACGGCCCTTAAAACTAGCTATGCGACTTATGCGGGTGTACAACCTGACCAATTGATGGTCGGGAGCGGCAGCGATGAGCTGCTCGCCATACTTTGTCAAGCCATTCTCGACACAGAAGACGTCGTCTTGGCACCGGCACCCGACTTTTCGATGTACGGCATTTACGCGCACATCGCCCGGGGCCAGTTCTTCCAACCTGAGGCAGACGGCCTCACGATCGATTCATTGCTTCGATTGATTGAAGCGAACGAACCGAAACTTGTGCTCGTGTCGAACCCGAACAATCCGACCGGGAAGATGTGGACGCTCGACCAATTAGAAATGATTGCGAAACAAGTTCCGTACCTCGTCGTCGACGAGGCGTATATCGACTTCACGATGAGTGATTCCTTCAAGTCGCGACTCGCGGATTACCCGAACGTCATCATTTTGCGGACGTTATCGAAAGCGTTCGGACTCGCGAACTTACGGATCGGCTTCATGATCGCCCATCCCGATTTGATCGAGAAGATCGACCGGTTCCGCTCGCCGTTCAACGTCAGTGGATTGAGCGCGGCTGTTGCGACCGTCGTCCTTGACGACCCGGATTATATCGCTCAGTCCGTCGCCTTCCATAATGGGCAACGTCAAAAGCTCGAACGACTGCTCGTGCCAATCGGCAACGTCTTGCCGAGCCGGGCCAACTTCCTATACGTCGAGACGCCCAATAGTGAGCTGTGGGCCGAGCGGTTCCTCGCTTACGGTGTCCACGTCCGTGCGTTTCCGACCGGACTGCGCGTCAGTGCGGGGACGGACGAGGCGTATCGATTCATCAAACAAATGTTAGAAGAGGTGACTTCTTTTGAGAACAGCTGAAATTAAACGTGAGACGAAAGAAACGAACATCGAGCTTCGCCTCGATTTAGACGGTACAGGTCAAAGTGACATTAAGACAGGCGTCGGCTTTTTCGACCATATGTTGACACTGTTCGCCTTCCATAGCCGCATCGACTTAACGGTGCAAGTCGAAGGGGACACATGGGTCGATGCGCACCACACGGTCGAAGACGTCGGCATCGCCCTCGGGCAGATGATCTTAGAAGCGCTCGGGGACAAAGTCGGGATCCGTCGCTACGGGACGAGCTACTTGCCGATGGACGAGACACTCGCCCGGGCCGTCATCGACGTCTCGGGACGCCCGTTCCTCGTCTACCGAGCTGAAATCAACAATCCGAAGCTCGGTGACTTCGACACGGAACTCGCGGAAGAGTTCTTCCGCGCCGTCGCGATGAACGCGCGGTTGACGCTCCATCTTGACGTGTTATACGGCTCGAACTCGCACCATATGATCGAAGGGCTGTTCAAAGCGTTCGGCCGCGCCCTCGCAGAAGCGATCGGGAAAGACGGGCTCGACCGCCTCCCTTCGACGAAAGGACGGATCGAAGGATGAACGTCGCGGTGATTGACTACGGCATGGGAAACGTCTTCAACGTCGAACGGGCGCTTCAAGCGATCGGTTGTTACGTCACGATCACGAACGATCCGGCTGAAATCGAAGCGGCCGACGCCATCCTCTTGCCTGGCGTCGGTGCGTTCCCGCAAGCGATGCAGTCGCTTGAGGACACGGGACTCATTACGTTGCTCAAGCGAGTGGCGACAGAGAAGCCGTTGCTTGGGATTTGTCTCGGGATGCAACTGTTATTCGAGTCGAGCACGGAAGGCATGCCGACGCCAGGACTTGGTTTGATTGAAGGACGGGTCGAACGGATGCGGGCCAAACGGTTGCCTCACGTCGGTTGGAACTCGATTTTACGCGACGAGGACGTCTATTTCGTCCACTCGTATCACGTCGTGACCGCTGACGACAATATCGTCGCCTCAGCTGACTATATGGGAGAGCGCGTACCGGCCATCGTCCGATCAGGTCTCGTGACCGGGATGCAATTTCACCCGGAGAAGAGCGGCGCGTTCGGACTCAGCTTATTAAAAGAATGGAAGGAGGCGGTCGAACGTGAAACTGCTACCGGCAATTGACTTAATCGGCGGCAAGATTGTCCGCCTGACTGAAGGAGATTTCAACACGGAAGAGCAATACGGCGACCCGTATGAGAAGTTAAAAGAATGGACCGGGCGCGTCCAGATGCTCCACTTGATCGATTTAGAAGGAGCGAAAGCTGGTGAGCCGAAGCATCTCGATGTCGTCCGTTTCGCCAAATCGTGCGGCTTTTTCGTCCAGACGGGCGGAGGGATTCGCTCCGAAGCAGCGCTTGATGCTGTCATGGCTACTGGTGTGGACCGTGTCCTGCTCGGTACGAAGGCGTTCACCGATCCTGATTTCCTGGACCGGGCACTCGCCAAGTACGGGAGTCGTGTCGCCGTCGCCCTTGACGCCTATGACGGCATCGTCGCCATCAACGGCTGGCAAGACGCGACCGAACTAAAAGACATCGATGTGGCCATCGATCTCGCCAGCCGCGGGGTCGAGACGATTCTTTACACGGACATCGGTTCGGACGGGAAACTGAACGGACCGAACTTAGAGCGCATGAAGGCGCTCCGGGCAGCTGTCTCGGTCACGCTCATCGCCTCGGGCGGTGTCACGACCGAAGCCGACGTCAAGGCACTGAGTGAGGCCGGAATTGATGAGGCGGTCGTCGGGAAAGCGCTTTTGTCTGGCAAAGTCAGTCTTGACGACTTGATCGAATGGGAGGCGCGACATGCTAAAGCGTAGAATCATCCCATGTTTAGACGTGAAAGACGGACGTGTCGTCAAAGGCATCGAGTTTGTCGAACTGCGTGACATCGGTGACCCTGTCGAGATTGCCAAGTACTATGACGCCTCAGGTGCGGATGAACTTGTCTTTCTAGACATTACGGCAAGCACGGAACGAAGACAGACGATGCTTGACGTCGTCAGTGCCGTCGCCCGAAAAGTGTTCATCCCGCTCACGGTCGGGGGCGGCATCCGTTCACTTGAAGACATCTCGTCCCTGCTCAAAGCAGGAGCCGACAAAGTGTCGCTCAACACGCTCGCCGTCGAGTCACCTGACTTGATCAAGCGGGCAGCCGAACGTTTCGGTTCCCAGTGTATCGTCGTCGCCATCGACGTCCGTTTCGAAGAAGGTGACTATTACGTATACACGTACGGCGGGAAACACCGGACCGAGCTGACGGCAGTCGATTGGGCCAAGCGCGTCGCTGAACTCGGGGCCGGGGAGCTGCTCGTCACGTCGATGAACCAAGACGGGAAACAGAGTGGCTATGATTTAAAAATTCTCGAATTGCTACGGGCAGCGGTCGATATCCCGATCATCGCCTCAGGCGGGGCCGGGAACGCTGAACACGTCGTCGAGGCACTTGAAACAGTCGACGCCGCCTTACTCGCTTCGATCTTGCACGACCGAAAAACGACAGTAGAAGAGGTGAAGCACGTATGCAGCGCGAACAACTTGCCGATGCGGTTCGTTACGACGCAAACGGACTAATCCCGGCGATTATCGTTTCGACGGAAGATAACGCCGTGCTCATGCTAGGTTATATGAACGATGAGGCGATTCAGAAGACGATTGAGACGAATATCGTCACGTTCTGGTCACGTTCGAAAGGGCGGCTTTGGATGAAAGGTGAATCGAGCGGCAACACGCTCGACCTTGAGAGCATCCATGTCGATTGCGATCAAGACGCGCTGTTAGTCCGCGTCCATGCGAACGGACCGACGTGCCATACCGGAAATCGCAGTTGCTTTTTTACGGAGGTGAACACATGATCCACGAACTCGAAAAACTGATTCAAGAACGAAAGACAGAGCCGAAAGAAGGTTCTTATACGTCGTACTTGTTTGATGAAGGGTTAGACAAAATCGCGAAAAAGTTTGGGGAAGAGTCGTTCGAGGTCGTCATTGCGGCATTGAACGATGAAGACTTGGTCGAAGAGACGGCTGATTTGTTGTACCACTTGCTCGTCTTGCTCGCAGCCAAAGGCGTCTCCTTACATGACGTCGAGACGTTGCTCGCCGAACGGCATGGGACGACGACACCGGCGAAACCGCGCCGCGACGTCACGGAATGGTGACAGACAAAGGGAAGGAAGCCGCGGCTTCCTTCCCTTTCTGGTTAACGATTGACGGAAGCAGCCATACGAATGTACGTATGACGGCGTCCACGGATGGCGATTGACAACGCCTGAATATTCTCAGGTGTGGCGATTCCGGACAGACCGGCGTCGCCGATATGGAAGATGTCGGTACCGCCGCGTTTTGATGATAAGGCGATGTCGCGGATCGTCCCTTCGTCGGCGCCTTCTTGTGACGTTCCGATGGCGGCCAAGACGAGCTTGTTCAGTGCTTGGATTTCTTGCGTCACGTGATAGAACTCATCTTCACGGACACCTGGGACGGTTCCTGGCGCGGGAATCAAGATGATGTCGGCACCAGCTTCGGCAAAGCGGACGTACGCATCACGGTCGATCACGTTACCGACACCCGCTTGATGCATCTTCCCGGCAATGATGACGCCGGCAAATTCAGATCGGGCCGTGATGATCGCCTTTTCGATAGCCTCATTCGTGACACCGGTGTTCGGATTACCGGTCAAACAGACGAAGTCGATTCCGAGTTCGGAAGCGCGGGCGAACGCTTCCTGCGTCGCCAGTCGGCCTTGTTTCACGTCGAACATGTCCGAGGACTTCTCGCTGAAGTCGACAGGCTCGAGATTGACACCGACCGGCAGTCCGATCAGCCGTTTTAATTCCGTGATCGGATTGTCGGACATCGTCTCACCCGGGATGTCGCCGAATAGGGCGTGGCTTTCAAGCCCCTTTATGTACGGATGGAACACGTCAAGCATGTTGAGCAAGATCATGTCGGCACCGAAAGCCCGGGCGAGCTCGGCGTTCGTCACTTCAGGATAGAGCGGCTGCACGGTCGGAATGACTTCGGCGAGCACGGTCCGGCCTTCGGCTTTTCGGATCGACTCAATCAAATCGTTACGGTTGAACGTCAAGAAATCACTCGCTTTGCAATCAAGAATGCGTTTCATAGTCAATTACCTCCTCTGATTCGTCCATTTTCCTATTCCCTATTCTCGCCAATATTCCTCTATAATAAAATAGAATGGAGGCAAAAACATGACAGAAAAAGAAAAGATGATTCAAGGTGAACTTTATCTGGCCGGTGATTTGGAACTCGTCGCTGACCGGCGGCAGGCGCGACGTCTGACGGAGCGGTTCAATCAGTCTGGAATCGATGAGCTCGACGTCCGCAAGCAAGTACTCGGCGAACTGTTCGGTTCGACCGGGGCATCGTTCTACCTCGAACCGACGTTCAAGTGTGACTACGGATACAACATTCATCTCGGGGACCGTTTTTTTGCGAACTTTGACTGCGTGTTTTTAGATATCTGTCCGATCCGGTTCGGAGATGATTGTATGCTTGCTCCAGGTGTCCATATCTATACAGCAACACATCCGCTCGACCCGACGGAACGGATCTCGGGCCTCGAGTATGGCAAACCGGTCACGGTCGGACATCGCGTCTGGATCGGTGGCGGGGCCATCATCAATCCGGGCGTGACGATTGGGGACGATGCGGTCATCGCCTCAGGTGCGGTCGTGACGAAAGACGTGCCGGCCCGTGCCGTCGTCGGAGGCAATCCGGCCCGAGTGATCAAGCTAATTCCATGAATCTTAAAATGACCTTTCCGAACTCGTTCGGAAAGGTCATTGTTCATTTCCAGACTCGTTTTACGTTGAGCGTTTCTTGGGCATAACCCCAAACGGAAATCGGGGACATGAACAATTGATAGCTCACAACAAAAAAGATGAATCCGAAGAAGTTTTTGCGGACCCGTAAGTTCAAGTTTTTGAAAACGTAATCGCGTTGGTAGAAGTAGAGCAGTCCATAGCTAAGGACGGTCAATGGCAGGACGAGGAGCGTCATCGGTCCAACGATCCAATAATGACCGAACAGAGCGAGAACGAGACCCGGGATCCAGAAGAACGTGAAGGCGATATCGAGATACGGCATGATCAAATTGACCCCGGTCAAGTACTTCGTATAAAGCTGGGGCTGACGCCACGGTTTCACTTCTTGCAATCCCTCGATCATCCCACGGGCCCAACGCGACCGTTGACGCGCAAAGTGGCGGAACGATTCAGGTGCGTCCGTGAACGCGACGGCGAGCGGTTCGAAATAGACGCGACGCTTCATTTCAAGGAGGCGCCACGTGAGAACGATGTCTTCTCCGATCGCGTCGGGCCAACCGCCGACTCGTTTGACGGCATCGGTCTCATACAAACTGAACGCACCTTGAGCGACGAGTGTCCCTTGGTAAAGCCCTTGAAGCCGCTTGATCGATGCGATGCCGAGAAAATAATCCCACTCTTGAAGCCGTGTCCAAAACGAACTGCGGCTATTGCGAACGAGCATGCTGCCGGCGACGGCACAGACGTCTTTTGGACTCGACACGAGCCGTGCGACCAAATAGCGAATCGCGGACGGATGAATCAACGTATCGGCATCGAGCGTGATGATGTATGAGGTAGTCACTTTCGTTAAACCGTAATTGAGCGCTTGGAACTTGCCGGCTCTCGGTTCATGCAATAGCTCGATTTGTAAGTCGAAATCTTCTTGCGCCCGCATCACTTCGGCTGATGTCGCATCGCTTGAGTTGTTATCAATGACGAAAACTTGGAGCGGGCCCGTGTAGTCTTGCAGTGCCACGTAACGAATCGTCTCGTAGATAGATGATTGTTCGTTGTAGGCGGCAATCATGACCGTCACGGCTTCGTCCGGATGTTCGTTTGTGAACGGCGGTTGCCGATCGAGGACGAGACTCGCGAGCAAGAACGCCATCAAATAGCCCGGAACGTAAGCGATACCGCCGATGATGAACAAGGCGAGCACCCAATTCGTCAGTGCAGCCAAATCGGTCAACCAAGGTAAAGAGATGTAGATAGAAAACAATAACCAGAGCCATGAAAAACCGTGTGCCAACCAAAAGCGAGTCAAAATCGTCCAATACCAACGATTTCCGATGCGATTGCGTCCCCATCTCGATTCGACCGGTTCATTTCGTGAAATCATATGATGTCCTCAATTCTGTTTCAATGGAAACGAGCTTGTCTAATATTGGAAATATATCGTTCAAGTTAGATATACAGACAGCAAATTGAATTTTGATGGGGAATGATTATAAAGTCAACAAATGATGCGTCGTGCATAAAAAATATTGACCCAAATTAAAAACAGGACCCGGGTCCTGTTTTTAGTTTTAGTTATGAAATTGTTTTGGATGCGTGCGCCCAAGCCATCAATGTTTGTCGAGCAAGGGCAAGTGCTTGCTCGTTCCCGAGCGTGACGCGAATCCCGTCCGGTTGCCGCGACGTATGGATGCCGTGCTCGGCTAAGTGGGACCAAACCGCTTCGGGTTGGTCGAGTGTGACGTATAAAAAATTCGCCTCAGCTGGCTGAACTTGACCGATCGTCCCGAGTAAATCTGACCACTTGACGCGCATGTCGTGATGCCAAGCGATCGATTCGTCCAAATAGGTCGCATCAGCCAAAAAGACGTTGGCAATTTTCGCGCTCACACCGCTTATATTGAACGGGGGGACGAACTGCCGGAAATACTGAGCGAGTTCGGTCGTCGTGATCATAAACCCGAGACGGACGTTGGCTAAGCCGAACGCCTTTGATAGCGTCCGTAAGACGATCACGTTCGTCAGTTCATTCAAGTGCGTGACGATACTCGATGCAGGCGTGAAATCGATATACGCCTCATCGACGATCAAATAAGGGACGAGGCCTGCCAGTTCGGTCAACTCACCGACCGTCCACAACTTACCGGTCGGGTTGTTCGGGTTCGACAACAGCAACAGCTTCGGTGCATGTTGCTGAATCGCCAGGGCGAGCGCCTCATACGATAAATCGTCCGCCTGAACATGCCGACCGTGTGCGATTGTCGTGAAGATCGGGTAGAGCGCGAAGTCAGGACTCGGTGACAAGACGACGTCTTCTGGTGACAAGAGCGCCTGCGTGACGACGTGAATCATCTCATCACTGCCACAGCCGACGAGCAACTGGTTCGGTTCGACGCCAGCATAGGCCGCGTAGCGGGTGAACAGTTCATCGATCGGTTGGACCGGATACTCATGCAGGTCATGGAACGAGATCGTTGCCAGCTGTTCATGCAACCGCTTTGGCACCGGGAACTGGCTTTCGTTTTGATTCAACCGATGTCCTTCCGGATAAGTGACGGGATAGATCGGGAGGTCGACTTGCCTCATTCCGTCGGCTCCATCGAGAACCATTTTTTAGCGAGTTTATCGATCTCGCCTGAGTCGATCATCTTGTTCAGCTCGTCGTTGAACTGATCACGCAAGTCGTCTTCCAATTTGAAAGCGGCCGCCGATCCTTTTTCGCCGTCTTCTTTAAGCGCGAACGTATAAAGACCTGCGTCTTGGTCTAAGTATTTTTGAGCGACCGTGTCTTCGATGACCATCGCGTCGATGCGGCCCGTGTTCAACTCTTGAACGATTTCTGGAATCTTATTCAATGAGACGAGTTCAGCGTCAGGTGCTTGGTCTTGAGCGATAGTCTCTTGAATTGAAGCGGTTTGGACGCCGATCTTCTTGCCGGCTAGCGCTTCGATCTCTTTTAGCGATTCATCTTTTGTCATGATCAAGTTCGTTGCCGATAAATAGATGTCCGAGAACGACGCATTTTCTTTCCGCTCTTCGGTCGGCGTCATGCCAGCCATGACAAAGTCGATCCGTCCGGCGTTCAAGGCTCCGAGCAAACTACCGAAGTCCATGTCCTCAATCTTTAACTCATAGCCGAGACGCTCTGTGACCGTTTCAGCGATCTCGATGTCGAAACCGACGATCTCATCCCCGTTCGCCGTATCAACGAACTCATACGGGAAGTAATCGGCACTCGTTCCCATGACGAGTGTCTTTTTTTCTTCTCCCGTTGTCTCTTGGCTGCATCCCGCTAATAATGCGCTTGCGACTAGTCCCCCTGTAACGATCCACTTTTTCATGTATGAATTCCTCCTTCAAGATATGAGACTAAGTGTAATTGTATAATTATTAATTGTAAAGTATAAAAATACAGAAAAGCTAAAAAAAATCATCCAGTCCGCTTTAAGCTGGATGACAAGGATCATCCGTCAATCTGCTGCACGTAGCTGATGACGTCGGTCAAATAGGTCTCGATCGGGCGATTTGCATCGATTGTAAGCGTATGCATAAAGTCGGGTTTTTTACGGTTTGCGACAGTTCGATGAAAACCGTCCGGGGAAACGGATTCGATTTGACTAATCTTGCGTTCGCGCTCGGAAAGGCGGCGATTGATTTCATCGACGTCGTCGACGATGCACTCGACGTAGCGATAAGTGGCACCATGGTTTTCGGCGAGTGCCAATCCGCGTTCAAGCATCACATCATACAGGCAAGGGCTGTCCAGAATGACGTTCCGGCCTAGTGACAAATTGAACGCAACAAGTGCCCAATCGATGTCATAGGCGACTTTTCCGGCCAGTGCCGGGTCAAGCGGATGATCCACCATTGATTCGAGCAAGGCTGTCTTCGTCACGTCATGGTCGACGATGACCGCATTGAGCTGAGGCGCGATGGCACAGGTCAGCGTCGATTTGCCTGAGCCCGGAAATCCGGACATTTGTAAAAAGAACATTGTCTCACCTTACTTTTCGTTTGATTTACCACGGCTGAAACCGGCGAATAACCTGCCACCGAACGGCAACATCGCCTCGTCAACGAAGCAGACGAGGTCGTCAATCTCATTCATTTGTTCATGTCTTCTTTTGCGGTGATGTTCCATTTTTTCAACGCTCCGTCTTCTTCGTAAATGACCCGGACTTCCATCTGACTCAGTACGAGCCGTTGCTCCGAGGCAAAAAGGACGAGCGGATAGCCGATCGACAGCGGCTCGTCCGCCTCATAAATGGGACTGTGGGCCTGCATCGCGTAATAGCCGTCAGACCTGGTGTTAGCCGCACCGGCGTCAACTTGGATGACTGTCTCGAAACCTTGTAGCCGTAGTACGTAACTGTACGTCGTTCGGGCCCCGCGTTCGAGCCGCCATTCCTCAATCACGGCCTCATGATCGTTTTGATTCGCTTCGAATAAAACTTCTTGCGCCGTGTATTCTCGTTCATATGGAATCATCTCTTGAATGTTGACGGCCGTCATCGTCGCGAGTTTTTGCGATTCTTCCGACGGCGGTGTGATGAGAATCCCGATAAAGATCAAGATAGGGATGAGCAAATAAATGATGACCCGACTTTGCATATGGCTTCACCTGTCCTTTATCGAGTTTTTTCGCCATAATTTGTCAGAACCCTGCCTGACACTTGAAATATGTCACGAGCAGCACGTTCAATCGTCAAAAATAGGACGACCGGATGTATGATGAATTCAGGAGGGGATTGGGATGAAGATTGGGGTTATCGGCGGGGGAATTGCCGGGTTGACAACGGCGGCTCTCGCTAGTCGATCGGGACATGACGTGATCGTGTTTGAATCATCGCGCGAATGGGGCGGATGTGCCGGTAAGTTTGACCGCGGGGACTACCGTTTCCCGGCGGGGGCGACGCTCGGGATGGGGTTCGAACGAGGCGGACTCCATCAACGCGTGCTCGACTACTTAGACGAGGCGGTCGCAGTCGAGAAGCTCGACGAAGTGATGCATGTCCATATGAGTGATCGAACGGTCGTCTACTATCAAGCGCGCCAAGCGTTTCTCGATGAACTGAGCGCGAAGTTTCCGGAACTGCAGTCGGATATCCGGTCATTCTTTCAAGAAGTATGGACGGATTTTGATAGAATTCGACCGCTGTTCGAACGGTTGCCGGCTTTACCGCTCTGGACGCTTGACGATGCGCTGACCGCATTTCGCGGATTTCGGCCGAATCAAGTAGCGGCACTTGTAAAACTATATCGTCCGCTACATGAAACGTTGCGACGTCATCGGTTGGGCGGGACACCGTTCGAGCAGTTCATCGATGGCATTTTACTCGATAGTTTACAGACGGGGGCACGCGAGGCGAGTCACTTGCTCGCGACCGTCGCGCTATCGATTTATCATGAAGGGGCATTTTACGTCGAAGGTGGATTGTACACACTCGCCCACGCCTTGGAACGATCGATTCGACATAGCGGAGGCACGACGCTGCTCGGTCGTCAAATCATGAAAATCGAGCGCGTCGCCGACGGCTGGTTATTGACCGATCGCCGGGGCCGGCTTGAGATCGTCGACGTCGTCGTTGCCGCGATCCCGCTCGAGGCGACACATCGCTTGCTGAGCGGTGCTGACGAGCGTCGATTTGCCGGGCAATATCGACGTCAGTTGAAGCAATCGCAATGGGGCACGTTCAGTCTATACGTGACGTTGCCCGAGCGCGTCTGTCTGGACCGGCCCTTATTCCAACAAGTGTATACGGACGACTTGCCGTCCGGCCATGCCTTCATCTCGATGTCGGCCGAGGACGACGTATTACGGACGTCTCTCCCCGAACGAACCGTGACGGTCTCGACGCATATCGATTTATCAGAGTGGGACGATTGGAAAGACAGGGCCACCTATGAGAAACTAGAAGCAATATGGACCGAGCGTCTCATCTCGGCCGTGAAGCGGGCGTTTCCGGACTGGACGAGCGAATCAGCGGTCCTCCTTCCCGGGGGTCCAGGAGCGTGGGTGAAATATACGAGACGACCGCACGGTGCTGTCGGCGGCTATGCGCAAACACCGCGTCAGGCTCTGTTCCATGCCGCGAGCTATCGGACGACGCTACCGAACTTTTTCGTGTGCGGGGATACGGTGTTCCCGGGAGCGGGGACGATCGGGGCAATGACGAGCGGGTTGCACGTCGGACGTGCGCTCGGTGCAAAGCTATAATGAAGGAGACGGTGTCATGCATAAGAAAACATTTAATGAGCTGACGACGAAAGAACTGTATGATCTGTTGGCGCTGCGGACCGAGGTGTTCGTCGTCGAGCAAGATTGTCCGTATCAGGAAGTCGACGGGAAAGATGTCACGGCGCATCATTACTGGATCGAAGAAGACGGGACGATTGTCGCCGCACTCCGAGTTCTCGTCGAAGAAACGCCGATCGCCATCGGTCGTGTCGTCACGAAAGCGTCACATCGAGGCAAAGGGTACTCGCGCAGGTTAATGGAAGAAGCTGTCATTGACTTCGGGTCCGTCGAGCTCTACTTACAAGCTCAGACATACGTCGAACCGTTCTATGCGAGTTTCGGCTTTTCGCGAACGAGTGAAGAATACTTAGAAGACGGTATCCCGCATGTTGATATGACGCGGGAAAGAACAAAATCTTCCTAAAGCAGTGCGGTACCGTTCGCCAGAAGTTCATGGTAGAATGTTGAGGAATACATGCGCACATGAAAACGTGCGATAACATTATAGCGTGCAAAGGGGTTTACGATGGTGACTGACCAACAAGTAATTGAAAAAGCGAAAGAATTAGCCGACCTTTTGGCAAAGACTCCAGAAGTGGCCCGCTTCAAAGAAGCGGAAACGAAAGTGAACGAAAGTGAACGCGTCCAAACGTTGATCAAACGGATCAAATATTTACAAAAAGAAGCGGTCAACTGCAAACATTACGGCAAGACCGAAGCGCTTGCCAAAGTCGAACTAAAAATCGACAAGGCGATGGACGAACTCGATTCGATTCCGGTCGTCCAGGCGTTCCAAGAGACACAAGTCGAAGTGAACGACCTCCTTCAATACGTGACGGTGACGCTCGCCAACTCGGTGACGGACCGAATCATCGAAGCGACGGAAGGCGACGTACTCGCAGGTAAAACAGGAAGCGGCATGGCAGCGGAGAAATCACGCGGCGGTTGCGGATACTAAAAAACAACAGCTGGCCTTTGGTCAGCTGTTCTACTTTATAGAGGTGAGACGAAATGGAAGCGATACATCAGACACCGATGATGAAGCAATATTTTTCAATCAAGGCGGATTATCCTGACGCCTTTGTATTTTACCGGCTCGGTGACTTTTACGAGCTCTTTTTTGAAGACGCCCAAATCGTGGCGAAAGAACTCGAATTGACGCTCACCGCGAAAAACGGCAAAAACGCCGAGCATCCGATCCCGATGTGTGGAGTCCCGCATCACTCGGCAGCCGTCTACATCGAGCAGTTGATCGAAAAAGGATTCAACGTCGCGATCTGCGAGCAGATGGAAGATCCGAAAGCGACAAAAGGCCTTGTGAAGCGGGAAGTCATCCAAGTCATCACGCCAGGTACTTACATGGCCGCGCTCGGAGACAAAGACAACCGTTATTTGGTCGCAGTCGCCAAAGTTGGTGAAACCTACGGGGTCGCCCGTGGTGACGTGACGACAGGTGAATCTTGGCTGACGACGTTGCCGACGAAAGAAGCGGTCCTCCGTGAAGTCGAAGGATTGGTCCCGAGTGAGATATTAGTCGATGACGATCAGCTCGCGGACATGTTGCAACCGCTCGGGATCCCGCTGTCGATTCAAGTCGAACGCCGGTCGAGCGAACTGTCCACATCGGCGAAAGACGACGCCCAAGTGAGCGCGTTTGATTTGCTGTACGCCTATTTGACACGGACACAAAAGCGGGCGCTCGACCACTTGCAGCCGGCGATCGCCTATGAGGTCGAGGCCCACATGCAGCTCGACCCGAATACGGCACGCAATTTAGAACTGTTCCGCTCGGCCCGGTCCGGAGAACGGAAAGGCTCACTCTTATCACTGCTCGACGAGACGACGACCGCCATGGGTGGACGTCTTTTAAAGCGTTGGCTCGAACAACCGCTCTATACAGAGCAAGCGATCCATGAGCGTCAAGACGCGGTCGAGAACTTACTTGACGATTTCATGCTGCGCGACCAACTCCGGGACGAATTGAAACACGTTTATGATATCGAGCGGCTCGTCGCGAAAGTCGGCTACGGGACGGCGAACGCGCGCGATCTCGTACAATTGCGCGACACACTAGCACGCATCCCGGCTTTGAGCGTGATGCTCGAAGCGGTCGCATCAAGCCGGTTGCATCATATCCATGAAGACTTGGACACGTTCGAAGACTTGGCGGCGCTTCTTGAAGCGGCGCTCGTCGAATCTCCACCGATCTCGACGAAAGAAGGCGGAATGATTCGTAAAGGCTATTCTGAAGAGCTCGATCAGTTGCTTGAAGCGAAAGCGAACGGGAAGTCGTGGATCGCCAACCTGGAGCAACAAGAGCGGATCGCGACCGGGATCAAGTCATTAAAGATTGGCTACAACCGTGTCTTCGGGTATTATCTCGAAGTGACGAAAGCGAACGCCCGTTTACTCGAAGAAGGTCGGTACGAGCGGAAACAGACGCTGACGAACGCCGAACGCTACGTCACGCCCGAGCTGAAAGAAAAAGAAGCGCTCATCCTCGGTGCGGAAGAGAAGAGCTGCACGCTCGAGTATGACTTGTTCGTCACACTGCGCGACCGAGTCAAACTCGAGACGAAACGGTTGCAACAGCTCGCACGGTCGCTCAGTGAACTTGACGTCCTGCTCGCTTTGGCGATCGTCGCTGAAAAGCGGGACTACGTGCGTCCGACAGCGTCCGCAAACGTTCAAATCGATCGCGGCCGGCACCCGGTCATCGAGACGGTTCTGCCACGCGGTGACTATGTCGCCAACGACTTGACGCTTGACGACTCGCGTCAGATGCTGTTGATCACCGGACCGAACATGTCCGGTAAATCGACGTACATGCGCCAGTTCGCGTTGATCGCGATCATGCACCAAATCGGATCGTTCGTCCCGGCCGAGGCGGCCGAACTGCCGCTGTTTGACCGCATCTTCACTCGCATCGGGGCAGCGGACGACCTCGTGAGCGGTCAGTCCACGTTTATGGTTGAAATGACCGAGACGCGCCAGGCCGTGACCGAGGCGACGGCGAACAGCCTGATTTTGCTTGATGAGATCGGGCGCGGGACGTCGACGTATGATGGGATGGCGCTCGCGCAAGCGATCGTCGAATATATCGCCTCCTCAATCGGCGCGAAGACGCTGTTCTCGACGCATTATCATGAGCTGACCGTCCTCGAAACGACGATCCCGACGCTCGAGAACGTCCACGTCCGCGCCATCGAACGCGACGGACGCGTCGTCTTCTTGCATGAAGTTCATCCAGGCAAGGCCGACAAGTCTTACGGCATCCACGTCGCGGAACTGGCCGATTTGCCGCAATCGCTCATCGAACGAGCCCGGACGATCTTAACAGAGCTCGAACAAGAGAAAGAGCGGGTCGCTGCCCCGACTGACCCGATAACGAAGAAGTCGAGCGATGAAACCGCTCAGCTCTCTTTGTTCGAGACAAAAGATGAGTTAAAACAACAATTGCTCGAGCTCGATCTTTTAGCGATGAACCCGATCGAGGCGATGCAGGCGCTCTATGCGCTCCAACAGTCTGCGAAGAAAGGGTGAGTCGATGGGAATCATTCAAGAGTTGCCAGAACAGTTAGCCAACCGGATTGCGGCTGGGGAAGTTGTCGAACGACCGGCATCGGTCGTGAAAGAACTCGTCGAAAACGCGATTGATGCCGGCGCGACGAAAGTGGAAGTCGAGCTAGAAGAGGCCGGGATCCGGCTCATCAAAGTGCGGGATAACGGCCACGGCTTTTATGAGGATGACGCGGCCCGTGCTTTTTTAAGACATGCGACGAGCAAGATACGAGACGAACATGATTTGTTCCGGATCCGGACGCTCGGATTCCGGGGCGAGGCTCTCGCCTCGATCGCATCGGTCAGTCACGTCACGTTAAAGTCGCGCCAGGCTGATGAGGCCGGCTTTGAGATGACGCTACATGGCGGCGTCGTGATCGAGCAAACACCGACTGCTGCGAACGTCGGGACAGAGATCACGGTCAGTCAATTGTTCTATAATACGCCAGCCCGTTTGAAATACTTGAAAACGTCTGCGACCGAGCTCGCGAGCATCACCGACACGTTGAACCGGATCGCCTTGTCACACCCAGAAGTTCGATTGACGGCTTTCCATGAAGACAAGGAGCTGCTCCGAACGAACGGGAACGGGGACATCAAGCAAGTTATGCTCGCGATCTACGGTCGGCAAGTCGCCGCCCAAATCGTGACGGCGTCGAGCAAGACGAATGACTACAGCTTGAGTGCTCACCTCGTGCGGCCCGAAGTGACGCGTTCAAATAAACAGTATGTGACTTTGATCTTGAACGGGCGGAGCATCAAAAATTTCGCGCTCACACAAAGTGTGCTCGAAGGCTATCATACGCTTCTGCCGATCGGTCGTTACCCGATCGCTGTGCTCGAAGTGAACATGGACCCGATGCTGATTGATGTCAACGTCCATCCGACGAAGCGGGAAGTGCGGCTGTCAAAAGAGAAGGAACTCTGTCAACTGATCCGGGAGACGGTTCAGCTGACACTTCGGGAGCAACGGTTGATTCCGTCGGTCAAACCAAGACAGCCGTCCGTTCCGACAGAGCAATCGAAGCTTGATTTCACCGTCGAACGCTCAGACACAACAGTTGAGCCGAGCGCATGGAACTATCCGATTCCACGCGATCCGGTGACATCTCCGAGTCGCTGGTCGCCGACACCACTCGTTCAAGAGACACCGGTCGAAACAGTGCTGTCAGAAGAACCGGGGGTTGAAAAGGCGGAACGCCGGCTGCCGGCGCTCGACGTCATCGGCCAACTCCATGCGAGTTACATCGTCTGCGGCGCGGACGATGGCATGTACATCATCGACCAACACGCCGCCCAAGAACGCATCAAGTACGAGCTGTTTTATGACCAACTCGGCCAGCCTGAAAAAGAGTATCAGTTGTTGCTGTTGCCGCTCACGCTCGAGTTCACCCAACAAGAGACGCTTGCGATCGAAGAAGTCGTCCCGCTTCTTAAAGAAGCGGGCCTCGATTTAGAGGCGTTCGGAGGCAATACGTTTCTCGTCCGGGAAATCCCGACATGGTACCCGCAGCACGATCTCGAAGGGACAGTCCGTGATTTGATCGAGATGGCGATTCGGGACCGATCAATCGATATCGCTAAATATCGCGAAGAGGCGTCGATCCTGATGGCGTGCAAACGATCGATCAAAGCGAACCATCCGTTAAACCTCGAGATGATGCGACAGTTGATCCGCGACCTTGGCGAGACGACGTCTCCGTATACGTGTCCACACGGACGTCCGATTTTAGTGAAGTGGAGTACGTATGAACTCGAGAAGTTGTTCAAACGTGTCATGTGACAAACGTTGTAATCTTATTTTAACCGACTGTAACGTTTATGGATGCTTAGCTATGGGAACAATATACACATGTCGTCAAACGCATCGAGGTTGAGAGGTGGAGTTCACACTGCCTCACCCTCAAGGTGTAGACATGATTCATAAACCAGTAGGGGGAAATGATTATGACAGACACGCTTAAAGTAACGACACGAGAATTACGACCACGTTCGGTTCGAACAAACTTACGTAAAGAAGGAAAAGTACTTGGTGTCGTTTACGGCTACAAAGTCGAAAGCACACCAGTCGCGTTTGAAGAAATGGCATTGCGCAAGATTCTCCGTGAACACGGAGACAACGCCTTGATCGAACTCAACATCGACGGCAAGAAAGTAAACACACTCGTTCACGGGACGGAAGTTGACCCGTTCACG
Organism: Exiguobacterium sp. s142; assembly: GCF_018618455.1. Taxonomy (NCBI): domain Bacteria; kingdom Bacillati; phylum Bacillota; class Bacilli; order Caryophanales; genus Exiguobacterium; species Exiguobacterium sp. s142. The sequence continues at coordinate 210,044 of NZ_JACSMB010000001.1, read as the reverse complement.
AACACATACAAGCACGTCGAGTTCATGGCAGTCAAAATGGATGAGGCAACTGAAGTTGAAGCAGACGTCACACTCGTCGGCGACGCGAAAGGTGTCAAAGAAGGCGGCTTCTTGTCGCAAGCACTCTATAAAGTCACTGTTTCGGCAACACCTGCTAACATCCCAGAGCGGATCGAGCTCGACGTTAGCAAGCTAGAGATCGGTGACTCACTCACAGTTGCTGATATTCCGGAGAATAAAGATTACGAAATCTTATCTGAAGGCGATCTTCAAATCGCATCAGTGAACGAGCCGGTAGCAGTCGAAGAAGAGGAAACTGAAGGTGAAGAAGCTTCAGCTCCAGAAAAATCGACTAAAGCATCGACTGATGAGACGACAGAGTCTTCTGAGAAAGAATAATTGGTTTCATGCGGCCCTTTACGAAGGGTCGCTTTTTTTAGTCACAAATCCGACAAATGTAACCGATTACGATGTGAAAAGTATGTCAACAGTTCGAATGGGCAGTTGCAAAAATGTCGCTCCGGGCTTATATTGTTAATGATTTCACATGTTTGTTCTTATTATATGGTTCATTTAAACAGAAAGAAGGGTTTGTGACATGGCATCAATGGAAATCCATGCACTCGAATCATTACGGAAGAAAGCACAGGCTTCCTCAGCGATGATTCACTATCGGCCGATGGAATATTTTTTACGGGCAATGCTCGCGGGGATTTTTATCGGGTTCGCATCAATCTTCACATTAAAAGTCGTCAACGGCATGTATCTTGTAGATTCACCATTTACGACGCTCATCGGGGGATTCTCGTTCGGGATCGCGCTCGTCATGATCATCTACGGAGGCGCTGAACTATTTACCGGGAATACGATGTATTTTACGACTTCAACGATGCGTGGCTATACGACGCTGAGTGATACGATGCTCGTCTGGTTGCTTTGCTTCGTCGGGAACGCGCTCGGCGGCATTCTTTTCGCCTTGTTGCTCGCGCCGACTGGAGTCATTCAAGAGCTCGGCATGAACAACTGGTTATTTTCCGTCGTCGAGAGCAAGATGCATCATACGACAGTCGAAATCTTTTTTAGAGCCATCTTCTGTAACTGGATGGTCTGTCTCGCCATCTTCTTGCCGAAACAGATGAAAAATGAATTTGCCCAAATCTTCTCGATGATCTTCCTAGTAGCCGTCTTCTTCGCTTCAGGGTTTGATCACGTCATCGCCAACTTCGTCTTGTTCGCACTCACACTCGTTGTTCCGCATCCAGAAGCAATCAGCTTTGCTGGAGCCATCCACAACTTGATTCCGGCTACGTTCGGAAACATTATCGGAGGCGCGTTATTCATGGGAGCAATCTATACATGGTTGAACGCTAAAGGATTGCGTGAAGCACAAGAGTCAGAGCAAGAAGAAGTCGAACTGAAAATCGTCAAGCCAGCCAAAGAAGTATGACATACATCACGAAACGCACAGTCGAGCCCACATCAGGGATTCGGCTGTTTTTTTACGTTCGGGATCGGTTGCAACTGTCACAATATCGACGTGCCTCAAATCGGTAAAACGTGACATAATCTATATATAGAATTTTTATCGGTTATCAGCCGTTAAATAATCAATATATAGCGAGGTGATGCGGAGTGAACATGCTCCAGCTTTATAACGATGTCTGTGTGCTACCAGATCAAGATTTGATCCAAGAGAACGCCAACGTCGACGGGAAGTCGCCACTCGGCAAACTAGCGCGCATATCTTCAGAAGTGTCAAAACAATTATCGACCACGTACCTATTGTCGGAACGGTCACGTCTAGCGATCCGTGATAACTACTTGTATGTGCATGACGCCGATTACTATGTGACCGGATCGACGACGTGTTGTCAAATCCCGCTCGGAGAGTTACTCGCGAACGGGTTCCACACCGGACACGGGACGATTCGTCCCCCGCAGGACATTCGTTCGGCGCTGGCGCTCGCCTCGATCATTCTTCAAGCGAATCAGAACATGCAGCACGGGGGACAGGCGTTCCCGATGTTTGACGTCGATCTCGCTCCTTACGTCGAGAAGACGTATGAACGTCAACTCGAGCGGTTGAACGGACTACCGATTGAGCTGACGGTGGAGCAACAACAGCAGATTGCTGAAGCAGAAACCGTATCGGCGACGTACCAGGCGTGCGAGGCGTTTATCCATAACGCCAACTCGATGCACTCGCGCGGCGGCGGTCAAGTTCCGTTCGTGTCGATCAACTACGGCACCGACACGAGTCGGTGGGGACGGGTGTTTATCCGCGAGTTGTTAAAAGCGACAGAGCGAGGATTAGGCAACGGGGAGACGCCGATTTTCCCGATTCAAATCTTCAAAGTAAAGGAAGGCGTCAATTTCAATGACGGGGACCCGAACGTCGATTTGTTCCGCCACGCATGCCGCGTGACTGGCAAGCGGTTGTTCCCGAACTTCTCGTTCGTCGATGCGCCGTTCAACCTTCAGTACTATGACGGGACACATGCTTCGGAAGTTGCCTACATGGGCTGCCGGACGCGGGTGATGGGAAACCGTCATGGGGCAGAGACGTCGATCGGAAGAGGTAATTTATCGTTCTCGACGTTGAATTTAGTGAAGATGGCACTCGTGTCATCCGATATCGAGTCGTTTTATAAGACGTTGGATGGATTTGTTGACATCGCCATCGAGCAATTGCTTGAGCGTTTCGATTATCAATGCAAGCGACATGCGGACGAATTCCGCTTTCTTTATGCGCAGCACGTCTGGCGGGGGAGTGAGACGCTTTTGCCTGAATCGGAATTACGAGACGTGTTAAAACAAGGGACGTTGTCGCTCGGCTTCATCGGTCTCGCCGAAGCGCTACGCGTCCTCGTTGGCGGGACGCACGTTGAATCAAGAGAAGCAGAACGTCTCGGGCTTGATATCGTGACCCATCTCGCGGAACGGATGAGGCAGGCGGGAGACGATCATGATTTAAACTTTTCGCTACTGGCGACGCCGGCCGAAGGATTGTCCGGGAAGTTCGTGTTAAACGATCAACACGAATTCGGGATGATCGCCGGTGTGACCGATCGCGCGTTTTATACGAATTCGTTCCACGTCCCAGTTTATCAACACGTCTCAATCCGGGACAAGGTTCGAATCGAGGCACCATACCACGCCTTATGTGACGCCGGACATATTACGTACGTCGAGGTCGACGGTTCGCTCGCCCATAACCCGGAAGCGGTTGAATCGATCGTGCGGCTCATGCGGGCGCATGACGTCGGCTATGGCTCGATCAATCATCCGGTCGATCGTTGCGGGAGTTGCGGTCTAGAAGGAATCATCGACGAGTCGTGCCCGACGTGCGGGGAACGAGATCAAATCGAGCGGATCCGTCGTATCACCGGTTATTTGGTCGGGACGATGGATCGATGGAACTCGGCGAAACGAGAAGAAGAACGAGCGAGGGTGAAACATCATGCGCGTCCTATCCGTACTTGAAGAATCGGTCGTCGATGGTCCGGGCATTCGAACTGTGATTTTTACAGCAGGCTGTCCGCATCGTTGCCCGGGCTGTCACAACCCTGAATCGTGGAATCCGCGAGGCGGTCGTGACATCTCGGTCGAAGAGTTGTTGGACCGTGTCGAGACGGCCGCATGGGAAGGCGTGACCATATCGGGCGGTGAACCGTTCCTGCAACCGGCTGAGCTGTCGGAGGTCGTGCGCGGTTGCAAGACACTCGGGAAGAACGTCTGGATCTATACTGGCTACACGTTCGAAGCGCTACAACAGCTAGAAAATGAGGACATCGACATCGTCCTTGACCACGCCGACGTGCTCGTCGACGGGCGTTTCGAGCAGCCGCTCATGGACCGCTCGCTCCGTTTCCGGGGGTCGAGCAACCAGCGGATCATTTTTCTGAACAAAGCGTGATCGGGGCGACAACGCCCCGATTTTTTGTATACTAACAAAAAAGGGGGAAATCATTATGAAATGGTGTAGCTATGAAATCGAAGGGGAGACAAGAGTCGGGGTGGTCGAAGCGGACCAAGTATATGATGTCAGTGATCAACTACATACGAACTCATTGTTAGAAGTGATCGCGCGCGAATTTAAACCGGATATCGATCTAGACGTCGCAAGCGTACGAGCGCTCGAAGACGTCAAACTTCAAGCGCCATACCGGCCGCTAAAAAATGTCATCTGCATCGGTAAAAACTACGAGGAGCACGTGAAAGAGATGGATACGGCGGGAGCCGGTAAACTCGTCATCTTCACGAAAGCGCCGACCTCGGTCGTCGGTCCTGATGCCATCGTCGAGCGTCATGCAGCGCTTACCGACCAACTTGACTATGAGGGTGAGCTCGCCGTCATCATCGGAAAGTCAGGACGCGACATTCAAGACGTCGAGGACCACATTTTTGGGTATACCATCATTAACGATATTACGGCACGAGACGTGCAAAAGCAGCACGTCCAGTTTTTCCGCGGCAAGTCGTTCGACACGTTCTGTCCGTTCGGACCATTTATCGTCACGCCGGAAGAACTCGAATTTCCACTGTCAATCCGCACAGACGTGAACGGGGAAAACCGTCAGCTCGGATCGACAGATGACATGATCCGACCGATCGATGAACTGATTCGGACGCTCTCAGCAGGGATGACGCTCGAAGCGGGTGACATCATCGCGACCGGGACGCCAGCCGGGGTCGGACATGGGATGAAGCCACCGGTCTACCTCCAGTCCGGAGACCGGGTCGAAGTGACGATTTCCGGGCTCGGCACGTTACGGAACGACATCGTCTGACGAAATTGACGCAAATTGTGAAGAATCTTGTAATCGTTCCGTCAATTCCATGAAACGGTGCCGGCTTCTATTATACTCAGGGTAGAAGTTAGAGGAAACATCATTGAGGAGATGACATGTTATGGAACGAAATGATCGGCCAAATGAACATAATCGACATGAAGATTGGTTAGATACAGAGCTAGGTTCGTCAAAGCGGGCGCCTGAGCCTCCGCAAGCGGAACAAGTCACTCGGCCCTCTTTCATGAGCCGTATGTTCCCAGGGTTCATCGGCGGCGTCGCCGGGGCGTTGTTGACCGGTGCGATTGCGTTACCGTTTATCGATCAAGCACCTGACGTCACGTCGAATACGAATGTGACGTCAGACGGGACACCTGTCCAAACCTCATCGAACATCAAAGACACATCGGTCACCAATGCGGTCGCGGTGGCACAACCGGCAGTCGTGACCGTGAACAACTTCGCGGCGAGCGGATTCTCGAACGAAGCGGTCGAAGCGGGTGTCGGATCAGGGGTCATCTATAAAAAAGAAAATGGCTCGGCTTACATCGTCACGAACCATCACGTCGTCAATGGCGCCGACCGTCTGACCGTCACGTTCAACGACGGTTCAACTGCTGAGGCGAAGCTTATGGGAAGCGATGCGACGTACGATTTGGCCGTGCTCGAAGTCGACGCGGACAACGTATCGTCTGTGATTAAGATCGGGAAATCGAGCGAATTGAAACCGGGGCAGACGGTCATTGCCATCGGTAACCCGCTCGGACAGTTTGAGAACTCGGTCACACGCGGGATCGTCTCTTCGACGTCGCGTCTCGTACCGGTCGATACGGACGAGAACGGACAAGCCGACTTCAATGCCGAAGTCATCCAAACGGATGCGGCCATCAACCCCGGTAACTCTGGTGGGGCGTTGATCAATGAATCCGGTCAGTTGATCGGGATCAACTCGATGAAAATCGCGACCGATTCTGTCGAAGGGGTCGGCTTCTCGATTCCGGTCGACATCGCGTTGCCGCTCATCAATCAAATTGAGCAGACCGGCGAAGTGAACCATCCGTCGCTCGGTGTCTCATTGCGTGACGTTAATGAGTTCCCGCCTGGTTATTTGACTGAACAGATCAAGCTACCGGAGTCGGTGACGGCCGGGACGATTATCGTCGACGTGCAGGCGAACAGTTCGGCGGCGGCAGCGGGCCTTGAGGCTCGTGACGTCATCGTCAAAATCAACGATCAACCCGTGTCCTCGTTCATCGATTTGCGGAGCGAATTGATTCGTGACACGGACGGCGTCGTCACGATCGAGTACGTCCGGGACGGCAAGACCGAAACGGTCGATGTCGAGATTCAAAATGCGAACGGAGACGCGTTGTAAAGATGGGCACGATGCCCATCTTTTTTGTTATGCTTAGAAAAAGGAGGGGATAACGTGATTCGTAAGTTATACGGTGTGTTATTTTTAGGGGCCGGCATCATGCATTTCGTTCAAGAGCGCGCCTTCATGTCGATTATTCCGAAATCATGGCCGTTCAAGCGCTTCATGGTACAGGCTAGCGGTGTGATTGAAGTCGTCTATGGCGTGTTGTTGCTCTTGAACAAAGGGACCGGTTTCGTCAAGAAGACGTTGCCAGCTTTTTTGATTGCCGTGTTCCCGGCAAACATCAATATGGCACTCAAACCATCCCGGATCGGGGGCAAGACGTTACCAAAATGGGTGACATGGGGTCGACTGCCGCTGCAATGGGTGTTGATCAAAGGCGTCAAGAAACTGTGACTACATAACGGGGGAATCAATCATGACTACGAACGTACTGAACTGGTTCGAGCATTTTCATGCTCATCCGGAAGTGAGTTGGAAAGAAGAAAAGACGACGAAGACGATTGCGGACATCTTGGCGTCATGGAACGTGCGTCACGAGACGTTTGACGACGTGACGGGTGTCATCGCTGAAATCGGCACCGGTGCCGACGTTATCGCCGTCCGAGCCGATATCGATGCCTTATGGCAACAAGTCGACGGAGAGTTCAGGGCTAACCATTCGTGCGGCCACGACGCCAACATAAGCATGGTGCTCGGCGCGCTCGAGCTGTTAAAGGACGAGGCGCTCTCGAAACGGATCCGCTTTATCTTCCAACCGGCGGAAGAACAAGGTAACGGCTCGCTCGCGATGATCAATAAAGGGGCACTTGACGATGTCAGCCACTTGTACGGCATTCATTTGCGCCCGCTCGAAGAGCTGAAGCGCGGCCAATACGCCGCTGCGATTCAACACGGCGCCGCTTTGTTCTTGAAAGGACGGATCATCGGGGACGATGCCCACGGTGCGAGGCCACACCAAGGTCAGAATGCGCTCGACGTCGTCTTCACGATTCAACAGATGTTGAAAAGCATCTATCTGTCGCCGTTTGAGCCGCATTCGATCAAGCTGACCGGTGTCCAGGCAGGAAGTGACAACATGAATATCATTCCGGGCAACGCCACGTTCTCGATTGACGTGCGGGCCCAGCAAAATAAAGAACTGCTCGAGCTTCGTGACCGTCTCGAGACGATGTTGCATCAAATTAGCGTGCTGCATGGCGTCGAGATCGAGTTGGAATGGCAAGACTTCACGCCGGGTGCCGAGATCGGGAAACACTCGAGCCGGATTGCAGCAGAAGCGATCATCGCACTCCATGGCGAGGACGCGCTCGTCAATCGCATCGTGACGTCGGGAAGTGACGATTTTCATTTTTACACGGTCGAGAAACCGGGACTCGATGCCACGATGATCGGGATCGGGGCAAATTTGACGCCGGGACTGCATCACCCGCAGATGACGTTCGACCGCGACGTCTTGCCTGAAGGGGCGGCTTTGCTCGCCGAGACGCTACGCCGAGCGGTTGCAATACGATAAAGTGAAACGAAATGGACGGGGCGTGAGCTTGCCGTCCATTTTTTTGTTGCCAACTCCTCATGTAAGCGTTATCATAATTTCATTAGCGACAATATAACGACAATTCTGAATTTTCGCTAACGGGGAGGAATTTACATGGAACTGCAGGGGAACAGGCAAGACATGAAGCTTGGTTGGGCGTTGTTGCCGCTACTTGTCATGATTGGGGTCATGCTCGTCGCCATCGTCAAACTCGAGCAAGGGCCACACATCCCGCTCATCGTCGGGACGGCGACCGCTTCGCTTGTCGCGTGGCGTCACGGCTACAAATGGAAAGACATCGAGGAGATGATGTACAAGGGGATACGGCTCGCCTTGCCGGCGGTCGTCATCATCATCTTGGTCGGTTTGACGATTGGCGCCTGGATCGGGGGAGGCGTTGTCGCCACAATGATATATTTTGGGTTGAAGATCATCTCGCCGGCCTACTTCCTCGTGACGATCTGTCTCATCTGTGCGGTCGTTGCTTTGTCGATCGGCAGTTCGTGGTCGACGATGGGGACGATCGGTGTCGCCGGGATGGGCATTGGGCTCAGCATGGGGATTCCGGCGCCGATGGTCGCAGGTGCCGTCATCTCGGGCGCCTACTTCGGCGATAAGATGTCGCCGCTGTCGGATACGACGAACCTTGCGGCCGGTTTGACGCATACGAACTTGTTCGTCCACATCCGTCATATGCTTTATACGACGATTCCGGGACTCATCATCGCGCTTGGCGTCTATTGGTGGCTCGGGACGCGTTTCAATGATACGGCGACGAATCCTTCAGATATCGTGCAGACGCTAGGCATTTTGGAGGACAGTTTCGTCATTTCGCCTTGGTTGCTGCTGATTCCGCTCGCGGTCATCGTGCTCGTCACGAAAAAAGTACCGGCCATCCCGGCACTCGTCGTCGGGATCGCGCTCGGCTTCCTGGCCCAAGTCGTCATTCAAGGCGGATCGCTCTCGGATAGCGTCGGTGCGCTTCAAAGCGGCTATGTCATCGACACCGGCAATGAGCTCGTCGATAATTTATTCAGTCGGGGTGGGCTCGACGCGATGATGTATACCGTCTCGATGACGATCGTCGCGATGACGTTCGGGGGGATTTTGGAGTATTCGGGGATGCTGCAATCAATCATGAACCAGATCGTCAAACTGGCGAAGACGGCCGGCTCGATGATCGCGTCGACGATTCTTGCCGGGATTGCGACGAACGCGACGTGTTCCGAGCAATACATATCGATCGTCGTGCCGGCACGCATGTTTGCCGGGGCCTATGAGAAGATGGGGCTCCACTCGAAGAACTTGTCCCGGGCGCTCGAGGACGGCGGCACGCTGACGTCAGTGTTCATCCCGTGGAACACGTGCGGGGTGTTCATTCTCGGGACGCTCGGTGTCGGGGCGTTCGAGTACGCGCCGTACGCCGTGCTCAACTTCGTCGTCCCGGTCATCTCGATCATCTATGCGTTCACAGGGTTCACGATCGAACGGATCACGGTGTTGCAAGCAGAAACACAAGTCGAAGATCAAGCGGCATTATAAAAATTTCCCGGCCCTCTAGGCCGGGAAATTGAATTTATAGACGGCGCGGGGGCGGCCTTGGGCGTAGCTCATTTCTTCACCAATGACGCTGACAAGGTATGCGTCGTGTAGTTTTTTGATGAGCCGCTCGGTCGTCCGTCGCGAGACGTTCAAGTAGTCGGTCAGCTCTTTGGCGGTGAACTCGAGTTTGCGTTTCGAGAATCGGATGATCTTGCCGGCGTTGGCCGGGCTGATGCCGACTTGTTTGACGATATCGAACGCAACTTCTTCGGTCACACGGTAAGAAGTCACGTCGTCGCGTTTCGGGAAAGACAATCGCTTCGAGTCGTCAACGATGCGGACTCGTTCGTCGGTGGCTGCAGACAAGGCGATTTGTGCATGTTCGTAAGCTTGTTGGTATTGGGTGCCGTAGCCGATCCCGATTGAAGAGTCAAAAGACGCGGGGGCGAGCGTATTTTCTTCGAGGGCGCTGATCGTCTCGCCTTTCGTCGTCAACAGAGCGGTCGAGGGACCGTCCGTCGTTTCGAGATGTCCGCCGATATAGTGAACCGTTGCCAAATGGTCGCGGAGCGCCTCAGAATCGGTATCATATAAAATGATTGAAAATTGAGCGTTGTCCGCCAATAGTTGCCGAACACGTTGAATCAGTTGCTCGAGATGGTACCGGATCGTACTCGGCGGCTCGATCATGAGCTGACTCTCATAGCCTTGCTCTTGCAATTGGCGGTGGACACGCTCGATGCTCGTCAAGGCCAAGTTCGTTTGAGCGGGTTGTAAGTCCGCGTGAAACGCGAATACGTCTTGAAAGTCGACGTCAGGATGAATCTTCATTAAACGAGGTGGTGTCGTCACTGCGGGGAGGGACGATAAAATCGCCGCCAACCGTTTCGGCTCGATCACATCGATCGACACGTGTTCGAGGGAGACGGCACGAGTGAGCGCCGCCGACAGGAGCGTCGTCAACAGCACGGTCTCGTCTTGGACGACGTGGTGTGCCATATTCGTACTGAGATAAGGCAGCGCGTACGAATAAGGGAACGATCCCGAGAAGAAGACGCCGTCGAACGAACCGAGCTGTTTGGCGATCGTGGCCGCCTCGTGCGGATGTTGATACGTATAGTAGGCGAAGCGAACATCTTCATAATCAGGGGCCAGCGCTGTGATGGTAGCGACGAAGTCGGCTGAACCGACGATTGCTAAATGAAGCGACATGCGAAAACTCCTCCTTGCAATTTAGCGACTATTTAACGACAATATATACAATGAACTTTTAAATGTAAAGGAGCACTTATCATGAAACTAGAAAAAATAGAACTGTTTGCGATTGAACTACCGCTCAAAGTCCCGTTCATCGTCAGCTACCATCGCTATGACGTCATGCCGTCGGTGATCGTCAAGATGACGACCGAATGCGGTCTCGTCGGGTACGGTGAGGCGGTTGCCGACGAACACGTGACGGGCGAGTCGCTTGAGAGTACGATCAGTGTCATTCGCCACTTGCTCGGTCCACTGTTGATCGGACGGAACCCGATGCATCTAGAACGGATTCACGACGAGATGGACCGGGCCATCCGTGACGTTCCAGCGGCCAAGGCAGCGCTCGACATTGCTTGCCATGACTTGATCGGGAAGAAGCTCGGACAACCCATCTACGAGTTGCTCGGCGGACGCTATCACGACGCCTTCCCGGTCACACACGTCTTAAGTATCGGTGAGCCTGAAGCGATGGCGGCGGAAGCGTCGGAACAGGTCGGAGAAGATTACACGGCCGTCAAAATGAAAGTCGGCGTCGATGTCGCCTCGGACGTCCGTCGTGTCGCGGCAGTAAGGCAAGCGGTCGGTCCTGACGTCCCAATCCGTGTTGATGTCAACCAAGGCTGGGTAAACGCGGCGAAGACGCTGCAGGCGATGCGTAAGCTCGAACCGTTCGATATCGATTGGGTCGAGCAACCGGTCAAAGCCGACGATTTTGAAGGAATGCTCGAAGTTAAAGGCAAAATATCGGTCCCGCTTATGATTGACGAAGGGGTACGGGGTGTCGCCGACATGCGCCGCTTGACGATGATGCAAGCGGCGCATAAAGTGAACGTGAAATTGATGAAGTGCGGCGGTATCTATCCGGCGAAAAAACTCGTCCATATGGCCGAGATGTCCGGTATCGAGTGTCAAATCGGCTCGATGGTCGAATCGTCGATCGCCTCGAGCGCGGGCTTCCACGTCGCGTTCTCGAGCAAAATCGTTCAATCGGTCGAACTGACCGGCCCGCTCCGGTTCGCTACGGACGTCGGCAATTTGACGTACGATTTACCGTTCATCCGCTTGAACGACCGCCCGGGTCTCGGTGTCGACGTCGATGAGGACGTGCTCCGTCGCCTGACGACCGATTACTACGAAGTCGGAGGCGCCGATCATGTGGCACGGTGAATGCAATGGACTTGAACTCGACGTTCGGCATCTGACCGATATGGACTTGACGGCCATCGAAGCGGTGCAACAAACCGTGATTGCTGATTTGGCCGAAGGTAGCCATTACCAAGCGCTCACGACAGACGAATTCATGAAGCTGTTGTCGGATCAGACGATCATCGGCGCGTTCCATCAAGGGGTGTTGATCGCGTTTCGGGCGTTGCTCATCCCGCCGCTCGATGACGAACATTTAGGTCGTGACATCGGGCGGTGTGAGGATGAACTCGATCGCATCATCTACCAAGAGGTGACGAACGTCGATCCGTCTTATCGGGGCTACCGTTTGCAGCAACATTTAGGGAAGCTGTTGATGGAAGAATTGAGCCAAGACGAGCGGTTTGACCTCGTCTGTGCGACCGTCGCCCCGTTCAACATCCCGAGCTTGAAGGACAAGTTTGTCCTGGGCCTAAGAATCGGCGCCCTCAAACAAAAGTATGGCGGTAAACTTCGTTATATCTTTATGAAAGAACTGCATACGGGTTGGCGACCGTTAGGTGAGACGGCGTGGCTTGAGATGAGTGATACGGACGGCCAAGTCGAATTATTGAAGACGGGTTGGTACGGCACGGCGATGAAACGAGTCGACGAGACGTGGCTTATCCAATATGAACGGTAAAAATGGCCTGATCCATGTGATCAGGCCAAACGTGTTTAGTCGAGGATAAATAAAATGTCATCGGCAAGTTTTTCATACGTCCGATCGCTCGGGTGGAACTGGTCGCTTGCGAGGTCTCGGGTGACGTCGCTCACGTACGCGAACGGATCGATCACGTCGATGCGGTACGTATTCCCAAGGTTAGCCGCCGCAGCGTTCCAGTCGAGAATCAGCTGGTTGAACGCCTGTCCGTTTGTGTTCTCGGGGAACGGGTTGTAAAGCGCGATATAGACGATTTGAGCCGTGTCGTTCAGACCACGGATTTCTGCAAAGATATCATTTAAGTTTGCTTTAGCGTCCGTGACGACTTGTTCGATATCGACAGATTCGAAGTTATCGACGTTCTCGCCCCGGTTGAACAGGTCGTTGCCGCCGATCGTGAGCGTGATGTAGCGGGCGTTTTTGATTGTCCGCTGAACTTCCGGCTGAGCGAGCTGAGCGAGCAGGTCCTCGGTGCGTGCCCCCGATATGGCCAAGTTTTGTGTGCGGATATCTTGGTCTTCGAGAGCTGCGCTGACCGGTTGAACGTAACCGGCGCCTGACGTCGAACCGACGCCGCGTGTGATTGAATCACCGAGAGCGACGAAAATTTCGCCGTCTGGTTCAGGTCTCGTATCTTCGCTGACCGAGAGCGTACGCTCCGGCGGGTTGACGATGTCTTGATACCCAATCCAAAGACCAAACAAGGCCGTTGCCGTCAACAAGACAGAGCCGATTAAAAAGGCATACCATTTCCCATTTTTCATCTGATGACCTCACTTTCTATGTAACCATCATATCAAATATATTTGAACCTGCCCTATGTGAATGTTCGAATAGGACAGAAGCGGACGAGTCCGCTAGAATAGAGTTGAGGTGAGACGATGCAACCAACATTGAAAATAGACCATTTGACAAAAGTAATCGGGAAAAAAACCATCATCGACGATATCTCGTTCGATGTGTTTCCTGGGGAAGTGTTCGGCTTTTTAGGACCGAACGGTGCTGGTAAGACGACGACGATCCGGATGATCGTCGGCTTGATCAAACCGACGAAAGGGTCCGTCTCGATTTGCGGTTTTGGCGTCGAGCGCCAGTTCGTCCAAGCGATGAACCAGATCGGGGCGATTGTCGAGAATCCCGAGCTGTATAAATTTTTGAGTGGCCGCGAGAACTTGAACGTGTTCGCGCGCATGTTACCGGGTATCACGGAGGCCCGGATTCAAGAAGTGATCGACCTCGTCGATTTGACGGCCCGGATCGATGACAAAGTGAAGACGTACTCGCTCGGGATGCGCCAACGGCTTGGAATCGCGCAAGCGATGCTCAACAACCCGCGTGTCTTGATTTTAGATGAACCGACGAACGGGCTCGATCCGATGGGGATCCGTGATTTGCGACTGTTTATCCGTCGCCTCGTCGAAGAAACCGGACTCAGTGTGCTCGTTTCAAGCCACATCTTGGCGGAAATTGAGTTGCTCGCTGACCGTGTCGCCATCATGTCGCGCGGCAAGATTGTGAAAGTCGGTACCGTTCAAGAGCTGATCAATGAATTGGCGTCGACGGTCGACGTTCACGTGGCGGACAGTTTTGAGGTGTTGCCGATTGTTCGTGGTTTTGAATCGATCGAGCAGGCGGACGTCGTCGACGAACGGACGATCCGTGTCTCGATGAACTTAGAAGACACGGCCCGATTAAATCGTTATTTGCTTGATCGAGATGTGGAAGTCTTTGGTCTCGAACGACGTGTTCAGACGCTCGAAGAACTGTTTATCACATTGACCGGGGGTGACCATATTGTCTAATCCATCTTTACTCGGCCTGATTCGTAACGAAGTGTTGAAGATCCATAATAAGCGACGACTATTGGTCGTCTCGGTCATCCTCGTCGTACTCGTCTCGATGTTCACGTACGCCAACTATCGTCAAATCGAGAAGCAGCGTGAAGAGCAAGGGACGATCGACTGGCGTGTCGACTTGCAGCAAGAGATCGTCGATACGCAAAACCGGCTCGCCTCGGCGAACGTCCAAGACGAGTTCCGGCAAATCCTCGAGTTCCAAGTGCAACAAAATCAATACTACTTAGATAACGACATCAACCCGAGTTATCCTGGGGCGCCGACGTTCATGCGTGTCTTCTTCTCCCAAGGGACGACGCTCGTCCTGCCGCTGTTCATCATCGTTCTGATGGCAGACATCGTCAGCGGCGAGCATAATGACGGGACGATCAAGACGCTGTTGTCACGTCCGGTCCGGCGCTTTAAGATTTTGCTGGCGAAATGGATGACGACGCTGTTGTACACATCGATCCTCATCTTCATCACGGCGTTCGTCAGTTACGCCATTTCCGGGATCGTGCTCGGATGGGACGGTTGGACCGCACCGATCTTGACCGGATTCCAGGCCTCAGCGACCGGGACGTTCTCGACCGACTTCGTCCATACGCTGCCGATGTGGCAATACTTGCTCATGTCGGTCGGTCTATCGTGGTTCGTCGTGGCGGCCGTCGGTACGATCGCACTCATGATTTCGGTCCTCGTCAAAAATACGGCGACCGGGATCGGGATCATGATGGCCATCCTCATTTCGGGACCGCTCCTCACGTCGCTCGGTTCGAACTGGGACAGCTCGAAATACTTGGTGAACGTCAACTTCGGTCTTCATACCTATCTCGAGGGGCAAGCCCCGCCGATCGATGGTATGACACTGCCGTTCTCGCTCATCGTCATTTTCGTTTGGACGCTCGCGGCGTTGGCGTACGCGTTCTATCACTTCACCCAAAAAGATGTCTATTAAATGAGAAAGTGTCACCATCCCGGTGACGCTTTTTTTATACGGTTGAAAGCACTAAACAGGAAGACTGAATAGGTTAAATGTCTCAATAGTTAGAATTGTCAAAATAATCAATAAGTTGGATTCCTTAACTGTGGGAAACTATGTAAAGTAAGAGACACCACATAAGGAGGGAAACACATATGAAAAAAGTTTTATCGACATCATTGATCGCAGGCGTCTTACTCGTTCCACAATTCGCCGGGGCGGCAGAACTGAAGACAGGCACGTTGACAAAACCATCGACTGAGGCGCCGGCGACGATCGTCAAAGAGTTCGCCAAAGCGAAAGGAGAATTCAAGACGATCGAATCGAAGCGCGACAAAGTCGGACAAGTCGTCAAACTCCAACAGACGGTGGACGGTGTTCCCGTATTCGGCGGTATCGTCGTCGGAGTGGTCGACGAGGCCGGGCAATTGAAGACGGTCGTCGATGACACGAAACAACTGAAAGGACTACATAAATCGATCAAACTGAACGAACGAAAAGCAGTCGCCCGCTATAAAGAACTTGTCGGTCATACAGGCGCCTACGAGCTCGAGCCGGCAGCGGAACTCGTCATCTACCCGAACAAAGGTGAAGCGGCTTATGCCTATGAGGTGACCGGGACGATCCTCGATGCTGAGGAACCATCACGTTGGACGTACTTCATCGATGCGGCGAGCGGCGAGGTGTTGAACAAATACAACCAGTTGGCTCACGCCAAACCGGCGAACGGCGTCACAGGAACGGCGTTTACCGGAACGGGGATCGACGTGCTCGGACAGAGCCAAACGTTCAAGACGACGAAGAGCGGTTCATATTACTATTTACAAGACTCGACGCGCGGTAAAGGCATCTACACGTACGATGCCGGCAACCGGACACGTCTTCCCGGATCACTTTGGGCCGACGTCGATAACGTCTTGAACACGACGTATGACCGGGCCGCGGTCAGTGCGCACGTGAATGCGACTAAAACGTACGATTTCTTCAAAAACACTTACGGCCGCAATAGCTACGACAACAACGGGGCGGCTCTCAACTCGACGGTCCATTACAGCCGCAGTTACAACAACGCGTTCTGGGACGGCAGCAAGATGGTTTACGGGGACGGGGATGGACAGACGTTCACGTACCTCTCGGGTGCGCTCGATGTCGTCGCCCACGAGTTGTCACACGCCGTCACCGAGTACACGGCCGGCTTGATCTACCAGAACGAATCGGGTGCGATCAACGAAGCGGTGTCTGATATCTTTGGTACGGTCGCCGAATACAGTGTCGGATCGAACTTTGACTGGTTGGTCGGGGAGGATATCTACACGCCAGGCGTTGCAGGGGACGCTCTACGTTCGATGTCGAACCCGGCCGCTTACGGTGACCCGGATCACTATTCGGTGCGTTATACAGGAACGCAAGACAATGGCGGTGTCCATATCAACTCAGGAATCGTCAATAAAGCGGCCTACTTGTTAGGTAATGGCGGATCGCATTACGGTGTCTCGGTCCAAGGTGTCGGCGTCATGGAGATGGGGGACATCTACTACCGCGCCCTCACGGTCTACTTGACACCGACTTCGAACTTCTCGAGTCTTCGCCAAGCGGTCGTCCAATCGGCTAAAGACCTTTACGGTTCGACGAGCACACAAGCCGTTGCTGCCGCGAAATCGTTTGACGCGGTCGGCATCTATTAATCGGAATCAATTAAGTAGACAGACATCTCTTCCCGCGCGGAAGAGATGTTTTTAGTTTAGTAGGTGATAGACTCGCTAAAGAGGGTAAATAGGGTTGTAGTTTAAACTGAACTGATTCAGAGGAGGATTTATGAATATTCACCAATTTCGTATCGACCATAAAAATGGAATTCGCTTGAGCGACTTCCAAACGAGCATGCAAGACCGGCCGTCTGATGAGACGTTGACTGAGGAATTGATTCCAAAAAGTGTCGACAGGTTAAAAGAGTTACATTGGAAGCTATATGCCGAGGCTAAAAAGGGTGTCGTCGTCGTCTTGCAGGCGCTAGATGCCGGAGGGAAAGATGAAGCGATCAGCTATATCTTCTCAAACTTGAATGCCCAAGGGTTGAAGACGAACGCCTTCCAAAAGCCGTCGGACACCGAAAAGAAACATGACTACTTATGGCGGATGCACGATTTGATGCCGGAGCGGGGTCAAGTCGGTATTTTGAACCGATCGTATTACGAAGAAGTCATCGCACCCCGCGTCCACGATCTACTAGGCGACGAGGTGATCCCAGATGAAGCGAACGTATGGGCCGTGCGCTACCGTCAGATTAACGATTATGAGCAGTATCTTAAGGAGAACGGCTTTGAGGTCATCAAATTTTTCTTTGACGTCTCAAAAGAAGTGCAACGCGATCGTCTGCTCGAACGCTTGAAAGACCCGAAGAAGAATTGGGAGTTTTCATTCAGTGATGTCGAGGAGCGGAGACATTGGGACGATTACCAGGCCATCTTCGAAGACATGTTGTCGAATACGTCGACAAGTCAGGCACCATGGTATATTCTTCCGGCCGACGATGACTGGTACGCGCGTTACATTGTCTCGACCGTTATGATCGACGTGCTCGAGAACATCAATCCGCAGTTCCCGACGTTCACGGAAGAGGAGCAGGAAAAGATTGACGAGGCGATTAAAGAGTTAGAAAGTGAATGATTGAGCGTCGTGTGCTGAAACGATTGATTTCCCTATTGCGTTGAAAGCGAATCCAATGTACAGTGGACGTATCGAATCAGACGTCAGACATCTATACAAAGGAGCAATCATTGTGGGGAATATTAGTTTGTTGTTCGGCGGCGTGGCACTGTTCATTAACAGCCTCGTCCTGTTTGGGAAAGTCGATATGAAAAGTGCCGGGGTGTTCAGCCTGTTCACCGGCATGTTCCAGACGTTCATCGCGACATGGCTCGTCATCGGGGCGAGCCCGTCAGAACTGTTTGGATACGCAGGTATTTACTTGTTCGCATTCACGTATTTGTACGTCGGTGTGACGTTCATCTTTAACTTGGACGGACGCGGTGTCGGCTGGTTCTCGCTGTTCGTCGCGATTTCGGCACTATTTTACGCCGTCGTCGGGTTCGCGAACGGTGACAGCATGGGCGCGGTGACGTGGTTGTTCTGGTCGTTCCTTTGGGGATTGTTCTTCTATGGGATGGCGCTGGAACGAGCGATCGACGGCGTGACAGCACGCGTCGCCTTCGTCCTCGCTTGGTTGACGTTGATCGTACCCGCATTGCTCGGCTTGGCCAATTTGATGACGCCGCTCTATGACGTCATTTGGTGGGCGGCGAGCGGTACGGCTGTTCTCTACTTTGCCTTCGCGATGTCGCGGTTCAAACGCCAAGTCGAGACGGCAAACTAAAAACGCTCATCCTGAGCGTTTTTAGTTTGCATGTTAAATTGTGTCTAAAGTGTGAAAAGTGGGAAAGGAGTAGGTAAAGGAGGCGGTCACAGATGAGTGATGGCTTGATTTTACTGCTCGGTTTATTAATCTGCGGTTGGATGCTGTTTGCGGTCGTGTTTGATGATACAATTAAAAGAAGAATTTGACGGGCCGTTTCCTTTTTAGGAACGGTCTTTCGTTTGAGGAGTGACAGAAATGAAAAAGACACCAGTCATCGTGATTGTCGGGCCGACGGCAGTCGGGAAGACGAAGACGGGCATCGAGCTCGCCAAGGCGTTCGACGGAGAAATCGTATCAGGCGACTCGGTCCAAGTGTACCGCGGAATGGATATCGGTTCCGCCAAAGTGACGGTCGAAGAGGCGGAAGGCGTACCGCATCATTTGATCGACATTTGTGACCCGGATGAAGCGATGAGCGTCGCCAAATTTCAACGTCTCGCCCGCACGGCGATCGATGATATCTACTCGCGCGGGAAGGTGCCGATTGTAGTCGGTGGGACGGGCCTGTATATTCGGGCGATTTTATACGATTACGAGTTCACGGAGCGACCGGTCGATACGGAACTGCGTGCAGCGCTTGAAGCCGAAGCGGAAGCACACGGCGCGGAGGCGTTACATGACCGCTTGCGTGGCCTCGACCCGAGGCGCGCTGACATCATTCATCCAAATAATGTCCGCCGTGTCATCCGTGCCCTCGAAGTCGCGCTCTCAGGTGACGAGCAGGCAATGGATAGTGCCCCATCTGAGCATTACGATTATAAGTTGTTCGTCCTGCACGCCGATCGCGACGTCTTATATGAGCGGATCAATCATCGCGTCGATTTGATGATCGAAGCGGGTCTCATCGAAGAAGTCGAGCGCTTATTGCGTGCCGGGTACCGGGAGACACAGGCGCTACGGGCCATCGGCTATAAAGAAGTCGTGCCGTACTTAGACGGGAAGCTGACGCGAGAGCGGATGACCGAGACGTTGAAACAACATACACGCCAGTTTGCAAAACGGCAATTAACGTGGTTCCGTCATCAATTTGATGGGATTTGGGTAGATATGGGAAAGAAATCATTTGAACTATCGTATAAAAATATCTATGATGAGGTTGAGGAGTTTTTTCGAAAATTCCGATTATTTGAACGAGACATAGACTAGGGGGAATGCAACATGAAGGCAAGCTATAACATCCAAGATCATTTTCTGAACCAATTGCGCAAAGAGATGGTTCCGACGACCGTGTTTTTAGTCAGTGGCTTCCAAATTCGCGGAGTCATCAAATCATTTGACAACTTCACAGTGATCGTCGAGTCGGAAGGGCGCCAACAGTTGATTTATAAACATGCGATTTCGACGTTCTCGCCAGCACGGAACGTCACGTTGTTCGAACCGGAAGCGGTCGAGATGACGGAAGGTTAATTGAAGCATAAGGAAAGAGCGGCCCGGGGACCGCTCTTTTCTTATGCCGTTTTTATGTTGCGGTCATCATGGAGCGCCTCGAGGACGCGATGGATGGCGCAGCCACCGAGCAACGAGTCGAGTTGCTCGCACATTTGGGCGGGACTCGACCGATACAAGTGCGTATACGTCCGTTTCCACGAGCGGTCGGCCGACTGGATGCGGACGAGCAGGTCGGCGTGACCGAGCTCTTTCAGCTTATCGATATTCATCCGGTTCGTCCGGGCGAAGGCAGATAAGACGACCGCTTTCGCGAGCGGTGTTTGCACCGGATACCCTGAGACGATTAAAGCGGCCATCGCCCCTTTCATCTCATGCGCGACGACCGAGTCGATGAGGTCGTCGTGCGTATATGGATTTCCAGCGTGACCGGCGACTGCCCGTTCAAGCTCATTGTCTGATACGGGACAGACCGCCCCTTCAAGGATACCGTCAATCGTTGGATGGACATCTGCATAACGTGCCGCTTCCCCTGTCGCGATCAACCGTTCATACGTGTCTAGTAGTGAAATCATCATCGTTCCCCCTTTTTGTAACTACTTATATCGTAACAATATAGGTAAGCGCTTTCAATATATTCCTCGCAAGTTTCTGACCAGTAACGAAAGTATGTTCGCCTCGAACGATAAAACACGATACAATGGGCAAAGAGAAGAAAAAGGGGGTCATATCATGAATTATTATCAACAGATCGACGCGGTCGCAGGTAGTGGTACGTTCGACCGGGCCCGGTTTCAAGTTCCGAAAGTCGAGAAGTCGACACTTCGGCTAACGGATTTGTCGGACGGGACACCGATTCAGACGAATGCGCTCGTCAGTTCGGTCGAGGTCCGTGAAGGGAAGTCTGGCGCCAAATGGTTGCAACTCAATTTGACGACGTCTGGCGGGCTGATCCGGGCCAAACACTGGCTGCGGGGAAACGAAGATCAACTGCTACCGATTTACGAATCGGGCGTGATCGCCTTAGAAGGAAAGATTGACGTCTATCCGAAGCCGGACGGCGCCAAATCGATTACGATCGATCGTGTCCAACCGATGTCCCGGGACGAGGCGGTGTCGCTCTTACCTGGACTTCCAGGCGACGAGACGTTCGATCAGTATGCCGAAGAGCTATTCGCGATTTTGTCGACGCTGTCTTCGGACTATGAGGCGATCGCGCTGGCGCTCCTCGATCAATATTGGGACGATTTCGTGTTGGCCCCGGCTGCGCTCTATCATCACCATAACTACGTCGGTGGACTGTTAAAACATACGGTCTGCATGTTGCGACTTGGTTACCGCATCCAAGAGCAAGACGATTATTTGGCGACTGCGTTCCGGATCATCAAAGAAGCCGAGCAGTTGCACAAAGTAGACGTATGGAATACGATGAACGGTGTTAAAGTCGAGCAGGCGTTCCGTGGGACGTTTGAGTCGCTCTATACGGCGTGTGAGGCGATGGCAGAACTGAAAGAACCGCTCCGCTGGGACGAGCTCGCGCTCGGTATCTTGTTCCATGATATCGGCAAGTTGTTCGAATACAGTCATCTGTTGTCGTCACCGAGACGGTTCGAGCAGCTGTTTTACGTCACCGGCACGAGTGAGACGACAGGGATCGCCATCAATCCGATGGGGAGTCTGGTCGGTCACATGCCATACGGAGGGCTGTTGTTCGAGAAGAGTCAACAAGCCGCCGGCATCACGTTGCCGCTTGACGTCCACCACCGGATTTGGCATATGATCTTGTCCCACCACGGAAAACGGGAATGGGGTTCTAGCGTCCTGCCGGCCACGACCGAAGGGTGGCTGCTCCATTTGATCGACTTGTTGGACGCTCGCTACGAGAAGTGGGCACGGGTCCACGAAAATTTATAAAGTGAGGTGCAAGGCATGATTCCCGTGCAATTAGTGACCGGCTTTTTAGGCGCCGGAAAAACGACATATATGAACCGTCTTTTAGAAGCGACGGACGAACGATTGCTCTTGATCGTCAACGAGCTCGGCTCGGTCAACATTGACGAACAATTGATCGTCAACATGGATCAAGAACAGATCGAACTGTCGAACGGTTGTATTTGTTGTTCAATCCAAAATGATTTGAGTAAGACGTTTTATCAACTCGCCTCGCGAGGCGAGTCGTTCGATCGCATCGTCATCGAGACGACAGGTGTTGCCGACCCGGCCCCAATCATCCAGACGATTTATTACGACGATTACTTACGCTCGCGCTTTAAACTGACGGCGATTTTGACCGTCGTCGATGCGAGCCAGATGGACCGCGAACTGTTCATCGAAGGTATCCATCAAATCGCCTATGCCGATGTGATCTTGCTCAACAAAGTCGATCTCGTCAGCGAGGCCGAGCTCGAGCGTGCCCACGGCCGGATTCGTGAATTGAACCCGACCGTACGTGTCATCGAGACCGAGCAGACGGTCGGAGCGTATGAGTTACTCGAGAACACGTTCCAGCTCTCCCGCATCGATGAACGTCTGCTCGGCGAGCTGACAGCCGGACATACGTCCGTCTCGACGCTGCGGGCTATCACGATCACGACCGACGTGCCGTTAAACCGCGAGCGGGTCACGCGTTACGTCAGAGAAGTGCTCATGCACTATGAACAAGACGTCTATCGTCTCAAAGCGATTGTCCGTATTGAAGGCGAGTCTTCAAAATTTGTCGTCCAGGCGACGAACCAGTTGATGGGCGCGACGTTCGCCAATGAACCGAGCGACGATACCCGGTCTGTTTTTGTCTGGATCGGCAAAGAACTTGACCGGGAAGCGCTTGAACGTGGGATGAAAGCTTGTGAGGTGAATGAACGATGAGGTTGATGCTAGTAGATGGATTTAACTTATTATCGCGTTATTATTTTGCGACCGAACGGCGCCGGGCGCTCGACCCCGAAGTGACGTTGAAAGGTTTGCTCCGTAAAGTCGACGGCTGGACGAACGAGTTTACCCATATCGCTTTCTTTTGGGACGGACCAAGAGAGACGACCCATCGGTTCGCCTTGTTCCCCGACTATAAGGCGACCCGGACCGGTCTACCGGAGCCGTTGTTTCATGATTATGTCAAACTGCGGGCCGCGCTCACGGAACGCGGCATCTTTCAGTCTGAGCTGGCCGGGTACGAGGCGGACGATTTGATGGGGGCCGTCGCGACGGCGTTTCCCGGAGAATCGTACATGTACTCGTCCGACCGGGACTTGCATCAACTGTTATCCCCGAACGTGTTTCAAATCGTCCCTAAAAAAGGTGAGGAACTGTTGATGAGCCGGGAATTGTTCGAAGCGACGTACGGGGTGAGACCGTTACAGTTCGTCGATGTGAAGGCGCTCCAAGGCGATGCGTCGGACAACATTCCGGGCGTCAAAGGGATCGGTCCGAAGACGGCGACGATCCTCGTGCAGTCATACGATACCGTCGAGCAATTATACGAGCTGTTGCGAACGGAACAGTTGCTTGAAGCACACCAAAAGTATGCGAAAAAATTGGACGGTCACGAAGAAGTCGCGTTGCTGTCGAAGCGTCTGTCACAAATCGATATCGACGCTCCGATCGAGACCAACTGGGAGGCGTACCGCTTTGGTTCACGTTTATTTTGACGCGGCCACGAATCAACAGACCGGGGAGAACGGGCTCGGTGTCTGGCTAAAGGCGTCCGATGGGACGGTCGTTACGTTCACAGAGAAGCGGACCGGGCTATCGAGCGTTCAAGCCGAGCTCGCGGCACTCGTCTTCGCGCTCAAACAAGCAGAAGCGCTCGAAGGGGAGTCGACGTTCCTGTTTTATTCAGACGCCGAGACAATCGTTCGAGCGCTCGAGCAGCGCTTTATGAAAGATAAATCGGTCAAACCGCTATTTCTCGAGGCGTTGATCGCCTACGACGAACTGCCGGTCACGTTCATCAAGTGGATCCCACGGGCAGACAACCGGGCTGACTCGGTCGCAAAGGCAGCGCTGCTTGGCAGATGAAGAAGTCGAGACGTGTCTCGACTTTTTTTCGATTCTCATAGGCGCACGTTTCTTTTTTGCAAAAATTTCGCTAAAATGAAAGCGTAGTCAAAAAAAGAGGGGGAATTTTTCATGGATTATCGGATCGAACGGGACACGATGGGGGAAATCAACGTCCCAGCTTCAGCAAAATGGGGAGCACAAACACAACGAAGCTTAGAGAACTTTAAAATCGGGACGGAGAAAATGCCGCTCGAAGTCGTTCATGCGTTCGCGATTCTGAAAAAAGGCGCGGCCTTGGCCAACGCTGAATTAGGGGTCCTCGAGCAGGGCAAGGCGGACATCATCGCCGAGGTCGCAGATGAGATTGTGGCGGGTGATCATGACGCCGAGTTCCCACTCGTCGTCTGGCAGACAGGATCAGGCACACAATCCAATATGAACGTCAACGAAGTGATCGCCCACTTGGCGAACGACAAGTTAAAAGCACGCGGGCAGACGCTGACGATTCATCCGAACGATGACGTCAACAAGTCACAAAGTTCAAACGACACGTATCCGACTGCGATGCATATCGCCGCCATCCTTGCCGTCGAGGACAAAGTCATTCCGGCCATCGAAGCGCTCCATGCGACGCTCGAGAAGAAAGCTGAAACGTATATGGACGTTGTGAAGATCGGGCGCACCCACTTGCAGGACGCGACGCCGGTCACGCTCGGGCAAGAGATCAGCGGCTGGGTCCGCATGCTTGAACTATCGAAACAGATGATTGAACGGACGCTTGAACCGTTAACAGAACTCGCGCTCGGTGGGACAGCGGTCGGGACAGGTATCAACGCGCACCCGGATTTCGGTGAAGTTGTCGCTGCCAAAATTTCGACTGAGACCGGTAAACATTTCGTGACGGCCGTGAACAAGTTCCACGCACTGACGAGTCACGATCAACTCGTCTTCACGCACGGGGCGTTGAAGGCGCTCGCAATGGACGCGATGAAGATCGCCAACGATGTCCGCTGGCTCGCCTCTGGTCCCCGTGCCGGAATTGGTGAGATCACGATTCCTGAAAATGAACCGGGTAGCTCGATCATGCCTGGAAAAGTGAACCCGACGCAAAGTGAGGCGTTGACGATGGTCGCGGCCCAAGTGCTCGGCAACGATACGACGATCGGATTCGGCGCGAGCCAAGGGAACTTCGAATTGAACGTCTTTAAGCCGGTCATCATGTACAATTTCTTGCAGACATGCCGTTTATTGACAGACAGCCTTCATTCGTTCGACGTTCACTGTGCCGTCGGGATCGAGCCGGATTTAGATGTGATCGCCCATAACGTCGAACGCTCCCTTATGCTCGTCACGGCGTTGAATCCGCACATCGGCTACGAAAATGCTGCGAAGATTGCCAAGCATGCCCATAAAAAAGGCATCTCATTGAAAGAGTCAGCGCTCGAGACGGGTCTATTGACCGAAGAGCAGTTCGACCAGTGGATTCGTCCGGAAGAGATGACATCACCTAATCTAAAAGTTGGAAAATAACAGGAAGAGCGGTCGTTGAACCGCTTTTTTTTTGATTTTATAGGACTTTTGAACTAGATTAATGTCAAACAATAGGAATTAAATGAGGAAATAGTTGTATTTTCGCGGGTGAAGTCGCATAATCAGAGACAGAAGCGAATATCGGGGAGAGCGAAACTGGGGGGTCGGGCATGGAGCAACATCAACTCACAGATCAAGTACATAGAATTTTGGCGAAAATCACGGAAGCTAGACAGATTCAAAAAACCGAAATCGAATTTTTATTAGATTGGATGAAAACGGAAGTCAAAAATCGTCGACTCATGCATTTGCTTGAGATTTTTAGCCGGGTCGAGTCTGACGTGCGTGAGCTGCCGCCAGTCTTGACGCAGTCAGAAGCGATTGCGTTGATTGCGCCGGTCAAACGTTATATTCATACGGTTTTGGGAATCGAACAAGAAGATGAAGACTTAGTATTGATTTTATCGGGTAGTTTCTCTACGTTTAGTCGCTACAAACCGAGAGTTGAAAAGTTAGGGGCGAGGCCGGTGTTTCTGCAGACGATCGCAGAAGCGGTCGAGTACGATTATGAAGACGTCCCGAAAGCGATCGTCATGGATGTCGAACTATGGTCTCACTTTCCAGAGCGAGACATTCAGTCGTTCGTCAGCAAAATGAAGAAACTCTATGTGCCGCTCATCGTCATCGGGACGAATGAGCATTATCGCTTGGCCGCTTACTCATACGGCTTTGATGATTACTGGGAATCGTGGATCCCGATGGAAGAACGGCTTGTCCGGCTCGGCTTACATATTGAAAAGGCACGGCTCGTCTCGAACGCGCTTCTCATCGATGAATTGACGGGCGCTTTTAACCGTAAATACTTAAAAGCGACGTTCAGCCGGTTCGTCTCCCGCTTAGAACGTTCCGGAGAGAGCTTCACGCTTGCACTTTTAGACATCGATCACTTTAAGCAGTTAAATGACACGTTTGGCCATACGTATGGCGACGAAGTGTTGCATCGCATCGCCGAAGAAATCCGTCTAGCCATCCGGTCGAGCGATGAGTTGATTCGGTACGGCGGCGAAGAGTTTTTGGTCATCCTTAACGTTTCCGATCGGACCATCGTCGACGCGGTGCTCGAACGGGTCAGGACGCGGATTGAGCAGATGGAATTTCCTTATGAGCACCATGTCACCGTGTCGATCGGTTATACGCGTGTCTGCCAGACCGGGATGACGCTAGGGGAATGGTGTGCCTATGCCGACGAGGCCTTATATAAAGCGAAGCGTGACGGGCGTAACCGCATCATCCGGTACTCGTCAGCGGTTCGTGAAGAGAAGCGTCTCGCTTATGTGACGATGAGTCCACAGCAATACGCCTCACTCGCCGAACAGCTACCGAAACAACATCGGCGCTATGAGGTCGTCTATCGACCGTACGACTTATACGTCTGTAACGACAACGTTGAGATGTTCATCTTAGACGAGTCGGGATCGACCGCGACGAAAGGGACGCTATCGGCCGTGAAAGAACAACGCGGCAAGTATAGCCATATCCTCGCCGTCACGAAGCGAACGGCGACCGAGCTCGGGACACTGTATGATGATTTGACTGAGCAAAACCATAATGATGTTATCACGAAAAAAATTGAGCAGTGGCTTGAAAAATTACCGGATTGAAAAAGACATCGATTTCATTCGATGTCTTTTTTGTCGTATTGGCGGAACGTGAAACTATAATCATGTCGCTCATCTTTCGGATGGAACTGTTCGTCCGTGACGATGAGATTTTGCGGCGTGAGCGGGTAATACGTGTCCGCCTCGAACGTCCCGTCGACTTCGGTAATATAGAAGCGTTCGGTGACTGGCATCGTCTGTTCATAAAGCGTCGCCCCGCCGATGACCAAGAAGTCCTCGGTGTCGCGCGCGGTGAGGATGCGATCGAGGTCGTGCCAGACTTCGACGTCGGGTGCTGAAAATTCACGGTTCGACGTGACGACGATGTTGCGCCGGTTCGGGAGCGCCCGGCCGATCGATTCAAACGTCTTTCGACCCATGACGACCGTCTGACCCGTGGTGACGGCTTTGAAGTATTTCAAGTCGTCAGGCAGGCGCCAGAGCAAAGCGTTGTCTTTCCCGATTTCACGATTTGATCCACAAGCGACGACATGGATGATCATACGCTGACCGCTCCTTTAATGTGCGGGTGCGGGTCGTAACCGACGAGTTCAAAGTCCTCGAACCGGAAGTCCTCGATCGATGATACGTCACGCAAGATGTTCAGTTTCGGAAGCGGGCGCGTGTCACGCGTCAGCTGCAGCTTCACTTGCTCGAGGTGATTATGATAGATATGCGCGTCACCGAGCGTGTGGACGAAATCGCCGACCTCAAGACCGGTCACGTGGGCGACCATGTGCGTCAGCAAGGCGTATGACGCGATATTGAACGGCACGCCGAGGAACGTGTCGGCGCTGCGTTGATACAACTGGCACGACAGTTTGCCGTCGGCGACGTAAAACTGGAACAACAGATGGCACGGCGGGAGCGCCATGTCCTCGAGTTGACCAGGGTTCCAAGCAGACACGACGAGTCGACGAGAGTCGGGATTCGTCTTGATCTGTTCGATCACTTGGGCGAGTTGATCGACACTCGAGCCGTCTGGTTTCGGGAACGAGCGCCACTGGGCACCGTATACCGGGCCAAGATTGCCGTCCTCATCCGCCCATTCGTTCCAGATACGGACACCGTTGTCTTGCAGGTAACGGACGTTCGTGTCGCCAGAGATGAACCAAAGCAGTTCATGGATGATCGAGCGCGTATGTAATTTCTTTGTCGTGATGAGCGGGAACCCGTCCTGCAGGTTGAAGCGCATCTGATAGCCGAAAACGCTCGTCGTTCCGGTACCGGTCCGGTCTTCTTTGACGACGCCGTGGTCGAGAATATGGTTACATAAGTCGTGGTATTGTTTCATGGTAGGTGTGCCCCCTTTTCAATCATTCATTTCTAACGTTATCACATCTACCACAAGATGTAGATGATTTCTTGACTGTAAAATCGATATACAGCTACGAGACAGTGATTATTCGTTTTCGGGATGTCCGATTTCGGGTATACTAGGGAAAGACAATTAAAGGGAGGGATTCGATGAAATTACAAGGTATGAATATTTTGCAGATCGTCAGTGACGACTTTGAAGATTTAGAACTCTGGTATCCGGTCCACCGGTTACGTGAAGAAGGGGCGAACGTCATCCTCGCCGGCGAGAAAGCGGGTCACGCTTATATTGGGAAGTATGGCGTCCCGGCCAAGTCGGACGTGGCGTTCGACGACGTCGACATCTCGTCGTATGATGCGTTGCTCGTCCCGGGTGGTTGGTCGCCCGACTTGTTGCGCCGTTTCGACTCGGTGAAAGGGTTCGTCCGCTACATGGATGAGCAAAAACGGCCGATCGGTCAAATCTGTCACGCGGGCTGGGTATTGATTTCAGCCAACATCCTTCAAGGCGTCAACGTGACGAGTACACCGGGCATTAAAGACGACATGGAAAACGCGGGCGCGATCTGGCACGATGAGCCGGTCGTCGTCGATGGCCATATCGTCTCGAGCCGTCGTCCGCCAGATCTGCCCGACTATATGCGTGAGTTTATCAAGGTCATGGCCAAAAACTGAAAAAAGAATAAAGGAGATTTCTACAGTTGAACTTAAAATCTAACCCAATTCTCCGTAAATCGATGGAGTCGACTGCTTATAGCACGGAGCCGATGACGAAAGCCGGTACGTGGTCGAAAGTGTTCACGTTGCTCTTGCTCGTGACAGCCGCGGCTGGTACGACATGGCTGCTCGTTCCGACGATCGGGGAAGCGCTCTTGTTCCCACTCATGATCGGCTCGCTCATTCTTGGCTTGATCATGGCGCTCATCATCACCTTCAAACCGAACACGGCGCCTGTCGTCGCACCACTCTACGGCATCGTCGAAGGGGTGTTCGTCGGTTCGATTTCGTACTTCTTTGAAGCGATGGCACCGGGCATCGTCGGTCGCGCCGTCTTGACGACGTTTATCGTCGCGTTCGCGATGTGGTTCGTCTATTCGACCGGGCTCGTCAAAGTGACGCAAAAGTTCCGGGCCGGTGTCACGGCCGCGATCTTCACGGTCATGCTATTGTATCTCGTCCAGATCGGCATGAGTTTCTTCGGTTCCGGACTTCCGTTCATGACGGGGTCGTCACCGCTCGCGATCGGTGTCCAGTTCGTCATCGTCATCATCGCCTCACTCGCGCTCGTCCTCGACTTCGACTATATCGCACGTCAAGTCGAAGCCCGGGCACCGAAGCAGTTGGAATGGGTGGCGGCGTTCGGATTGATTGTGACGCTCGTCTGGCTCTATATCGAATTGCTCGACTTATTGTACCGACTCGCGATGCGAGACTGATCATCGGCCTTGGGCCGATGATTTTTTTAGGAAGACAGGAAAGGATGTGACCGCCCTCGCGATTAAAGGGGGCGAAACTTATGAAAAAAATTATTATCATCGGTTCGGGCATCGTCGGCATCTCGGCTGCCTATCATTTGGCCGGGAAAGCCGACGTCACCGTCATCGATCGAAAAGAAGTGGGCCGGGCGACCGACGCGGCCGCAGGCATCGTCTGTCCGTGGATCGCCCAACGCCGCAATAAAGCCTGGTACGCGCTCGCCAAAGGAGGTGCTCGCTATTATAGAGACGTCGTCGCCGAGTTAATGAATGAGGGTGAGCGTGATACCGGCTATAAACGCGTCGGGACGCTCGCGTTGCATGAAGACAAGAAGTTGAACGAGATGCTTGAGCGGACGACGCTGCGCCGGGAAGAGGCACCAGAGATCGGTGAGTTGACTCGACTGTCGATTGAAGAGGCGAAAGTTCTTTTCCCACCGCTGTCAGATGAATACGATGCGCTCCTCGTCGAGGGCGGGGCCCGCGTCGATGGCGAGAAGTTGCGCGCGGCGCTTGAACGTGTCGCCGTCAAACGTGGCGTGAAACTTATCGACGGCTCTGCCGTTCTCGTCGAAGAAGACGGCTATCACGTCGAATGTGACGGCGTCCGCTACGACGCGGACGAAATCATTTTGGCGTGTGGGGCCTGGTTGCCTGAACTGCTCGAGCCGATCGGTTATACGGCACGCGTCTCGGGGGAGAAAGCGCAAATCGTCCACGTCCAGTTACCAAACGTCGATGCGTCAGATTGGCCGGTCGTCATGCCGCCGCGACGCCGGTATTTGCTCGGGTTCGAAGGGGGTCGGGTCGTCATCGGTTCGACGCATGAGCGGGGTAAGGCGTTCGACGCACGCCCGACGGCGGTCGGTGTCCATGAAGTGCTCGCAAAAGGTCTAGAGTCGGCGCCTGGCTTAGCAGAAGCCGAATTGATCGAGACGCGTGTCGGTTTCCGTCCGGTCACACCGAACTCGATCCCGATTCTCGGTCGTGTGCCGGGGGCAGAGAAATTACTCGTCGCCAACGGTCTCGGTTCATCGGGCTTGACGGTCGGCCCGTTTATCGGCAAAGTACTTGCAGACTTGGTGCTGACGGGAGACTGCGAACTTGATCTGTCGCTTTATCCGATAGAAGACCATGTCTACCGACAACTGCAGTGAACGAAACAGGCGACAATCCGCGGATTGTCGCCTGTTTTAACGGCTTCGTCGCATGATCCCGTGCAAGAAAAAATGAAAATACTCCTTCATCGTCTCGGTCATTTCGTGCGACGCGAAATCTGGATCTGATAAAACTGCCTGTTGCATCAAGCGAACGTAACGAAGGTAAGCATCGGTCGATACGTCTGGGTCGATCGCCCCGGTCGTCTTGCCGTACTCGATCAAGCTTCGAAACGCGGCATAGCCACGGGCCGCGAGTTGTTGCCATGACGGGTCGGCCGTGACGATTGATAACACCGCGTCATCGAACAATGCCGCTGATTCAATTTTCCGTCTTAATATCTCAATCAGTAACTCCTCGAACGGGATGTGTTCCCCGATGCGCTCCTCGATCCAGCCCATCTCATCTTCGGTCAGACGCGTGAGCACTTGAAGGACGACTTGTTCCTTCGAGCCGAAGTAATTGTAAATTGAGACAGGTGAGACTGAGGCAGAGCGGGCAAGTTCACTGATCGTGAAGCGTGACTGCTTCTCGCTCATCAGCGACTTGGCGGCGTCAAGTATGGCCCGTTGTTTCGTCTCCGTCCGTTTCGTAAAACCGTCCACCTTCATCCCTCTTCTCCATTGTTTTGTAATCAATATACCATTTCCATTTCAAAAAATAACGTGATATACTAGTTTTGTAATCATATCATGTTTATATTTCAAAAAGGAGAGGGCGAAATGATCCAAATTGAGAAGTTGACGAAACGGTTTGACCAGACGCACGGTATTTTCGACGTCTCGTTCCGTGTCGAGCCCGGCACCGTTTTCGGCTTCATCGGTCCGAACGGGGCCGGGAAGTCGACGACGATTCGTCATTTGATGGGACTGCTCCACGCCGACTCAGGGAAAGCGACCGTGATGGGGCATGACTGCTGGAAGGAGACCGAGACGGTGAAGGCGCTCGTCGGCTATTTGCCAGGTGAGATCAACTATCCGCAAGACATGACCGGGGAAGAAGTCATTCGTCTGACGAGACGCCTTCACGTGACGAGTGCGGAGCGGGAGCGTCAATTGCTCGACGTGTTCGCTTTCGATACGGGTTTGAAAGTCCGGAAGATGTCGAAAGGGATGAAGCAAAAACTCGCCATCGTCACGTGTTTCATGAAAGACGTTCCTGTGTATGTCCTCGACGAGCCGACGAGCGGGCTCGACCCGCTCATGCAAGAGCGTCTCGTCGACTGGGTGCTCGCTGAAAAAGCAGCCGGGAAAGCGATTTTGATGAGCTCGCACCACTTCCCGGAAATGGAGAAGACGTGTGACCGGGCCGCCCTCATCCGCGACGGCCGGATGATCATCGAAGAAGAGATGGCGGAACTGAAACGGCGAAGCAAAAAGACGTATCGCATCGGCATGAAAGACGAGGCGGCGGCGATCAAATTGAGCGAACAGATCGGGACACGTGAACAGACATTCGTCACGGTATCGTTATCGACGTCAGAAGAGTTGAACGGCTTGATCGAGCTACTCGCCCGTCACGACATCGCGTCTTTGACGAGCGGCACCGACGAACTCGAGCACATGTTCATGCAATATTACGGGGAGGCGACTTAAATGGTACTCGTATCGTCACTGTTCAAGCAAAATCGGGGTTGGATATTAGGTTACGCGCTCGGGACGAGTGTGTACTTGTTCTTCTTGGCGGCCATCTTCCCATCGATTCAAGAGACCGGCCTGATCGAAGGGAAGCTCGATTCACTACCGCCAGAGCTGCTCGACGTGTTCAAGATCGACCCGAATCTCGCGATGGACAACGTCATCAACCTGCTCGCCGGGAACTATTATGGGCTCATCTTCTACGTGCTCGCCATCTTGTTCGCGTTGACGTTCGCGTCAAGGCTCATGGCCAAACCGGTCGACTCGGGCGAGGTCATGCTCTACATGGCGGCCCCGATCTCAAGAAGCGGCTACGTGACGGCGAGTATCGCCTTGCTGGTCATCGCGACCGTCTTGTTCGTCGGGTTGAACGGGCTCAGCCTCATGCTCGCGAACGTGTTGTTCGACTTAAACATCGATAGCGGTCTGTTGTGGACGTTGCAACTCAACGCCGGTCTCATCTTGCTCGTCCTCGGGTCGCTCGCTTACGTGCTCGCGAGCCTGTTCGATGACAGCACCCGGTCGTACATGGTCACAGGCGGCATCTTTTCAATCTTCTTGATTGCCAACATCTTCTCAGGCTTCAGCGATCAACTCGACTGGTTGCGAAACCTGTCGATCTTCTCTCTATTTGACGCAAACGCATTGATTCAAGGCGATTCGGTTTGGTTGTCGTTGTTTTGGCTGACAGCGCTGAACGTGTTGATCATCGTCTCCTGCTATGGCTGGTTCACACGGAAAGACTTGACGATTTAGTTTTTCGGAATAAGATGTCGGGTATGTTACAATCAGCTCGACAGATTAGAAAGGGGAATGATTTATGCAACTCGCAACGTTACGAAACGGCGTTCAAATCCCGATGATCGGATTTGGCGTCTGGCAAGTAGACAATGAGACCGAGGCGCCGCAAGCTGTCGCCGAGGCGTTGAAAGTCGGGTACCGTCACATCGATACGGCGGCCGTCTATAAAAACGAAGAAGGCGTCGCCAAAGGGATTATGACTTCAGGCGTCAACCGCGCCGACATCTTTTTGACGTCGAAGATTTGGAACGAGGATATCCGTCAAGGACGGACGAAGGATGCGTTCGACGAGTCGCTCGCTCGCCTCGAGACGGACTATTTAGATCTCTGTCTTCTCCATTGGCCAGTCGACGGGTTCGTCGAGGCATGGAAAGATTTGATCGACCTGTACGAGGCCGGGAGAATCAAGGCGATCGGGGTGTCGAACTTCAAAGAGCATCATCTTGAAGCGTTGAAAGAAGCGGGTCTGATGACGCCACTCATCAACCAAGTCGAACTTCATCCGCAACTCCCTCAACCGGACCTCGTCGAGTACTGCCAAGATGAAGGCATTCAAATCGAGGCGTGGAGCCCGCTCATGCAAGGAAAATTCCTCGATGTCCCGGTGTTTGCCGAAATCGCTGACAAGTATGGGAAGACACCGGCTCAAGTCGTCCTCCGTTGGCACTTAGAGACAGGGAACGTCGCCTTGCCGAAATCGGTCACACCACACCGGATCGAAGAAAACTTCAACGTCTTCGACTTCACACTCGATGCTGACGATATGGCGAAAATCGATGCGGTCGCGACACATGAACGCATCGGTCCAGACCCTGACACTATTGAATTTTAAACCGATTGAGACTCATTATTTGAGTCTCTTTTTCATTTCGCTTGTGTATGAGCAGAGACACACGGGTATAGAATACTATGTTAATAAAGGAGGTGTCAGGTCTTCTTCGGAAGATCCTATTTATGGACTTGTCAAAATGGCCTTTAGTCAACTGGCTGGCGTTTTTAGCGACAGTCGTCATCAACTACTTCGCGAGCGGTAATAACGCGGCCGTGTCAGACCGGATCGATATTTATTTCAAGCCGGCCGGATACGCTTTCTCGATTTGGGGACTCATTTACGTCGCGCTCGCAGTATGGCTCGTACTCCAATTGAAGAAAGGGTCGGTCGCGAACCGACAGGCTAACCGGATGAAGGCAGGTTTTCTCGTGTCGTGTATTTTGAACGGTCTTTGGCTGCTCGCATTCACAAACGAGTGGTTCATCGCCTCGCTCGTCGTCATGGCGGCGTTTTTAGCGACGCTCGCTTGGTTGTATTACATCGCCTTCCGCACGTCGACGAGCTGGCTTGACCGTTTCCCATTCTCGGTTTACCTCGGTTGGGTGTCGGTCGCGACGATCGTTAACGTCTTCATCGTCATGAAGACGGAACGGATTACGACGTTGCTCGGCTTAGATGAGTTGGCATGGACGTCACTCATGCTCATGGTCGGGGTCGTCCTCGCTTTGGTGTTCATGTGGTGGCACCGCGACTTCATCTACCCGCTTGTCTTCGCCTGGGCGTATGTGGGCATCTTCGCCCGAATCGACAACGGGACGCTTTACGTCGTCCTCGTGAGCGCGCTCATCGTGCTCGCGCTCGGTTACGTCGGCTTGATCATTTGGAAACGGCCGCGTTCGTTTTTGCATCACTCCAGAAAAACAGTATGACAAGCAAAAAGATAGCCTAAAACGGGCTATCTTTTTCTTTGGGAATAACAAGTTCTGATGAACCTATACATAAATATATTTGATGGATAAATATTCATTATAGATTATAAGTTGTTTTTATAAATCCCTTGATATCAAATATGTATCCGCTTTCAAAAAATATTCACTCCGTTACCGTTATGCAAAAATTCATTCAACATACTTGATTTTTCAGAATATTTAGAACAGAATAAAAATTACGAACAAGATGGATAGAGAGGGGCTGATTCGATGGAGCGAACAAGTTTGTACGATCCACGATTCGAAAAAGATGCATGCGGTATTGGGTTATATGTCAATTTAATGGGAGAAACAAAGCACGATATCGTCAGCAAATCGCTATCGATGCTCTGTAAGCTCGAACATAGAGGTGGGCAAGGCGTCATCGACGCTGGTGACGGGGCCGGCATCATGACCGAGCTGCCCCACGAGTTATTCACTCAGACGATGAACTTGCCAGCGCCGGGGGGCTATGCGGTCGGCATGGTGTTCTTCCAACCGAACGAGACAAAGCTGCGCGACAAGCAACAACAAATGGAGCGACTCGCCGATGAACTCGATTTCGCGACAATCGCCTGGCGGGAAGTACCGGTCGACAGTTTGGCGATCGGTGAACACGCTCGGGTGACACAACCGACGATTTATCAATGGTTCGTGTCGTGCCCGTTCGCGGACTACGATTCAAACGAACGCTCGCTCTATCAGCTTCGCCGGATGATCGAGAAAACAGACGAATTAAACCTTTATCTTCCGAGCCTGTCGACGAAGACGATCGTTTATAAAGGGATGTTGACGCCGATCCAGATTGAGCGGTTTTATCTCGATCTGCAATCGCCGGCTTATAAGAGCACGTTCGGGATCGTCCATTCACGGTTCTCGACGAACACGTTCCCGTCATGGGAGCGGGCCCATCCGAACCGGATGATCGTGCATAACGGTGAGATCAACACGTTACGCGGGAACATCGATGCGATGCGTGCCCGCGAAGGTGTGACCTCGACCGACCTGTTCGATGATGTGAACGAACTGTTCCCCGTGCTCCAAGAAACGGGCAGTGACTCCTCGATGCTCGACAACGCGTTCGAGTTCTTCACTCGGACCGGTCGTTCGATCGCACACACGGCGATGATGCTCATCCCTGAGCCGTTCGCCGAAGTATCGATGGATCCGTTCAAAAAAGACTTTTATCAGTACCATTCGTCGATTATGGAGCCGTGGGATGGACCGACGGGCGTCGTCTTCACGGACGGGCGTCAAATCGGGGCAATCTTGGACCGGAACGGCTTGCGGCCGATGCGTTATATCGAGACGATGGACGGGGAACTCATCCTGTCGTCTGAGAGCGGGGTCATCCCGGTCCATGCGGAGAACGTCAAGACGAAGCAGCGTCTCCGTCCCGGGCAGCTCCTCCTCATCGACTTGGAATCGAAACGTCTCATTCCAGACGCAGAGATCAAACAGACGATCGCCCGGGCCGAACCGTACGGGAAATGGTTGAAGCAGATGACGACGATTGCGGACCAGCCTGTGAATGAACCGGTCGTCGAACAGGTGCACCGTAAACAACGGGCGTTCGGATACACGAAAGAGGATATCGAGCAATATCTCGTGCCGCTCATCCTCGAGAAAAAAGATCCGATCGGCTCGATGGGCCATGACCAACCGGTCGCGGTCTTGTCAGAGCGACCGCGGTCGCTGTTCCATTACTTTAAGCAACACTTCGCCCAAGTGACAAACCCTCCGATCGACGCGTTGCGCGAGAAAATCGTCACGGCGACGTTCACTTGGCTCGGTCCTCAAGCGAATCCGGTTCATACCGGTCGGGGACACGCCCGCCGCGTCTGGCTCGAACATCCGATCATTGACGCGGCGACAGTCGAGGCGGTGAAGTTGAAAATGAACGTCGTCCGCATCACGACAACGTATGAAACAGACCTCGAACGTTCGCTCGAGTCATTGTTTGAACGTGTCGATGCGGCCGTCCGAGATGGGGCTGAAGTCATCGTCTTGTCTGACCGTGACATGTCCGAGTCATCGCTCGCGATGCCGGCCCTGCTCGTCATGAGCGCGGTCCATCAACATTTGATTCGGTCGAACTTACGGGCGTCATGCAGTCTCATCGCTGAAAGCGGAGAAGTGAGAGAAGTGCACCAAGCCGCCGCTTTGATCGGATACGGGGCCGATGCGGTCTATCCGTATTTAGTGTACGCGACGATCGCCGAAGCGGTAGAAGCCGGATTGATTTCGTTCTCGGTCGAAGAAGCGATCCGCCGCTATCAAACGGCTGCAGTCGATGGAATCGTCAAAATTATGTCGAAGATGGGAATCTCGACCGTGCAAAGTTACCGGGGAGCACAAATTTTTGAGGCGGTCGGCATCGACCGCGCATTGATCGACCGTCATTTCCGCGGGACGACGTCACAACTGTCCGGGATCGGGTTCAAGGAGCTCGAAGCAGAATCACGGCGTCAGCACGAATCGGCATTTAGCCGTGACCGTCCGCTTGAAGCAGGAGCAGATTTCCAGTGGCGAGCCGACGGAGAAGAGCACGCCTTTAACCCTAAGTCGATTCACTTGTTGCAACGGGCATGCCGCGAGAACGAACGCCGTTACTATGACGCTTACGTCAAACAGCACGAAGCATCCGGTCAATTTTTAAGACAGTTGTTCGACTTTAAATCGCAAGAGCCTATCCCGATCGACGAGGTCGAATCGGTCGCCTCGATCGTCAGCCGTTTCAAGACGGGCGCGATGTCGTTCGGCTCCCTGTCGAAAGAGGCACATGAGACGCTCGCCATCGCCATGAACCGGATCGGCGGGAAGAGCAACTCAGGTGAAGGCGGCGAAAACCGTAACCGCTTCACTCCTGACGCGGACGGGAACGAGCGCATCAGTCGGATCAAACAAGTGGCAAGTGGACGATTTGGTGTCACGGCCGAATATTTGTATCATGCCGATGAGATCCAAATCAAGATGGCGCAAGGTGCGAAACCAGGGGAAGGTGGGCAGTTGCCGGGCAATAAAGTCTACCCGTGGGTCGCCGAAGTGCGCGGCTCAGTCCCAGGTGTCGGGCTCATCTCGCCGCCACCGCACCATGACATCTACTCGATCGAAGACTTGGCCCAGTTGATCTTTGACTTGAAGCACGTCAATCCGAAAGCAAAAGTGAGCGTCAAGCTCGTCTCGAAATCCGGTGTCGGAACAATTGCGGCCGGCGTCGCCAAAGCGAACGCCGACACGATCGTCATCAGCGGCTACGATGGCGGGACAGGGGCTTCGCCTCGGACGTCGATCAAGCATACGGGTCTTCCTTGGGAGCTCGGATTGCTTGAGACACACCAGACGCTCGCATTGAACGGACTTCGCGGTCGCGTCACGCTCGAGACGGACGGCAAGCTCATGACCGGACGCGATATCGTCCTCGCCGCCATCTTTGGGGCGGAGGAATACGCGTTCGCGACGGCACCGCTCGTCGTGCTCGGCTGTATCATGATGCGGGCCTGTCATCTGGACACGTGTCCGGTCGGCGTCGCGACACAAGACCCGGCGCTTCGCCAAAAGTTCATGGGTAAACCGGAACACGTCGTCAATCTCATGACGTTCCTCGCCGAAGAAGTGCGCGAAATACTCGCCTCGCTCGGCGCGAAGACGATCGGTGAGGTCATCGGCCGAACGGACTTGCTAGAAGAGAGCGCCTGGAAACAGGAGCACGCGAAAGCGAAAATGCTCGATTTGACACCGATGTTATCGGTCCCGACAGCGTTACCGGGGAAGGAAGAGTTAGCTCATCCGGCTTTTCAGTCGTATGACCATCGGAAATTGATCCCAGCCGTATCGCGTTCGATTAAATCGCTTCAACCGACGTTCTTCGTCGGGCGGGTCCGCAATACGGACCGGGCCGTCGGGACGATGCTCGGCTACGAAGTGACGAAAGTTCACGGCAACATCGGTTTGGCTGAAGATACGATCTCACTCCGACTGAGCGGATCGGCCGGACAAAGTTTAGGCGCATTTCTTCCTCATGGCATCACGATCTCTGTGATCGGGGATGCGAACGATTATGTCGGAAAAGGGTTGAGCGGCGGGAAACTCGCGGTCATCGCTGAGAAACATGCCCCGTTCGACGAGAGCGAACAAATCATCGCCGGCAACGTCTGCCTGTACGGGGCGACATCGGGGATGGCATTCTTCAACGGACACACGGGGGAACGGTTCGCGGTCCGAAACTCAGGTGCCGTCACCGTCACTGAAGGCGTCGGGGATCACGGGTGTGAATATATGACCGGTGGGACGGTCGTCGTCCTAGGAACGGTCGGCCGCAACTTCGCGGCCGGGATGTCCGGAGGTGTCGCCTTCCTATACGGTGACCAAGACTATGACCAACTCGTCAACACGGAACTCGTAGCGGTCGAACGCGAGTTGACCGATGAGGACACAGAACAGATTTACACGCTGCTCGAGATGCATCAATTCCACACGGATAGTGTGAAAGCGAGTCGTATCCTCGAGTCGTTCGATGACGAGCGGAAGCGCTTCGTCAAAATCGTACCTCGCGATTATGCGAACGTACTTGACGTCATGCGTCAAATTGAAGCCACTCGTCCGGAACTGAACGAGGCAGACCGTGCCCTCGAACTGTTCCGGGTCGTGACTGAAGGAGGCGTAGTATGAGACATAAATTTATCGATATCCCACGTGAGACGCTCCCTGAGCGGACAGTGCTCGAGCGGATACGTGACTATGATGAATATGCATCCCGGATGGACGATGAACCGATCGTCAAGCAGGCCGAGCGCTGCATGGACTGCGGGACCCCGTTTTGTCACGTCGGTGACATGATCGGGCAAGAGACGATCGGGTGCCCGATCCACAACTTGATTCCGGAATGGAACAAGCTCGTCTCGGACCAAGACTGGTATCGTGCTTACGAGCGGTTGATGGAAACGAACAACTTCCCAGAGTTCACGGGCCGCGTTTGTCCGGCCCCATGTGAAGGGTCGTGTACGCTCGGCATCAGCGAGGACCCGGTCGCCATCAAATCGATCGAACGGACGATTATCGACCGCGCGTTCGAAGAAGGGTGGGTCCAGCCGCGCCTCGTCCAGATGCGGACCGGACGCTCGGTCGCCATCATCGGCAGCGGTCCAGCGGGTCTCGCTGCGGCGGACCAGTTGAATCAAATCGGTCATCACGTCACTGTGTATGAAAAAGCTGACGAGGCGGGCGGGTTGTTGTTTTACGGGATCCCAAACATGAAGCTTGATAAAGACGTCGTCCGGCGCCGGATTCACTTGCTCGCGGCGGAAGGAATCCGCTTTAAGACAGGTGTCAACGTCGGTGTTGATGTGACGGTCGAGTCACTCCGCCACAAGTTTGATGCCGTCATCCTCGCGACGGGGGCGCAGAAACAGCGAACGCTCGGGATCGAAGGGGACGACGCGACCGGCGTCGAACCGGCGATGGACTATTTGACCGAGTCGACACGGGTGCTCGGCGGAAAAATGATCGACGCACAGTATGACGCGGCCGGGAAAGACGTCATCGTCATCGGTGGCGGTGACACCGGGGCCGATTGTGTCGCCACAGCGATCCGCCAAGGTGCGAAATCGATCACACAGTTCGGCAAACACCCGGAAAAAGGCATGTTCCGGGCGCCAGAACGTCCGTGGCCACTTCAACCAGACACGCTTTCGGTCGATTATGCTTACGCCGAGGCGATCGAACGTTATGAGCATGACCCGAGAACGTATTTGATCCGCTCAAACCGAGTTATTAGCCAAGACGGTCGCGTCGCCGGCATCGAGACGGAACGGATGGAAAAGATCGTCAAGCCGGACGGTCAGGCGACGTTCTTCGTCGTCGAAGATTCAGTTAAGACGTATCCGGCCGACCTCGTCCTCGTCGCCATCGGTTTTGAACGTCCTGAATCCGAATTACGCAAACTTGGCGTCGAAGCGAAGCAAGACTACGTTTCGAACGTGGACGGCGTCTTCGTCGCCGGGGACGCGAGACGCGGACAAAGCTTGATCGTCTGGGCGATCCGCGAAGGGCGAGAAGTCGCCGAAACGGTCGACGCTTACTTGGAGGCTTGTCAATCTCGTCTAAAAACTTCATCATAAAAAGGAGCGACGCGATGTCGCTCCTTTTTAGATTGATCAATAGGAGGAGTCAGAGATGCTAACAGAAGTCCTCATGTATACCGGGTTTTGGTTTTTACTCGTGCTCGTCTTGCTCGGCACGATTTACGCGCGGCGTAACCGGAAGTGATTACAGCACCATCGCGGCGATCAAGCCGAAGACGATGAGCGGGATGTTGTAGTGGAGGAACGTCGGCCAGACCGTCTCGCGCAAGTGGTCGTGTTGCCCGTCCGCGTTCAAACCGCTCGTCGGTCCGAGCGTCGAATCACTCGCCGGGCTACCGGCGTCACCGAGTGCTCCGGCCGTTCCGATGATGGCGATCGTCGCCTCGACCGAGAAACCGTACTGGATACATAACGGCACGAAGATGGCGGCGATGATCGGTATGGTCGAAAAGCTCGAGCCGATACCGAGTGTGATGACGAGACCGACGAGGAGCATGACGAGGGCGGCGAGGAACTGCGAGTCACCCATCAAATTGCTTGCTCCGCTCACGAGCGGTTCAATCGCACCTGTTTCACGGATGACGGCGGCGAATCCGCTCGCAGCGATCATGACGAAACCGATGAAGGCCATCATGCGCATGCCGCTCGTAAAGATATCGTCCGCTTCTGACCAAGGGATGAGACGGAAGAGCGTCAACAGGATCAAACCGGTCACGGCCGAAGCGATCATCGATTCGGTCTGCAATTGAACGACCAAGACGACCAAGACGACGATCGCCGTCAACCAAATCTTCATGTTGCTCAACGTGCGGACCTCATAGTCGCTCGGACCGAGTTGGATCGTTTCATACGACCGCGGTTTCCGGTAGTGGAAGAAAGCGGTGATGAGTCCAACGAGCATCCCGAGTGCCGGGATGGCCATGATGCTGACGATATTGACGTCACCGACGGCCATCCCGTTCGTCTCGACGTTCGGGAGCAAAATCTCGTTCAAGTAGATGCCGCCGAAGCCGACCGGTAGCAACATGTACGGTGTGACAAGCCCGAACGTGAGGATCGTCGCGACGAGCCGGCGATCGAGTTTCAACTCATTGAACAAGACGAGTAACGGCGGTACGACGATCGGGATGAAGGCGATGTGGATCGGTAAGACGTTCTGTGAGCTGATAGCGAGTAAGAGCAGCAGCGACAGCAGTAACGCTTTGACGCGACCGACACTCTTGCCGGTCACATCACGGCCAGACATGCTGATCAACCGTTCAGCCAGGACATCAGGCAGGCCGGTCTTTGACAAGCCGACAGCGAACGCACCGAGCAGGGCGTAGCTGAGGGCGATCGTGGCACCGCCACCAAGCCCGTCGCTGAAAGCGGTCAACGTGTCGTTGAAACCGAGTCCTCCGACAAGTCCACCGACGATGGCGGCGAGGATGAGCGATAAGACGATATGGACACGACTGATCGCGAGAGCAAATAAGACAATGACAGCTAATAATACAGCATTCATGAGTTCCAACACCTTTCGAATCATAAGTTCTTTCTCTTGTTATCACTTTAATACGATAAAGACTTTTGAAATTTAACATACGTTTTATGACTTGTCAAATCATGAAAACAAAAAAAGCGACAACTTCGAAAAGTTATCGCTTCTTCATCATAGTTCGACGTTATGGTACACCTGACGAACGTCTTCTAAGTCTTCGAGTACGTCGAGTAGTTTCTCGAATTGCTCTTTCGACGCTTCGTCGAGTTCGACTTCGTTTTGCGGTAGCATCGTCAGCTCGGCGACTTCGAACGTCTCCACACCCGCCGCTTTGAACGCGGTCTGGACGGCATGGAATTCTTCCGGCTCGGCATAGACGATGACCGTCTCGTCTTCTTCGATGACGTCACGGACATCGAGGTCGTGCTCCATCATGAGTTCGAGCACGTCGTCTGCTGTCATCCCGCCGACACCGATGACGGCCGTCGCATCGAACATATACGCGACCGACCCGCTGACGCCCATGTTACCACCGTTCTTGCCGAACGCGGCCCGAACTTCAGAGGCGGTCCGGTTGACGTTGTTCGTGAGCGTGTCGACGATGAGCATCGACCCGCTCGGCCCAAAGCCCTCATAGCGGAGTTCGTCGAAGTTCTCTTCGTCGCCGCCTTTCGCTTTGTCGATGGCCCGGTCGATGATCGCTTTCGGGACGTTATACGTCTTCGCGCGCTCGACGACGAACTTGAGCGATTGGTTCAATTCCGGATCAGGTTCACCTTGGCGGGCGACGATGTAGATCTCGCGGCCGAACTTCGCGTAGATACGACTCGTATTGGCGTCTTTAGACGCCTTTTTCTCTTTAATGTTGTTCCATTTACGACCCATTACGTGTCATCTCACTTTCCATTGTTCGATAGATTCAC
Source organism: Exiguobacterium sp. s142 (assembly GCF_018618455.1). Lineage (NCBI taxonomy): Bacteria > Bacillati > Bacillota > Bacilli > Caryophanales > Exiguobacterium > Exiguobacterium sp. s142. The sequence continues at coordinate 166,278 of NZ_JACSMB010000001.1, read as the reverse complement.
TGTCGATTATATAAGAAGAAGCGAGCGTTGACGAGAGAAAATCATCCCTCGCTCTTGTCCATCTTCTCAACGATCTCGGTCAGCGTCTTTAAACTGTCGATCAAGCGGTCGGTCTCATCCTCATCGAGGAACGCTAACCGATCCTCGAACAGGCGCCGAAACGAGTCGCGCCGCTCGAGGAGAACGCGCTCTCCTTGGTCGGTCAATTGGTTCCAGATGACACGGCGGTCGCGCTCGTCAGGGACACGTGTAATATATCCTTCGTCGACGAGCTTCGTGATGAGCGGCGTCACGTTCGGCGGGGCAATCGATAACGTCTCACTAATTTGTCCGTTCGTGACCGCGCCTTCATCCTCGATCAACATCAGTAGATGAAAGTGAGAGAAGTTTAAGTTCGGAATTTGCGGGAGGTCGGAGCGGCGGAGCAGTTTTCTTCTGATTAACGGGATCAGTTTCACAAACTGATCGGCTGCATCTTGTCTTGGCATAGTCATAGTCACTTCCTAGTCAGGTTCTTTCTTCATTATACACGACCACAGGCGGGGTGGACGAGCAATCATCGGACTGTGAGCATTTACACACCGATTCCGCCAAACTAACGACACAAACAATGTAAGCGTTTACATATGGGTTTGTCCTTGTTTTCATGAAAACGCATACGATTTTACTGAGCTGATCTGTAAAAATCAAGACCTATCCTCAAACAGCAAAAAAATATTGTGAAAGAGTTCACATTGTTGTCACGCACAAATTGAATGAAACGGTGTATTCTATGAATGTGAAGGAAAGCACAAACTCTTATCAGGCAAACCGATTATCCCGTGCTCTCCATCAAGTCAGAAGATCAGCTCTCATTCATGAGGAGGAAACCAACATGGCAGTTAAAGAGAAAGCAGTAGTGGAAACATCAGCAGAACAGATGGTCGACACGCTCGTCAAGCAAGCGCACACGGCACTCGACACGGTGATGACGTTTGACCAAGAGAAAATCGACACGATCGTCCAAGCGATGGCGTTAGCCGGACTCGAGCAACACGTCGTACTCGCTAAACATGCATATGAAGAAACAGGTCGCGGTGTGTTTGAAGACAAGATGATCAAAAATATCTTTGCGACAGAATATATTTTCAACTCACTTCGCGGTGAGAAAACAGTCGGCGTCATCGAAGACGATGAGCAAAACGGCATCACGTACATCGCCGAGCCGGTCGGTGTCGTCGCCGGGGTCACACCGGTCACGAACCCGACATCAACGACGATGTTCAAAGCGATCATCGCTATCAAAACACGTAACCCGATCATTTTCGGCTTCCACCCGTCAGCACAACAATGTTCAAGTGCAGCGGCCCGCGTCCTTCGTGACGCAGCAATCGCAGCAGGTGCGCCGGAACATTTGATCCAATGGGTCGAAAAACCGTCACTCGACGCGACGAAAGCACTCATGAACCACCCAGGCGTGGCCATGGTACTCGCAACAGGCGGCGCGGCAATGGTGAAGTCGGCTTACTCGACAGGTAAACCAGCGCTCGGCGTCGGACCTGGTAACGTCCCGGCTTATATCGACAAGACAGCGAAAGTGAAACGCGCCATCTCGGACGTCATCTTATCGAAAACGTTCGATAACGGCATGATTTGTGCGTCAGAACAAGCGATCATCGTCGACCAAGAAGTATATGAAGACGTGAAACGTGAAATGACAGCGCTCGGCTGCTACTTCTGCTCACCAGAAGAAAAGGCCAAACTCGAAACACTCGTCATCAAGACAGACACATGTGCGGTCAACCCTGAGATCGTCGGGAAACCGGCAGCATGGATCGCCGAGAAAGCTGGACTCAGCGTCCCGGCCGACACGAAAATCTTGATCGCTGAACTCGAGACGGTCGGCGCGACAGAACTGCTCTCACACGAGAAGCTCAGCCCGGTGCTCGGCGCTTATAAAGTTCAATCACGAGAAGAAGGCTTCGCGATCGCTGAGAAAATGCTTGAAATCGGTGGTCTCGGCCATACGGCCGCAATCCACTCGACAGACGACGACGCGATCCTCGCGTTCGGACTTCGCATGAAAGCTTGCCGTATCATCGTCAACTCGCCAACGGCACACGGCGGTATCGGTGACCTTTACAACGAACTGACACCATCACTCACACTCGGTTGTGGGTCGTACGGTAAAAACTCCGTCTCTGAGAACGTGACGGCGAAACATCTACTCAACGTGAAAAAGGTGGCGAGACGTCGCGTGAATATGCAATGGTTTAAAGTCCCTGAAAAAATTTACTTCGAGAAAAACTCGGTTCAATACTTGCAGTCGCTCACGTCGAAAAAACGGGCAATGATCGTCACAGACGAAATGATGGTCAAACTCGGATTTGCTGACAAAGTCATCAAAAACTTGCCGGCTGGTGTTGACTACCGCATCTTTGACCAAGTCGAGCCAGACCCATCAGTCGAGACGGTCATGGCCGGAGCTGAGGCGATGCGCCAATTCCAACCGGACATGATCATCGCGCTCGGTGGTGGATCACCGATGGATGCCGCGAAAGGGATGTGGCTCTTCTACGAACGTCCAGAAGAGAAGTTCTCAAACCTTCGCCAGAAGTTCATGGATATCCGCAAACGGACGTACAAGTTCCCGACGCTCGGCAACAAGTCGATGTTCGTCGCGATCCCGACGACGTCAGGTACAGGTTCAGAAGTGACACCGTTCACGGTCATCACTGATAAAAAACGGAACGTCAAATACCCGATCGCCGACTACGCGATCACACCAGACGTCGCCATCATCGACCCTGAGTTCGTTATGACGGTACCGGCTTCAATCACGGCTGACACAGGAATGGACGTCTTGACACACGCAATCGAAGCGTACGTATCGGTCATGGCGAACGACTATACAGACGGACTTGCCCTCCGTTCGATGAAGATGATCTTCGACTACCTCCCGAAAGCTTACGAAAACGGAAGCGACGCTGAAGCTCGTCAAAAAGTGCACAACGCCTCAACGATGGCCGGTATGGCATTCGCGAACGCGTTCCTCGGGATCAACCACTCGATCGCGCACAAAATCGGTGGCGAGTTCCACGTGCCGCACGGTCGGACGAACGCGATCCTCATGCCGCACGTCATCCGTTACAACGCGACACGCCCATCGAAACTCGCGGCGTTCCCGAAATATGAGTCATTCATCGCTGACGAGCGCTACGCTGAAATCGCACGCTTCCTCGGACTCCCGGCGAAGACGACTGAAGAAGGTGTCGAGTCACTCGTCCAAGCGATCATCGAGCTCGGACAGCGCTTGAACATCAAACTCTCGTTCAAAGCACAAGGCATCAAGAAAGCGGACCTCGATGCGAAAATCGACAAAATGGCGGTCGACGCGTTCGAAGACCAATGTACGACGGCGAACCCGAAAATGCCGCTCGTCGAAGAATTGAAAGAAATCATGTACGCGGCGTACGAAGGCGTATAATCAAAAAAAGGCGATCACTCCAACGAGTGGTCGCCTTTTGTCATGCAATTAAGGAAAGTCCCATGAACAGGAGGATGACGGATAAAGCGGTGACGTTGAACCAGACGACAAACTTGATCGCGATCTCAGCCCACGTTCTATTTCTCAGCCCAAAATAAAGCAAGATTGCATATAAAACTAGACCGCCGACGAGTCGGTACGGAGAGGATGCGTCAAAACCAATGTCGTATGCATGTTGTACTGTATTGAGCAAGGCGAGGAGGAGGAAAGCGCACAGGTAGCGCTTTTTCTTTATTTGTTGATTCGGATTGTAAACATTATTCATAGATTGCACCAACCGTCTTTGGGTTTTCGTATTTCTATCTTTCGACTTTGTAATATCTTTTCACTATACCATTTTTATGAAAGGTGAGATGGCGAAAACAGACAATTTCGTCTCCTGCGTTCATTCATCGCCAACGAGAGCGACCGTGTGAGACTGAAGCAAAGAAAAGCTAACCAAACCCCATGATTCCCGATGGAGGGGACGAGCAAGAAGGCCACAATCGTAAACACGATAAACGCATAGATGAGTGAGTTACGGACGGGCCGAGCGTCTCCGATGCCGGCAAAGACACCTTCATACAACATGGCCAAACCACCGATGAACGGATACAAAATAATCCACATATAATACGTCTCAATCGTCGAGCGGAGCGCTATATCTTCCGTGAAGAGGTGAATGATTCCATCCTGTGCCACTGACAGTAGTACGGTGATAATAACCGTTGACCACAAAATAAACCGAGAGCCGATCTGAACCGTGAGTCGATAGGTTTCATTCGATTTTTGCCCGATTGCGCGCCCAATCAATACGGTGGAAGCTTGACCGATGCCGCTGAACCAATAAGCGATCACATACTGCAATTGAAACAAGATGGCATTCACACTCAATGCCTCGACGCCTTGTTTGGCTCCAAGTGCAGTGAACGAGCCCGTCATGAGAAGTAAGAAGACGGTACGGATGAACAAGTCACGGTTGACGGTCAAATAAGTAATATAAGCGCCCGTGTTCATCAAATCGCGGCTTATCTGTGCGGAAAACGTGATACGGCTTTGTACGAACAGCCAACCCAATCCAAACGTCATCACTTCTGACAAACTCGTCGCAAAAGCAATCCCGGCAACCGGATCGTAAAACACGTGGATAAACCAAACGTCTAAGATGATGTTCATCAGGTTGCCACCGACTTGGATGACTAAGGCGGTGCGCACGCTCCCATGCCCAATCAGCCAGCCGAGTAGTACGTACGTACCAAGCGCGAATGGAGCGGCGTAAAGTCGCGTCGTAATATAAGTCCGAACGGAGTCGGCCATGGATGCATCCGTTACAAGTAGATGAATGGCGGTTTCGCGAATCGGGATCAGGAACAAGAGAAAACTTGTTCCAACAACAAACGCGATGACGAGCGGCCGGAACAAACTCATTTGAACGCGTGTTGAATCGTTTTGACCGAGTGCTTGCGCTGTGAATCCGCTCGTACTAATCTTTAGAAAGCCGAACAGCCAATAAAGGGTGTTAAAGACGACCGCACCGACGGCGACTGCACCAATCGCGGTCAATTCGTCCGTGTTCGCAATTACAATCGTATCGACGACACCAAGCAGCGGCGTTGAGAAACCGGCGAGCACGAGCGGGTAAGCGATGAGCCAAAATGATTTAGTCGACACCATGCAAGAACCGACCCTTCTCGACGAAGGCGTCGCGCAATGCAATCGTGTACGGATGGCGCGAGTCATCAAACAATTCATTGCCGTTGAAAGAGTCCACGATCGTCCCTTCGGACAAGACAAGGATACGGTCACACAGTTTCGATACGACCGATAAATCGTGGGAGATGATTAAAAATGCCATCGACTGGTCGCGATGATAGGACTTTAGCATGTCGACGATGTGATGTTGCGTGATGGTGTCCAGTGCTGTCGTTGCCTCATCGAGAAGAATGAGTTGAGGATTCAGGCTAAGAGACCTGGCGATGGCGGCACGTTGTTTTTGCCCTCCGCTCAATTCACGAGGATACGAGGCCATGCATGTGTGCGGAAGTTGAACGATGTCAAACAAGTGTTCTAACTTGGCCCGTTCATCGTACGGTTCAATCAAACGAAAATGACGAAGCGGCTCCAAGATGGAATCTGCGAGCGTCCATCTCGGGTTGAACGATTCGGCGCTGTCTTGAAACACAGCTTGAATGCGTTGCCTCATCTGTGTGACTTCCCGACATGAAGCGGTCTGCCAAGACAGATCACATAGCTGAATCTGTCCTGCGTCAACCAGCTCAAGTCCGAGTATACAGCGAGACAAGGTGCTCTTTCCGCTACCGCTCGTCCCAATCAAGCCGACCGATTCGCCAGCCTGAACCGTGAACGTGACGTCACATAATACAGAGTGGCTACCATAGTTTTTCGAGACTTTTTCAACGTGTAATAACATGTTCGAGTCGTTCCTCTCGTTTTAAAATCGGTGCCGCTTGAAGCAAAGACTTGGTATACGGGTTCTCCGAGGCGATCAGGTGCTCACGATTTCCTGCGTCAACGATGCGCCCATTTTTCATGACGAGGATGTGATCGGCATAGGTCATCGCTTCGGCTAAATCGTGAGTGACCCACAGCATGCTCGATGTTTGACCGATCATCGACTTCAACCATTCGGTCACTTGCCGAGCCGTCAGCACGTCGAGCGCATTCGTGATCTCGTCCGCGATGATGAGTGTTGGTTGAAGAATGCTCGCAAGTAATAAGCAAAACCGCTGAAGTTGACCACCGCTCAGTTCGAGCGGATAGCGATTGAGGAGTTCTTCCGATAAATGAATCTCGGCCATGGCGGAGCGGATACGGTCTTTGTCGTATGCCTCGTCATGACTTTCGAACAAGTCCCGAATATGCTCATCCATCGTCAAAAATGGTGCGAACGACGTCGTGTAATGTTGTGGGATGTATCCAATCTCGCACCCATAAATGGAACACGTTTTACTGGCATCCCCAATCTCTTGGTCGTTCCAATAAATTGTACCTGTCGTCTGAAGCGTGTTGGGAAGCATCTGCAAAATCGATTTGACGAGAAGTGATTTGCCGCTTCCGCTCGCGCCGACGAGACAGACCCACTCATTTCGTTCGATGGCGAATGAGACGTCTTGTAAAAGTGGACGTTCGTCATGCTTGATAGAAAGTTGATCAATGACTAACATTACGTTGCCTCCTAACGCTTAAACTTGAGAATGACGTGTCAGTTTTGTCGAGAGTCTCGTCGACCCGATAATCGTTAACACGATACAGAACGCCGGCCAAAAAACGAGCGCCGGATTCGTTGCAAGGTAATGTCGTCCTTCACTGATCATCCCCCCCCATTCTGGTAACGGTAATTGAACACCTAGTCCAATGAAGGAGAAGGCGGAAATCAAGAGGATGACTTTTCCAAGGTCAAGACTCATGACGACAAGAATGTGCGGACAGACGGCAGGAAGGACGTGCCGGAGTGCGATTTTCGGTTTCGAAAGACCGTTCACGCGCGCAGCGAGGACGTGTCCCTTCGTGCTCTCTTGCAGGACGAGCGTGTGTACGAGTCGTGTATAGGACGTCCACTTAATCAAACTGATGGCGAGCACAAGGCTTTGAATGCTCGGACCTAGGACTCCAGCGAGGACGATGGCGAGCACCGTATCCGGAAAGATGATGGTCGCATCTGTCACTTTTGTGACGATTCGCTCCAATTTGCGATAGACGAACCCGCTGATCGTCCCAAGAATGATGCCGACCGTCGCTGTGATGAGAATGATGACGGTACTTAAACCGACCGTGATCCCGCCTGCAAGAAGGAGTCGTGACAAGACGTCTCGCCCTAGGTGATCGGTGCCGAGCAGATGATGCAGCGATGGTGAGGCAAGTCGATTCGTCACGTTCGTCGCGAACGGGTCGACCATCGATGTCAATGCATACATCACGACGAAGATTGCCAAACCGCTTATGATGAATCGGCGCTGTTTCATCGGGACACATCCTTTCGATAGAGGTGAGGCTGCAGTAAACGTAACATCACGTTGGTCACGAGATTGATACTGACGACTAAACAAGTCGTAAAGACGAGATACCCTTGCAAGACGGGGAAATCACGGCGTAAAACAGAATCCACCATCAGTTTGCCGACCCCGGGATAAGCGAATAACACTTCGAGCACGACGACTCCTCCCATGAGGCTCGCCACGCTCACGCCGAACATCGAGATGACAGGGGGCAAGGCGGCCCGGGCGATATAGCGCGTCAGTAACTTTTTTGAACGGATTCCCCGAACTTTTGCTATCACGACGTAATCAGCCGCCATCACGTCGAGTAATGTCGAGCGGATGAGCCGGATATAGACGCCGCCAACGGCAATGCCTAACGTCAAAGACGGTAAGACGAGGCTGTCCCAGCCGTTTCGTCCCATTACAGGGAACCATTGGAGTGACACGGCGAATACATACATCAAAAACAAGCCGATTAAAAAACTAGGGACCGATGACCCGACGATCGACAATCCGGTTGCTAGCTTGGAAAAGACAGACATTGGTCGGAAAGCGCTGATGGTACCGAGCGGGACGGCGAGCACAATCGCCACGAGGAGACCTCCGGCCGCGAGTTCGAACGTCGCGGCATAGTTGTTTTTAAACAATTGTGTCATAGGCTGACCGGTGATGAGTGAATCGCCTAAGTTTAATCGAACGATTTCAGAGAGCCAATTCACGTATTGGACCCATACCGGATCCGTGAAGCCAAGCTCCTCGCGGAGGCGGTCAATCTCGGCGACATCGACTTGCAGTTCGTCGACCTTCAATAAGTATAGGACGGGATCTCCCGGGACGAGTCGGAGAAGCAAAAAACTGAAAAAAGTGAAGACTAGAAAAGCTAGTCCCCACTCAAGCGATTTACGTGCCACGAATCGCGTCATATCACAACACATCCAAATCTTTTGTGATCATATAGTATTCGCTCTTTTCAGTGACCCACCCATGCACGTTGTCTTTCAAAGCAACATTCGTCGAAGGGTGGACTAAAAATGAGTTGATGACACGTTCATCGACATATTGCGCAATTTCTTCGGTCATTCGGTCGCGTTCAGCACGGTCGACCGTCTGATTCAAGCGGTCGATTTTCTGCGTCAATGTCGCATCTTCTACGCCACTGAAATTCAACGCGCCGTTCGGATGGAACGTGGCGTTCAAGTAGTAGCCGCCGTCCCCACGTGGTGCGGTCAAATTGCTATACGTCGCAAGGTCCCAGTCTCGTTCGGCGGCCATATATTCTTCCGGTGTGTCAATCATTTGAATATCGATTTCTATCCCGACTTGCTTCGCATCCGATTGAATCAACTGTGCGATGAGTGGTAGGTCAGGTCGTGAGCTATACGTCAACAGATTGAGCCGAACCGGCTCACCGTCTTTCATCAACACGCCGTTGACTTGCTCGTAACCGTCTTGTTTGACCAGGTCCAGGACATCTTGTCCCTCGTCAGAAGGGTAGGACGGGGCGAACGGGAAAGACGGTAAGAATGGACCGACAGCAGGTGTGGCATAGCCATTCAAAATGCCGTCCACGATTTGTTCGCGATTGATGAGCGAGTCAATCAGGCGGCGCATCGCGAGTGACTGCATATGTTCACGTTCAAGGTTCATCGTCAACTGATGGACACGGAACGTCTCCGCCTTGTCGACGACGAACCCGTCCTGCTCCAACGTGTCGATCATCTCGATTTCTGGACGATAGACGATGTCTGCTTCGCCAGACCGGAGCGCCATCGTGCGCGACCCCGGGTCTTCGTTGAACGTGAACGTGACCGTATCGAGTTTCGGTTGACCGTCCCAGTATGCATCATGCCGTTCAAGTTGGATGTTCGAGCCGGGTTGGAACGACGTCACTTGATAAGGGCCGGTCCCGACAGGTATTTGATCGATGGCATCATCTGCAGTGACGTCAATGATGGATGTGTTCGGATGGACGAGTTCATTGACGAGTTCTGGATAAGGGACGGTCGTCTCGATTAGGAGGCTCGATGCTTCCGCTGTAATCGATTCGATACGCAATGCGCTGCGGATCCCTGTATTCTCTTCTAGAGAACGGTCGAGTGAACGTTTGACGGCCTGCGTGTCGAGCGGTTTCCCGTTATGGAACGTCACGTCTTCTCGTATGTAAACGCGCCACGTCGTTTCGTTCACTTGTTCGAACGATTGTGCGAGCCAGGGGTCGACCGATAACGTCTCATCGTTCAATTTAAAAAGCGTCTCTGTCACACCGGCCCGGAGCGGAACGTAACTTGAATCGCGGTGGGGGTCTAGCGACTGAGTTGAGAAGTTATAGACGAAATGTAAATGCCGATCGTCTTGATTGGAATCGTTGCAAGCCGTTAAAAAAAATAGAGCGATAGTACATATGAGCGGAACTACATATTTCATAGAGATGACATCCTTCTTTCAAATTGTAATGATTACGAATTACATCATAGCGTAATCATTACAATGTATCAACTGGTGAATTTTATGTTTAAATTAACAGGTAACACTGGTGGTGATTGAATGGTTATGTGTTGTTAAATATATTTAAACCTATAAAAAATTAAATGCAAAAGTACTAAAAGCCATTTATAATAATAATTTCCAAGTTATCCATTGTTTCTTGATCATTGGTTGAAATTATTACTTAGTTATTGGAGACAACTCGTATGAACATTATGTTTAGCTTACTATCGGTACTATATGTCGTCTTTTTGTACGTCAGTCCGTTCACAAACGCCACCCCGTATGAGACGGCCGAATACTTTGCGTCTTTCGACCGAGACGTTAACAGTTGGGAGAACGTCGAGCTGTTCGAGTCGCTCGGGACCGAGCTCGATCTTGAGATGGACCGTTTCGTCCATTATGCCTCCGTACCGAGCCATTGGACGACGTTGACCATTGAAAACGACGAACGATTCGATGGTGTATCTCATTTCATCTTAGAAGCTGGATTTGACGGTGAAGTGATTCAAACGGATTGGAACGAACCGATTGATGATGTAGAAGGAAAAGTCGTCGTTTTGCCGATGACGGTCAAATCACTCGAGCTTGACGGGAGGGACACGTCGGCTGATCCATATGGAGAGGTCCTCATTGATGATGAGGCGAATCGCCACTTGCTCAACCTGTTGGAGGCAGGAGCCGAAGGGTACATTGTCACGCCCGATGAACAAGAAGAGGCTTATTACGGAACCATTTATACTTCGCCACGGACGCGGCTGCCCGGCATCGGCGTCGACGTTGTGACAGCAGATCGTTTGACGGACGGGACGCATGTCTCGGTCGAACCGTTCGTCGACGACGAGGTGCCGTATGTCGAATTTATTCAACCTGGTAAAACAGACGAGGAGATTGTGATCTTGGCTAGGCTTGACGGCACGAGTTACGGGGACCATGCGTTATGGAGCCTTGGTGGTTCATCGATATTGTACGCGCTTATCGAACAAATGGATGGCATTGATACGGATGCGACGATCCGATATGTCTTCTTGAACGGAAGTGGGGGTGGCTACGAGACCGCCATGGATTATTTAGAAACAGCGAAACAGGCTGAAACTTTGCCGTCTTTAGTACTGTCATTAGATATTCTTGGTACCGGGGAAGATGCACGTTTTGTAAGGACAAAAGGGATGACAAGACTGCCGGTCCTTGAGCAAGGATGCTGGTCAACACTTGATGTGAAGCCACTCGGGACGTCGTATTTAGATGAATTTCATGCGGAAGGCGTACCGGTCATGTCATTAAGCGATTCATTGACGGCTGAGTTTGATGCTTTAACTGAAGCCGATACAATCGACCGTTTGTCGAACGAGGCGATGGAAGACCACGTCGCTTGGCTAACAGATTGGCTCGCCACACAATGATGTCTTGAACCGTCCCCGTGTGAGGGCGGTTCTTTCTTTTTGACTGAAACACTCGTCCTCTCTCGAATTGTTCGGTATGATGAAAGAGGAGGCGATACAATGGAACGAAACATGAACATTACAAGACATTACGGTGAACTGGCCGGTACGCTTTTATGGCATGACACGCCGCGAAAGACGGTCGTCATCTTGAGCGGGAGCGGGCCGAGCGACCGGAACGGCAATGTCGGACCTGTCCAGTTCAATACGTATAAAAAACTAGCCGACGCGCTATATGGCATGGGCGTCAACGTATTTCGGTACGACAAACAAGGGATCGGGGAGTCGGACGGTGACTTTAATAAAGTCGGACTCCATGACTTGGTCAACGATGCGATCGAAGTCGTGAAAACGATCCAACGGTTGCCTGAAACGGGCGATGTCTACGTGCTCGGCCATAGCGAAGGGGCGGTCATCGCCCCGGCCGTTCAACTCGAGACAAATGCGTCCGGATTGATCCTCCTCGCCGGCTTCAACGACTCGTCGAAACAGATGTTTTTACATCAAGCCGACGCGCTCGCGTCCGAGATCGGGCGCGTGAAAGGGTTGAAAGGGATGTTTTACCGGTTGACCGGCGTCCCGAAAAAAGTCAGACAACGACAAGACGATCTGCTCGAGCGCTCGCTCCGGACGAACGTCGCTGCGTTCAAATACCGAGGCCAAGTCGTCAACGCCAAATGGATTCGTGAACATGCGTCGTATGACGTCCGGGAACGGCTCGAGCTCGTGCGCGTCCCGCTGCTTGCCATCACCGGTGACCGTGACGTCCAAGTCCCGCCTGAACACGTCCATTCACTGCGGACGAAAGGCGATGTCGACAGCTATATCATTAAAGATATGAACCACCTGCTCGTCGAACGGACGAGCCCGCATTCACTTTTAACGTTGCACAAAGAATATCGTGAGGCAATCGAGGCCCCGCTTCATCCACAGCTGTTACAGAAATTGAACAATTGGTTAATCAAATAGTCAAAAACAGTCGAAAACGGTCACTTAGTGACCGTTTTTTGTGATATAATTGTGACAATAAGATAAAAAGTGAATGAATTTGAATGTTTTTGATTGTTTTTTGAATGTAAACGCTTTATATTAGAGATACGGAGGGAATACGATGTTAACGAAACAACGACATCAGATGATTTTGCAACGGTTGTCGGAACAAAAGATCGTCAAGCTGAAAGAGTTGGTCGAATGGATGGGGGCGTCAGAGTCGACGATCCGCCGTGATTTGACGGACCTTGAGGCCGAAGGCTACCTTGAACGGGTCCATGGCGGGGCGACGCTCGTCGTTCGCGCTGAAGACGAACCGACGTTCGAGGAAAAACGGGATCGGCACGTCGATGAGAAAGTCGCGATCGCACGGAAGGCCGCGACGTTCATCGAAGACGGGATGTCCGTCTATCTCGATGCCGGGACGACGACACAGGCGATGGTCCCTTACTTGACAGGTAAGAAAGTCATCGTCGTCACGAACAGCCTCCCGATTGCCAACGACTTGTTCGATCTCGATATTAAAACGTTCGTGATCGGCGGCGAGTTGAAACGTTCGACGCAAGCGCTCGTCGGCTACAACGCCCGCGAGAGCATGATGAACTATCGGGTCGATGTCGCTTTTCTCGGTATCAATGGGGTCGACCTAGAAGCCGGCTATACGACGCCTGACCCAGAAGAAGCCCTCGTCAAAAAAACAGCGATTGAACTGGCTCGGAACGCCTACATCTTGGCGGACGATTCAAAATTCGGGAAACGTTCGTTCAGCCGAGTGGCGCCCCTCGAGGCGGCGACACTCATCACGATGAGCGGTGCACCGTACGTCAGTTCAGTCGAAACATTAACAAAGGTGGTGAACGCCCAATGATTTACACGTTAACACTTAACCCATCAATCGATTATTACGTCACATTGCCAGAAGTCGTCTTAGGTGAGGTCAACCGCATCCAAGAGACGACGCAACGGGCCGGAGGAAAAGGTATCAACGTCTCGTTCGTCTTACGTGAGTTTGACGCCGATACGGTCGCCCTAGGATTCATCGGCGGAACGACAGGTGAATTTATTAAGAAAGCGTTGACGGACAAGGGTGTCGAGACCGATTTCATCGAAGTCGATGGCGAGACCCGAATCAACGTCAAGATCCGGGCGAAAGAAGAGACGGAATTGAACGCGAGTGGTCCTGTCATCTCGGACACGGAACTTGAACAGTTGACAGCACAGTTCGAACACGTCCAAGCAGGTGATATCGTCGTCTTGGCCGGAAGCATCCCTAGCAATCTGCCGAGCACACTTTACCGAACGCTCGCTGAGAAAGTTCGAGCGAACGGAGCCGACTTCGTCGTCGATACGACAAAAGAAGCGATGCTCGAAGTGCTCTCGCTCGAACCACTCATGATCAAACCGAACCATCACGAGCTTGGTGAACTGTTTGACGTCAACATCGAGACGTTTGACCAGGCGCTCCCTTACGCTGAACAGTTAGTCGAGCGTGGCGCCAAAAACGTCATCGTCTCGTTCGCAGGAGACGGAGCGATGCTTGTCAACGGTTCAGGCGCCTATACGGCGAACACGCCGAGCGGGAAACTTGTCAATTCGGTCGGAGCGGGCGATTCACTCGTCGCCGGTTTTGTCGCCAACATTTTAGACCATGACGCAACCAAGGCGTTCCGCTATGCGGTCACGACCGGCAGTGCATCTGCTTATACGTTTGGCCTCTGTACGAAACAAGACGTGGACCGCTTGGTCGGCGAAGTCGACGTCACCCCACTATCACGATTGGAGGAAACAACATGAACATCACGGACCTACTCAAAAAGGACACGATCCAACTGAATCTCCGCAGTCGTTCAAAAGCGGACGTCATCGAAGAGCTCGTCGACGTGCTCGACCGGGCCGGTAAGCTATCGGACCGGAACGGTTATCGCGACGCCATCTTGGCCCGCGAAGCGCAAAGCACGACCGGACTCGGTGAAGGGATTGCCATCCCGCACGCGAAGACGAAAGCTGTCAAAGCACCCGCGATCGCCTTTGGTCGCTCGAGCGGGATCGACTATGAAGCGCTCGACGGTCAAGACAGCCGCTTGTTCTTTATGATCGCTGCAGGCGAACACGCCAACAACGAACACTTGGAAACACTCTCGAAATTATCCGTCTTCCTTATGGATCCAAAATTCCAGGAACGTCTCTATGCGGCAACGTCAGAAGATGACGTCATTCGCGCGATCGAAGAGAAAGAAGCGGCCGAAGCGGCACCGGTTGCTGAAAAAACGGTCAAAAAGGATGCACCTTATATCCTTGCCGTCACAGCTTGCCCGACCGGCATCGCGCACACGTATATGGCAGCAGACAGCCTGAAACAAAAAGCAGAAGCGATGGGTGTCGACATCAAGGTCGAGACGAACGGTTCGACTGGCGTCAAAAACGAATTGACGGCAGCTGATATCGCCAAAGCGACAGCTATCATCGTCGCGGCCGATAAAGCCGTCGACATGGAGCGGTTCGCCGGGAAACACGTGATCGAAGTACCGGTCGCGCAAGGCATCCGCAAACCGGAAGAGTTGATCAACCGGGCTGTGAAACAAGATGCACCGGTTTACCGTTCGACAGGGACGTCAGGCGCTCCTAAAGAACAGCGCACCGGCATTTACAAACACTTGATGAGCGGGGTATCAGCCATGCTGCCACTCGTCGTCGCCGGTGGTCTGTTGATTGCCCTCAGCTTCTTCTGGGGCATCAACTCGGCAAACCCAGATGACCCGTCTTACAATGAATTTGCGGCTCAGCTCATGACGATCGGTGGCGCGGCGTTCGGTTTCCTCGTCCCAATCCTTGCCGGTTTCATCGCGATGTCGATCGCCGATCGTCCGGGTCTCGCACCTGGTCTTGTCGCCGGTGTGCTCGCGAGCGAAGGGAATGCCGGATTCCTCGGTGGACTCATCGCCGGTTTCTTAGCTGGTTACGTCGTCCTGTTCTTGAAAAAAGCACTCGCGAAATTGCCAGCGACGCTTGAAGGAATTAAACCAGTCCTCCTGTATCCGTTGCTCGGCTCGTTCATCTCAGGGATGATCATGCTACTTGTCGTCAACGAACCGATCGCAGCGTTCATGACATGGTTGATGGATACGCTCAACAGCATGAGTGGTGCTAACGCCATTTTGCTCGGTGTCATCGTCGGTGGGATGATGGCCGTCGATATGGGCGGTCCGATCAACAAAACGGCATACGTGTTCGGTACGGCGGCACTCACAGCCGGAAACCAAGAAGTCATGGCGGCCGTCATGGCAGGTGGCATGGTGCCACCGCTTCTCGTCGCGCTCGCGTCAACCGTGTTCGCTCGTCAGAAGTTCTCGAAACAAGAACGTGAAGCTGGTAAGACGGCGTACATCATGGGCGCCTCGTTCATCACAGAAGCGGCCATCCCGTTCGCTGCGGCCGACCCGATCCGGGTATTACCGTCAGCGATTCTCGGGTCAGCACTCGCCGGTGGATTATCTGCCTTCTTCGCGATTCAATTGCCGGCGCCGCACGGTGGGATCTTCGTCTTCCCATTACTTGAAGGAGCTGGAAACGTCGCGATGAGCATGGGTCTCTACGCACTTGCGATTCTCGTAGGGGCACTCGTCGGAGCACTCCTCCTCTCGTTCTTGAAAAAACCGCTTACGACAGCGACGGCAGAGCCAACGCGTGATGTCGCTTAACAAACTCGACCGTAGGGATTCCTACGGTCGTTTTTTGTCAAATGATTGTCAGTCGTTTCTGGAAGAAGTGTGATTTCGATTCGGTGATTTGTGGTAAGATATTTGTAAAACTTAGGGTAGGAGGGGGTACGGATGCAAATACGGAAAGCTGAGCCGAAAGACGCTTACGGGATCGCGCGCGTCAGGGTCAACGGTTGGCGAACGACTTATCGGGGGATCGTTCCGACTGAAGTTTTATTAAAGCTTTCTTCTGGGTCGATCGAGTGGTCGGAAAAAGTCCGGAGTGCCCTTTCCAACCGCGAAGTCAGCGGATTCGTCGCCATAGTCGATGAGGAAATCGTTGGTTTCGTATTGTATGGGGACGAGCGGACGGGGGACTATCCGGACCATCCGAACGAGATTTACGCGATTTACATTTTAGAAAACCATCAACGGAACGGAATCGGCTCACTCTTACTCGAACGCGCGGTCCAAACGATGTCTAGCCGTGGACTACTCATTTGGGCGCTCGAGCTGAACCCGCATCGGGCGTTTTATGAACAGCGCCAAGGGCGAGTCATCGATGCGAAAGAGCGCTTGTTCGGCGAACTCGCGTTGCGCGAAGTCGCCTATGGCTGGACGGAAGCGACCCATGATGCGATCATCGGGGCATGAACGGACGCGACGAAACTGTCGCGTCCGTTTTATTTAGACAACACACAAATATATAGCAAAATAG
This sequence comes from Exiguobacterium sp. s142, assembly GCF_018618455.1. Lineage (NCBI taxonomy): Bacteria > Bacillati > Bacillota > Bacilli > Caryophanales > Exiguobacterium > Exiguobacterium sp. s142. The sequence continues at coordinate 149,443 of NZ_JACSMB010000001.1, read as the reverse complement.
GTGACTACATGAACATGTATAACATAACCAAATATCATCCTGAAACGAGAGGGAAGATTGACGAGTGGACGGAAATCTCGGACATCGATCAAACGTTTGAAGGTGTCGTCTTCACGTTGGAGGAATATCTCCGCATGGAGTCTAATTACGTTAAAGCGATTGAGCGAATCATGGGCTATTTAGGAGTGAAGACATTGACCGTCTCCTATCTTGAGCGACGTGACTATGCGTATCGAGCCTCTTCGAAATGCGCGTTCAATGCGCTCTATCCGATCCGGATGAGAGACCTTCGCAAAAAAGTGAAGCTAGGGAAGGTGCTGTCACGAGACCAAATCCCGAACATGCTTCGCCTCATGTTAAGGAATACGCTTTACGCCGAGTTAGAATATAAAGTGAATGAGTCAGACGAAGAATATAGGTTCAAAGTGTTCTTTGGGTACGACTATATGATGGGCGTCCATTCGTTGAACGATTTGTCGCCGCTGCGAGACGAGTTGTTGCATTTGGATATGTATCTCGAAGATTGATGCAGAGGTGACACCTAAAAAACGATTACAAGGTAAGGGGAGGACGATGTTTATCTTTCCTCCTTATCCATTCCGTTAATAGGGTTTAAATGGTAAAATTTATAAAAATAAGAGTCGGAAGATTCCTGATTTTATAACGATATCTTACAAAAAGGTGCTGGCTAAATGCATAACTACACTCTACTGGAGAGAGCCCTATTTTTATCGCCTTCCCTCAATTTCGAGAAGATGAAAAAAGAGATGGATGGAAAGACTGTCCTGATTACTGGAGCGAGTTCAGGAATCGGCAAGGAGTTCGCCTATCTATTAGCGAATACAACTGCGCATCTGATTCTGGTGGCCCGCAGAGAAGCAAGCATGAACGTCATGAAAGTCGAAATCGAAAAGTCTACAGCCAGTGTAACGGTATTCCCGGCAGATTTGCGCAATGAAGAGGAACTAAAAGGATTGCTGGCATTTCTTCATCAATTAACGGACGGAGTGGATGTTGTCGTCAGCAATGCCGGAATCTCCATCAACCGTCCAATTGCCCAGTCGCTGGATCGTTACCATGACTTCACACGTACCATGGCGCTTAATTATTTTGCTCCGGTACAGTTGTTGCTATCGCTCATTCCGGTGCTTGAGAAAAAGAACGGGCACATCATCAATGTCTCCACCATAAATGCTTTGCTATTCCCTATACCTCACTGGGCTGCCTACCAGGCGTCGAAAACCGCTTTTGATACGTGGTTGCGCTCGGCGGAGCCGGAACTGAAAATCAAAAACATTTCCACCACTTCCATTTATCTGCCGCTCGTGAAAACACCCATGATAAAACCGACTATTGCTTATCAGACTTCCCCTGCCATGTCACCGGTTCACGTGGCGGAAATTATAGGACACGTCTTGTATACGAAAAGAAAAGTTTATAAACCCTGGTGGCTGATTCTAGGTCAATGGGCTTCAGTTATTTTCAGATCACCGTTATCGTTTATCGTCCTCAGGTTATTAAGAAAAAAGGAGCGTGAAAGAGGCAATGTTTAATTTGCTGAAAATATTGTCGCAACTCAATTTTCTTTCCCCATCAAACTTAGGACGTCTTTGCTTCGCTATCCATCAAAACGGTGTAAACCTTATGCTTCTTTTTTCATTGACGGAAAAGACGGGAGGCCAAAAAACTGCTTTGGTGGATAGTCGGGAAACACTCAATTATCTGGAGCTGCAGAAGCACTGTGAAAATCTCGCTCATCTTCTAGCGGAGAGGTATGGGATTTGTAAAGGGCATAAAGTGGCGTTCTTCTGTAAAAACCACGCGTCCTTCGTGCAGGGCATTTTTGCTGCTTCGCGGCTCGGCACAGATATATACTTGCTCAATTGTTCCATGAGTCAACTACAGTTCGATCGACTAGTGCAAGAACATCATTTCGACTTGCTGATTTACGACGAAGAGTTTAGCGGATTGATTGAAAAATCGTCTTACCAACATTCAAAAATCGTCAGTTATCATGAAAAAATTGAATCCATCAACAGTTTGTCGGATTCGGCTCTACATAGAAAAGAAAAATTGACGGCCTCTGCCAGCGGAAAGATTGTGCTGTTGACCGGTGGCACCACTGGAAAGCCTAAACAAGTGATTCACCGCCCATCCCTCTTTAATTTCCTGGATCCTTTTGCTGCTTTACTGAACCGACTGCAGCTGCCAACATACAGCACTGCCTATATTGCAACGCCGATTTACCATGGCTACGGCATCGCAGTACTGTTATCATTTCTTGCTTTGGGAAAGAAAGTTGTCATTCAGGAGAGCTTTGATGCGAAAGGAGCATGCGCCCTTATTCGGCAGCATCAAGTAGAAGTTGTCACGGTAGTTCCTTTGATGATTCATAAAATGTTGAAGCACGATAAAGAAGCGCTCAGTTCCCTAGCTTGCATTGCGTCTGGAGGTGCAAAACTAAATCCGGTTTTAGTGAATGAAGTAAACAATCATCTGGGGAATGTCTTATACAATCTATACGGAACTTCGGAAGCTGGCTTGAACATCATTGCTACACCCGAAGATTTAAATTTTCATGCAAACACGCTTGGAAAAGCAATTTCGGGAAGTCAATTGCAGGTAGTCGTGGACGGGGAAAAAGTTGAACCTGGCAGTATTGGACAATTTTGTATTCGGAATAAATGGACCATGAAAAACAGCCCAAGCCACTGGATTCAAACTAGCGATATCGGATACCGGGACGAGAACGGCTATTATTTCCTGTGTGGACGAACAGACGACTTGATCATTTCAGCCGGCAACAATATCTATCCTTCGGAAATAGAAGTTGCTTTGTGCAGCCATCCGAGTGTCGAAGACGTCGCTGTAATCGGTGTAGAGGATGTCTACGCTGGCAACATTCTGAAGGCATTCGTACAGCTGTATTCTGATAAAAGAATGACTGAAGAAGCACTTTTGAGCTGGTTACGCACACGAGTGGCAGAATACCAAATCCCCCGAGAAATCGCTTTTGTTGAGGAGTTGCCTTATACACCTGTTGGAAAGCTGGACAGAAAACGAGTTCAAACAATTACTCGTATCGAGGGCTAAGTAATTTACGAATAGAGCTAATAAAAGATGTTGAGAGTACTTTGATTGTGGGGTGAGGAAGTGGAATTGAACGAGGCAATCATCGAGTGGATGAAGTGTTGCGGTTAATTTGACAAACCGCCGAATGAAAAGGTTTTCAATTGACAAGAATAGAAAAACGGTGACGATTTTTTGTCTAGGTCATCAAAAAGACCCGATTCTAGCCGATAGATAGAATAACGCAGCGGGAATTATTCTCGGGAAAAGGGGTTGTCTATGAAACGGACGAAACAACGAACTATCAGCATTAAACAAAAGTTGATCACGATGTCATTGCTCTTATTATTGATTCCATCGTTATTGATCGGCTTTGTCGCCTACTATCAGGCGAAACAAAAAATTACGGATCAAATCATGCAGTCGGCGCACGCGGGTGTGGAGCGGATGAATGACGAGATCACGAATTTGATTGAACCGATTGAGCGCGACGTCGCCTTTTTTGCGGGGCGGATCGATGAGTCGCTCTACGAAGAAGGAGAAGACAACCTTGGGTTAGAGGAGAAGTTCGTCGAATATTTGGCGACCCATCCGAAAGTGACGAACATCTATTATGCGTCCACTGAAGGCACGATGACGATCTATCCGGTCCAAACGATGCCGGACGACTATGATCCCCGGACGCGTCCGTGGTACGAAGCGGCAGATGGTGCCAAAGGAAACGTCGTCATCACCGACCCTTACGTCGATGCGGCCTCGAACAAGATGATGGTCACGTTATCGCAGACAACGGATGACGGTCGTGGCGTCATCGCGGTCGACGTCGACGTTGATGATATCGCCGAAGTCGCGACTAGCATTCAAATCGGGAAAGAAGGCTACGTCACGATCCTTGATGCGAACCAGCAGTTCGTGACCCATCCGACGTTAGCAGCAGGCGAGAAGGGGTCGGGCGATTGGGTCGAATCGCTTTATGATGGCAAAGATGGCAGTTTTTCATATGTGTTCGAAAATGAAGACAAACAGATGGACTTCATGACGAACGACTTGACGGGTTGGAAAGTGGCCGGAACGCTGTATGATGATGAGATCACAGAAGAGACGATTGGTATTCTTTGGACGACCGTGGGCGTGATTGCTGCGATGAGTCTGTTGGCCTCAATCATCTTATACTTCATCTTACGCTCGATCATTCGACCGTTGAACCGTTTGACGACGGGCGCGGAACGGATTCAGGCGGGAGATTTGACGGAAGAAATCATCATCGATTCGAACGATGAGATCGGCCGGGTCGCTGAAAGTTTCAACGGCATGACGGCGTCACTCCGTTCGATCATCATCAACCTCGATCAATCGATTGGACAAGTCGCCGCATCGTCGCAAGAACTGATGGCCAACTCGGCGCAAAATACAGCATCTTCTGAGCAGATTGCCGGTGCGGTCCAGCAGATGGCGGCCGGCGCCGACGATTCGAAACGTCAGCTCGACGACAACGCCGTCTCGCTCCAAGCAATCACGGCAGGCATCATGCGCATCGCTGAAAGCTCGACGGACGTATCGGAACTGTCTCGCGAGACGGCGATCGAAGCGGAAGACGGGACAGCTGCCGTCACCCATAACGTGACGCAAATGAAAGCGATCGACACATCGGTCGAGACGTTCGGCGCAGTCATCGAGTCGCTCGCAAAGCGCTCGAATGAAATCGGGAATATTGTCGATGTGATCAACGGGATCGCGACGCAGACGAACTTACTCGCTTTGAACGCTGCGATTGAAGCTGCCCGCGCCGGTGAGAACGGGAAAGGGTTTGCCGTCGTCGCGAGTGAAGTCCGGAAGCTAGCCGAACAGTCACAGGACTCGACGAAGCAAATTTCGCAGTTGATTGAGAACATCAAGCAAGAGACGGAGCGGTCTGTCACGTTGATGAAAGAAGTGTCGGCCCATACGAAAGCGGGTCTTGAGACGACCGAGAACACGGCGGAGCGCTTCAAGAAGATTATGTTACGGACGCAGGAGATGACGCCACGGATCGAGGACGTGACGGCCACTGTCGAAGAGATCGCGGCGAACGTCGAAGAAGTTTCAGCATCAGCGACGCAAATCGCTCACATCGCCGACGAGAATTCGAACGCCTCGAGACAAGTCGCGGCGACGACAGAAGACCAGCTCGGTTCGATGGAGGAAGTGTCGCAATCCGCGAAAGCACTCGCCGATATGGCGGAGGAGTTGCAAGAACTCGTATCACGATTCAATGTATAAACGAAAGGCAGAGCGGATCCGCTCTGCCTTTTTGGTACACTTCGATTCTTCTTAGAGTTCATATCATCGTTTGCTCGACACTTGGTTGCGGCCTGAGTTTTTTGCCACGTACAGCGCCTCGTCCGCGTCTTGAAGTGCTTGTTCGACGGTCTTTCCGCCATCAAGCGAACTGACGCCGAACGAACATGTGACGTGCGGGACCGGACCGAACGGTTCGTCGTTGATCTTTTGACGTAACTTGTCGGCCAACTGGATGCCATCAGTAAGTGTCGACTGCGGGGCGACGATTAAAAACTCCTCGCCACCCCAGCGACCGATCGAATCGGTCTTCCTTATATTGCGGCGGAGCAATTGAGCGATCGAACGTAACACGAGATCGCCGGTCGGGTGACCGAACGTGTCGTTGACGAGCTTGAAGTAGTCGATATCGAGCATGATGACGGCGGCAGGTGCTTTCGTGTCGACCGTATCTTGGACAGCCGAGGTCAGGACGTCGCCGACTTTTTTACGGTTGAATAACTCGGTCAACGGGTCGAGTGACGACAGATGCTCCATCCGTTCTTCATAACGTCGCTGTTCGGTCATGTCTTCGATGACGCCGACCCCGCCGTCGATTCGGCCGTCAGCCTGAAAGCTGGGCGACATCGTCGTCCGGACGAAACGGGGCTGTCGATTCGGAGGGGTATACCAACCGGCTAAACGGACGGTCTCGCCTGCCAATACACGGGCGACGGCACCGTATAAGTCAAACGTTGAGGTTGTGCACTGTTCAAACGTCGAGCTTGTCATCGGGACGACCCCGAGTAAGTCGACGAATGAATCGTTGTAACTGATGATGCGTCCGAACGTATCGAATGCAAAGAGACCGATCGGTAACTGGTCCCACGAGGAAGGATCGGGTTTCATGGTGTGGGTGTCTTGGTGAATTCGTTCTTGATCAGCCATAGAATGACATATGCGCGAACGCATACTTCCTCCTTTCTTTAACGAAACGAGAGTTTAGGACGTTCGTACTGATACTTTATACCCTTATTTGGAAGAATATTAGCTAAAACATGATAAAAATAAGCTGAAATCTAGAATCTGTCGGCTGATGGACATAAAAAAGAGACCGCTGGCGCGATCTCACAACGGTCATAAGATTGGGCTGAGCAATCGTGACACACCTTCGCGCATCCGGACGCTCCACTTCCGGACCGCATAGTCGTCGACCGTATAGCGCCGACTGACGGCGACGTCCGACTCGAACAACGAGGCGAGCTCAAGAGCGACCCGCTCATCGTAGATGATGGCGTTCACTTCGAAGTTCAAGCGGAAGCTGCGGGCGTCCAAATTCGTCGTGCCGACGGTCGAAATTTCGTCATCGACGACGAGCGTCTTCGCGTGCAGGAAGCCTTCATCGTACATATAGACGTTCGCCCCGTAATCGAGCAGCTCACCGAGGAACGACAGTGACGCCCACATGACGAACGGATGGTCCGGTTTTCCAGGGATCATGATGTCCATCTCGACACCGGAGAGGAGCGCCATCTTGCAGGCGTCCATGAAGCTCGTATCCGGGATGAAGTAAGGCGTTTGGATGATGACTCGCTGCTTGGCCGACGCGATCATTTTGATCATCATATTTTTCAAGTGCTCGGTGTCCGAGTTCGGTCCGCTCGTCACGATCTGCATCGGTGACTGCTCTTTAATATCGTGGCGCGCGAAGCAGAACGAGTTTTCAGGGTCGTGATGCTTGCTCCCCGAAAAGTTCCAGTCCAAGATGAACCGGTGCTGCAGGTGATAGACGACGTCCCCCTCGACCCGGAGATGGGTGTCGCGCCAGTAGCCGAACTTTTCGACGAGGCCGAGGTATTCGGTACCGACGTTGAAGCCGCCGACGTAGCCGATCTTGCCATCGATGATGACGACTTTCCGGTGGTTCCGGTTGTTCAACTTGAAGTTGATCAAGCCGAGCGTCGGCGGGAAAAAGACACGGACTTCGCCGTTATGCGCGATCAACTCCTTGAAGTCTGAATCGCGGAGGCTGCGCGATCCGACCGCGTCATACAACAGCCGGACTTTGACGCCCGCTTTGGCGCGCTCGATCAGTTCGTGGATCAAGGCCTTCCCGAGGGCATCACGTTGGATGATGTAATACTGGATGTTAATCTCGGTCTCGGCGCTACGGATATCGTCCATCAGCGCCTTGAACTTCTGTTCCCCGTCATGCATGATGGTCGACTTGTTGTGGACGCTGATGAGTGACTTCGATGAGCGCAAGTTCATCTCGAGCAACTGCTCGTACTTCTCAAATAGCGGTTGGGCGAGCATCGTCTCTTTACGGTGAATCTGCTCGATTTGACTCTCGACTTGCAACGAATGAAATGAGCGTTCCTCAACACTTAAGTTAAAGAAGTTATCTTTTTTCAGCTGTCTACCGAGGAACAAGTAGATGATAAATCCGAGGATCGGTAGGAAAAACAAGACGAGCAGCCAGGCCCAGGTGGCACCGACATCGCGGCGTTCCGCGAAGATAACGGCTAAAGCGAACAATAAATTTAACCCGAGGACGATATACAGCCCCCAACTGATCATGACCGACCACTCCATGCGACCCACTCCTAAACGACAAATTGTGCAACTAGCTTTATAATACCTCAATCGAGGGAATAGTATGCTAGTGAAAAAATAAGGGGGAGACTGAGATGAACTTGAAAGTGGATTGGCAACAAGGGATGGCGTTTCAAACAACGACTCCTTCCGGTCATAGCGTGACACTCGATGCGGCGCCGGATGTCGGGGGATTGGATACGGGGCCACGGCCGACCGAGATGTTGCTGCACGCCACGGCGGCCTGTACGGGCATCGATATCGTTTCGATTTTGCACAAGATGCGCCTGCCGCTCGAACGGTTCGGGATGGAAGTCGACGCGGTGCGGGCGACCGAGCACCCGATGCGGTTCACGACGATCCATATTTTATATGTACTCGAAGGGGAGATGCCGGAGGAACGGGTCCGCCGTGCCATCGAACTGTCCGTCGATCGCTATTGCTCAGTATCGCATAGCTTGAACGCGACTTTGACGTATAGTTATCAATTGAACGGGGGCGACGTCATCCCGTTCCGATGACATCGCTCAGGCAAGATGGTTGAAATCGGTCGAACGTCTCCGTTATATTGGTATTTCAAATACTGCATAAATAAAGGAGGACGTTATGATTCGACTCGCGACGAAACGCGATGCTAAACACATCGCGCACCTAATCGAACAACGAGCCGTAGCGCTTAATGAAACAGGAAGTGACCAGTGGACGGAATATTTGGAGCTAGATTTGTTAGAACGCGTGCGAACCGACATTGCGACGGGAAGTGTGTACGTGTATGATCAACATGGCTTTGTCTTGGCCTCGATCGCCTTGCTTCCTCCGGATGAATGGGATCACAATTTATGGGAAGATGGCGAGCGCGGTCAATACATCCATCGCATCGTCGTCAGTGAGCAATTGAAAGGCCGTGGCGTCGGTCAACAGCTGATGCAACATGTACTCCGCGAAGCCGATGGTAACGAGCCGATCCGTCTCGACTGTGTCGCCGACAACGAGTTTTTGAACGAGTATTATCCACGTTTTGGTTTCGTTTACGTCGATTCACGTAACGGATACAACACGTTTGAATATGGTTTGGATGAAAGTGTCAGTGCGTGAGGGGTCAATGTACCCCTTTTTTTGTTACAATGAATCATGAAGAAACAAAGGAGGAATAGATATGATCAACACTATATTGGTCGGTTTCGGCTTCTCGGCAATGACGTTCCACCTGCCATTTTTGACGACGCTCGAGGAATTCAACATCACTGGGGTCGTCTCCTCTAGACCGGATGACGTCCGTGCCGTGCTCCCTGATGTGGACGTATACGCGACGCTCGAAGAAGCGATCGCGACCGATGCGACGCTGTTCGTGATCACGACACCGTCGAACTTACATAAAGACATGGTAACGACGTGTCTCGACGCAAACAAAGACGTCCTCGTCGAGAAGCCTGCGTTCCTAACGTCTGAGGAAGGGGAATCCCTCATCGCCCTCGAGAAGACGCGTGACGGGATCGTCAACGTGTTCCACAACCGACGCATGGATGGAGATTTCTTGACGGTGGCGTCACTGCTCGAATCAAACCGAATCGGAGACTGGAAAGTGTATGAATCACGCTTTGACCGGTTCCGTCCGCTTGTCCGGGACAGATGGCGTGAGAACGCAGGTCCTGGGTCTGGTATTTTGTTCGACCTCGGCAGTCATTTGATCGATCAGGCGCTCGTGTTGTTCGGCGAACCGGACCACGTCTCAGCAGACGTCATGGTCCAACGAGACGGCGGACAGTCCGACGACGGCTTCAACGTGACGCTACACTACGGTGAGAAGCGCGTCTATTTACGATCGAATCCGTTCGTCGCCGTTGAAGCGCCTCGCTTTGAAGTCCACGGTACGGCAGGCAGCTTTATGAAATACGGTCTCGACCCGCAAGAAGCCGCGCTCCGAGACGGCACGATCGAAGCGGGTGTCAGTGAGACGGGGACGCTCGTTGTAAATGAGCCGCAAACGATTGAAATCGAACCGGGGCGTTATTTGGCATTTTATCGCCAGCTCGCTGACAGTTATTCGACGAGACGGCCGGTCGTTCCCCTCGAGGACGCTTTGTTGACGACGCGTGTGATCGAACTTGCACGGCAATCGTCTCGAACGCAAACAACATTATCGTTTGAATAACGAAAAAGCAGGAAGTCCGCGAATTGGACTTCCTGCTTTTTCATGCGGCTTCCTCTTCCGGATTTGCCATCTTTTCCGTATGCCGAACGATCGGGAAATTGCTGAACAGTTTGCTGCCGATGAGACCGGCGATGATGCCGACGGCGAACACGATGATTGCCGTCACCGTCACCGTCTGCCAGTCATTAAAGCCATACATGACGAGCAGTCCCGGGATACCGGCGGCAGACCCAGGTGCGTTGTTCACCATTCCGGTCATCGCGACGATGAGTCCGGCGATGGCACCACCGACAAAGTTGACGCTATAGATTGGGATCGGATTCGCCGAGATGAGGTCGGCTTGTGTGAGCGGTTCGATCGCGACCGAAAGTTGGTCTTTCTTCGAGCCGATGTTCAATCGCTTAAAGAGTAAATAGTTCATCGAAATCGACGCCGTCAAGGCAAGGGCCGCGATTGCCATCGGGACACCGGTCAGACCGAGCATCGCCGTGAGCGCCATCGAACTGAGCGGTGATGTCGAGACGACCGTGACGATTCCGCCAAGGACGAGTCCCATCACAATCGGATTTTGCGTCGCTGCGAGCTCGATGACCGCCCCGATTTGAGCGAGCGTGTTCGAGACGAGCGGATCGACACCGATGGCGACGAGACGGGCGAGCGGTGCCATGACGATGACGTAAAAAATCATGTCGACACCGGCCGGGAGGTGCCGGTCGAGCTTGCCGCCGAGTAAGGCGAGGACGTACCCTGCGAAAAAGCCGGGGAGAATCCCGAAGCCTGACACGGACAAACCGAGCATCAACGCGTAGACCGGGTTGATGCCGAGCGCAATCGCGACCAGTGCTGCTGCCGCAGGTCCCGACAGCGCACCGGCAGCTTGGCCGACTTCTTCATATAAAGGGAGCGGCAGTAACCCACCGATCGCGTAGGCGTTGAACGCTTCGACGAGGAAGCTCGCGATTGCGGCGCCGGCGAGTGCTCCCATCGCTTTCATCCCGAACGGTGCTTTGTAACTGAATAACGTGAACAAGGCGAGAATCAACAGCAACAGGGCGATCCCTTGAATAATGACCATACGTGTACCTCTTTCTCTCTGTTTTATTTTCTCTATAGTTAACCATTCAGACCGTTATGTAAAGCCATTTCATCCATCTGACACGACTTTTTTGGATGGGAGCGTTTCCAAATGAAAAACGAGGCAAATGTGAACGGTTTTTTTGAAAAAGTTGTGAAAATGTGTCGTCTGATGTGTCAGGAAGCCGTGGAGTGGGAACATAAAAGAGATAGATTTTCATATAGGATCGACCAAGGAGGAGTAGAGATGCAAATGGAGAACAAAAATTGGCACGCACTCGAACCGGAAGAGGTGAGGAGTAGTCTTGAGACAGACGTAGACAACGGGCTGTCAAAGCAAGAAGTGTCGAGTCGGCAAGAACAGTTCGGGAAGAACGTTCTGCCGGAAAAGGAAAAGACACCTGAAATCATAAAATTTTTGAGACAGTTCAATGACATTCTTGTGTACGTCCTGATCGGTGCGGCCGTCGTCACTGGCTTTTTAGGTGAGTATATCGATACGATCGTCATCGCGCTCGTCGTCACGATCATTGCCGTCGTCGGCTATTTGCAAGAAAACAAGGCTGAACAGGCGCTTGAAGGGATTAAAAAACTGCTCGAGACGAAAGCAAGCGTTATCCGAGACGGCAAACAGATTCAAATCGAATCGAGCGAACTCGTCGTCGGAGACCTTTTGGTGCTCGCCGCCGGTGACAAAGTGCCGGCCGATGCGCGAGTCATTCTAGCCGAGAAGTTCAAAGTCGAAGAATCGGCTTTGACAGGTGAAGCGACGACGGTCGAGAAGAAAATTCAAGTCGTGGCGGAAGATGCTGTCCTCGGTGACCGGAAAAACATGATTTATTCAGGAACGAGTATAGCGACGGGCAGCGCGAAAGCGATCGTCACGTCGATCGGTGAAGGGACGGAGCTCGGTCAAATCAACGCATCGATCGCTGAAGTCGAGACGGTGAAGACACCGCTCATCCGTCAGACGACGAAATTCGGTCAAACGGTCTCGATTGCGATCCTTGTGATCTCGGTCATCATTTACGCGTTCGGCTACTTTGTACGTGATTTCGATCCAATCGAACTGATGCTGACAACGATCGGGTTAGCGGTCGCAGCGATTCCGGAAGGTCTCCCTGCCGTCATCTCGATTATTCTCGCACTTGGTGTTCGTAACATGGCCGAGAAGAAAGCGATCGTTCGTAGTCTACCGTCCGTCGAGACGTTAGGGGCGGTCTCTGTCATCTGTACCGATAAGACAGGTACGCTGACGAAAAACGAGATGACCGTCAAGCAAGTCGTCACGGCGAAACACGACATCGAAGTGTCTGGCGGCGGATACGCTCCAGATGGTGACCTCGAACAAAACGGTCAACCGTTTGACCTCGATGACGACGAGTCGATGATCGATCTGCTCACGGTCGGGAAGACGTGTAATGATGCCCAATTGTATGAAGAAAACGGCGAATGGGTCATCAATGGCGACCCGACAGAAGCTTGCTTGCTCACGCTCGCCGAAAAAGCGGAGCGACCGATTGAGCGGCTGAAAGTCATCTCGAAAATCCCGTTCGATTCGGAGTATAAGTACATGGCGACGCTCGTCGACTATAAAGATGAGCGGATGATCTTCATCAAAGGGGCGCCAGACCGCCTGTTCGATATGGCTGAAGATACGGAATTTGACCGCACTTATTGGGATGAGAAACGTAAAGAGATCGCCGACCGCGGACAACGTGTCCTCGGTGGCGGATTCAAACGGGTCGATCGCTCGAAAGAGACGGTCGACCATGAGGACGTCCAATCCGGTATCACGTTCCTTGGTTTGTATGGAATCGTCGATCCACCACGTCCAGAGGCGATTGAAGCCGTCGCGGCGTGCCGTGACGCCGGTATCCGCATCAAGATGATCACGGGTGACCATAAAGACACAGCCGTCGCCATCGCCCGTGAACTCGGCATGGAAGTCGAAGGTGCACTTGAAGGGAAAGAATTGACGAACATGTCGGACGAGGAGATCAAAGAAGCGTCGGTTCATAACGATGTGTTCGCCCGGACGAGCCCAAATGATAAGCTGCGTCTCGTCAAAGGATTGCAGCAAAACGGGCTCATCACATCGATGACCGGTGATGGTGTCAACGATGCCCCGGCCTTGAAACGGGCCGACATCGGTGTCGCGATGGGTATCAAAGGGACCGAAGTCGCAAAAGAGGCGTCGCAGATGGTCCTCGTCGACGACAACTTCAAAACGATTTACAACGCGGTGCGTGAAGGCCGCCGTGTATACGACAACTTGAAGAAGACGATCTTGTTCTTGCTCCCGACGAACGGTGGACAAGCGCTCCTCGTCGCGATGAGCATCTTGCTCGGTGCCGCGGCACCGCTCAGTCCGGTCCAAATCCTTTGGGTCAACATGGTCGTTGCCATCACGCTGTCACTCGCGATCGCCTTCGAACCGCTCGAAGAGAGCACGATGAAACGTCCGCCGCGTCCGGCGAACGTCCCGCTGTTGAGTCGCTATTACGTGTTCCGGATCATCTTCGTCTCGATCTTGATCGGGGGAGGCAGCTTGATCATCAACTACATGTTAGCTGATTTTGATTTCTCGACTGCGAAGCTGCAGACGATCACACTCAATACGATCGTCATGGCCCAGTTGTTCCACTTGTATAACTGTCGGACCGAACTCGCTCCGGCGTTTAACCGGCACTTTTTCGATAACAAGATTGCGTTTATCGTATCGGCACTATTGATTGCACTTCAACTGTTCATCACGTACGTGCCGTTTATGCACACGTTGTTCGGGACAGCGGCACTTGATTTGAATGATTGGATCTATCCGGTCGTCTTCGGTGCCATCGTCTTCGTCATCGTCGAGATTGAAAAAGCGATCTCACGTCGTGTCATCGGCAATAAAGACATACACTGATGTTTCGACTCTTGATCGATGTGGAATTAGTCCACTATGACAGAGGAGGGATGCTCAATGAAACGTGACGAATCGCAACCTGGGGTTCACCCAGACCCGATGCCAGACGATGAGTCTGATCCGGCGAAAAAACCGGCTCCGACGCAACATCCAGATCCGGACCCGGAAGAAGATAACGAGGAGTCATAACGCACGTCGATGACTCGAACGATAAAAAGGCGACTTTCCCATTCAATCGGGAAGGTCGCCTTTGCTGTGGGTCACTTTTTCGGTGCGACCACACGATACTCGTTCATTTTATCAAACTCTTTTTCATTGAAGTATTCGACGACGACGAAGTCACCGACCGGGCATTCCCACCGGTCTTTCGCGACTTGGCACTCTTTGAGCGTCACTTTCTCGTCGAACATGTCGAGCTCTAACGTATCTTTGAGGAATTGTTCAGCCTGTTTGTCGGCGATTTTGAAATACTCGCTTAGGATGACGTCTTCTCCCTTGTCGTTCGTGTGTGTCATTACTTTAAAAAATCTCATTGGATTTGACCCTTCTTTCTCTAGATAAACTCTCGCTCTAGTATAAAGGAAAGAGTGGGTTTTGGGAAACCCACTCTCAAGTACAACATCAAACCACTTTCGGCCGTCGCGGCGGCGCCTCGTTGAACGGTTGCTTATGACGAATGATGAGCCAAAACAATAGACCGAATAACGGGATGTACGGGAGCGGCCACAAGCTCATCTTATAGCGCTTCGCATCTCGGGTCATCAATGTCATTTGGACGAAGGCGAGCAAAAAGAAATCGACCGTCATCGTGCGGACGAATTGATTCTGTTCGACGTATGACCAATACTGTGCGACATTCCCAGTCATCGCGGCAGCGATGAATAAACCGATCGTGACGAGGAGCAACACGACCCCGAGCAGTCTCGTCGGCAACGGCTTGATTGGCGTCGGGTAGGGCGACTGCCGTGCGAACGCGAGATACGGAGCGATGATGAATCCTCCGACGACGAAACCGGTTGCTGCCGGTAGGAGTGGATTCGGCCGCAGTTGGTTCACTTCCGACCAAAGCAGCGGGAACAGCGCGAGCGGGTAGACGCCTAGCACGCTAAAGAGGGATAAAGAATATCCTTCATAGGCATCGGTATTGTACGTCAGGAAGTCGAGCAAGAACCGGCTCGAGAACGGGGTGTTGGGACCAAGTAGCGCGATCGCGATCGCGGCGGCCCAAGGAATCAATAAAAATTTTCTAGTCATGGCTACACCTCTAATCTGTCTCTGTTGTCATTAGTATACCCTGTTATCGGACGAACAAAAAATGAGAAGTGTCTGACGACACGTTCTCATTGGTTCTCTCTTGCATAAGCTTTGATCATCGTCACGAGCTGTTGGGCTTCTTCTGAATTCGCTTCAAGACGGATCCCGTAATCGTACATGCTTCCTATTTGACTGCGGTGACGGACGTGACCAGTCAACTCGATTGACTGGATGAGCGGGACGAGGTCGAGCACGACCTGAACTTTCAGCCCTTCCGACAGCGGGAACAAGTAGTCGCAGCGCAACTTCAAGCCGTGGGCACTAATGTTGAGCAGCATGCCTTCACCGTCATGCAACTCCTTATCTTCCCATACGAGGCGGTAGGGGATGAAACGGGGGTTCGGTAAAATGTAGCGGAACGTTTCTTGTCGGCGATAACGCATCGGTTCACCTCATTTCTCTTCTAGATTATCGGTTCGATTCCACCATTTTTGAAGCGTTGGACCGCCAAATTTTCGGGAAGCACGGTTTACAGAATCGTAAGCGCTTTCTATAATGAGGATAAAGGTTTGGTTTAAGGAGGGGATCGCGTGAACGTGTCTGATTTACTCCGACGTTACTCGATTGACGAACCAATCATCTATGTGAAGAACCTGCACGGGCAGTGGGTCAAGCTCGAACATCTGCCGCCCTACACCATACTTGAGGTCGAGACGACGGACGAGACCATCGAAGCGCTCGCTATCGACGCTTACATGGCGCTCACTGTTTGTCGGGAGACGTCGTCACTCGAAGATGCGCGGCCTTACGCGGTGCGTCTGCAAATTCGAGAAAAAACCGCAACCCGTTGAGGTTGCGGTTTTTTATTTAGGCTGCTTTTTCCGTCTCGTCGTCTTGTGGTTCGGTCCGTTTCGCATAATACATGAACGGCGTGGCCATCCAAGCGATGATGAACTTCGCGACATACGTCGTTACGAAGATGTTCCACCAGATATCCCATTCCATTCCCCAAAAGGCGATCGTACAGAACGTGAGCGTATCGATCAACTGTGAGACGACCGTCGAGCCAGTCGTCCGGAGCCACAGTTTCTTCTCACCCGTTTTCGCCCGAATCTTCGAATAGATGAAGACGTCGAACAGTTGCGAGACGAGGTACGCCGCGAGACTGCCGAGCGTGATGAGCGGGAGCATCGAGAACAACGCCTTGAAGCTCTCATGCATATAGAGCGCTTCTTCGAACGGTTCGTAAAGCAAGGCGAACTGCATGAGTACCGTCGAGACAATCAAGATGAAGAAGCCGAGCCAGACGCCTTTGCGGGCGGCGTGACGGCCATGTTTCTCGTTCAAGATGTCTGTCGCTAAATAAAGGGAACCGTAGACGATGTTCCCGAGTGTGAAGATGAAACCACCAATCACAATCTGCTGCGTCACTTGGATGTTGGCGACGACCGAGGCCATCGCGATCCAGGCGTACAGTCCGACCCGTCCGAACAGTTTATAGCTGAGGACGAGCAGACCGAGCGTGAGCAGGGCAGAAGGGATCCATAACCATTCATTCAGCATCTGTCATGCTCCTTCCGAAAAATCATTCAATTCAACTTTTCAAGTTTATAGAGGAACCGGAGACGTGTCAAGACAGTATCCATGACTGTAAGAAAAAAGCCCTCATCCGAGTTTGGATGAGAGCAGCCTATGTAGTTGATAAATGTCACACACCACTTAGATAAATAGCGATGCCTTTTATGGTCGATGACATGCTATTCAATTGGGTCCGGGCTTCTTCCCAATAAGCCCAATCGTCAGTCTCTAAAAACTGCGTCAACCCCTCACTGACGGCTGTGAGTTCGTTCAATACGCTGGTCAGCCCTTCACGGTCGATTCCTGACGCGTCAGATGCGACAAGGTGATCGAACGCCGGGAGAATCTCATCAATGTCGGCACGGACGGATTCGAGATCTTCCCGGTTACTGTCGATTTGCGTAGAGATTTCGTCGAGCGGGCGGTCTTCACAAGACGTCTCACAGGGGAAAATCGTCTGCTCTGATTCACGCAACGCGCCCAGCGTGTCACTGCTCAACGACTGAAGATATCCTAAAAATATGGTGACTTCTTCTTCGGTCGGGACTGGCTCGGAGAAAGGTTGCGTCTCGGATACATCGATTACGACATTTTTAGTTTTCGGAGGTGAGTCAGGCGGACGATTCGTTGTCTGTTGCGTACAAGAGGCCAACAAGGCGACGGCGGCTAGAAGTGTGATGAAACGTTTCATATCTAGTCTCCTTTACACATGTTTGTTAATCATTATACCATTCCCTGAAATATCCAATTGATGCATCCGACGAGAATCGAACTCGTGCTGCAGCATTACCATTTCTCGAATGGGTTTTCGTGGAAACTTGAAAAGGCTTGGCGTTGCGCCGTTTTGTCGAATAACTTGTAGAAAATTGTAAGATAATGGTGAAATAAATTGTGAATCTACCTCTGCATCGTGGGTAGGTGTACACGAAACTGTGCACGAAATCAGTAGCCGTAGACCTCTAAAAATTGTTTGACAGTGACTGGGTTAAAGTCCATGTCTTCATAGAATGTATCGACATGCATCAACACCTCGTCGTATCTATCGAGGTTCCAACCAGGGCTTTCCTGCATATCGTTGTATTCGAGAAGTTTTTCTTTTAATGAGTCAAGCCTTGCGATTGCGCCACTCAATTCTTTGGCCGCTTTAGCGTCAGCAAATGAATTTGATGCAATAACCGCTTGCTCCCTTGTGGAATCTACGATTGTTAATGCGTAGTCAGCGGCGATGTGGTCTGCATCCATTGAGATGTACACTGAGTCGACGATTGACCGAATCTCTTCTGTAAGCTCCATAAACCCTAGAATGACAAACTCTGCGCTTTGCAAAGCCTCAGGGGATTCTTCATTGACGATAGGTTCACCGTTTTCTAGAGTTGACCCTTCGACGTGATAATCTTTCGGTAGCACTGTATCACCAAGAAGAATTTTGAACAGTCGTTTTTTACGTGTATTTTCTGCATACTCGATCGGTTCTTCCCAACTCTCCCACGAGTCAGCGATCAGCATCGTTTCTAGTGAGGATCGTGTCGATAACAATTCTTGTTGGAGCTCATATAACTTTTGCGTATGCAATTCTTCCGGGTCTTCTTCGGCCATAACTCGCACAATCTCGGAGCCGCGGAACAATTCATTGCGCGTTTCCTCGATCACATCATTCATAGCGTCGAATTTTGATTCAATCTCACTCAATGGTTTAGTGCACGGCGTTTCGCAAGATGAAATCGTACCTTTAATTAACGTTAACGTCGCGTTGGCTCGCGAAATGATATCGGTCAACTCTTCGTATTGCATCTGGTAAGCAGATGGCACGCCGTTCGGAATAGAGGCTACCGAGTAAGGCCCGAGTTCAATCACTTTGCCAGATTCACTGTCAACATCTCCAGCGGCGACGGGTTCTTCGACTATTTTCGCGACGGGATCCTGAATATCGTCAGGCTGAAAATAATACAAAGCGAAAAGCAAAATAATCGAAGTGGCCAACACTATATCAATTTTGCGCGTTGTACGCTTATACTTATTTTTTTGCTGTACTGTATCCATGTACTCATTCTTACGTTTCCAAAAGTCGTGTTTGGCGACCCCTACAATTACTCCGATTGTACCCACGAATGCTATTGCGTAATTGAATAACGATCCCACAAGTCCACTCCTCTCAATTCTTCGACTCCATTGTAGCACCTATACTACATATACCCATATTTGTTAAATGAAGTATCTAATTGTAATTAGACACCAATATGTAATTTTAATGGCGGTTTCGAAATAATAATGTTGTCTATTTTCGGAAGCAGCCGAAAGTGGATCGAGAAATCGGTTATAATATCACTTGAAAGGTGGGGGGAATATGAAAAATATATCAGCAGTGATTTTATTGTGTTGCTCTTTATGGATGACAATTTATTTGTATGGAGAATATGCTATTAGTTCTGTTAAATTTAATCCTTCTTTAGTAACATTCCCAGTAGCACTTTTTATATTGTCTATCATATTCTTTTTCACTTCTAAAGAAAGCTATCAAGCTAAAGAAAACAAATTGAATGACTAGTTAAGAGTTTAGAAAAGATTAGAGAATGCATCAAATGAGCAAATAAGCGTCCTTAGGGGCGTTTTTTGTCGTCTGTCAAAGTTACATTCATGGCTACAATTCAATACGTGACATCGCATTACAAAGAGGTCACGTATAAGCAAATAATAATGTCGTTCCAGAAACAGACGGCCGATACGTTTTGGATGTTGATGGACGAACATTCTGTCAGGGATATCTGATTCATTCGACATCAATCGGAATCGTTCGACAAACGCCAAGTGTGCACAAACTGTCCACGGATAAATAAAAGGCACCTCCTGCAAGATACAGGAAGTGCCGTGAACCGCTTGGTTGAGCGGGATATTTGATGCCTCCGACGAGAATCGAACTCGTGCTGCAGCATTACCATTGCTGAGGTCTGCCACTAACCTACAGAGGCGTTACAACTAGTATGTTACACAGTCTCGATTGAAAATTCAAGCTTTTTTAGAATAATAAGACCCCCGTTCTTCTCTTGATGAGAAGGGCGAGGGTCAAACAAATCATGCTTACTTCGTCCGGACCCAAACAGCTCCAGCCGAATTGTCTTTCGCTTCGCCGACGACGTCGACGACGAGTCCGTATTGTGGAAGCTTACGGCCCGCATCCGGGATGAGCGAGTTGATGTACGTATTGGCGTCATTGAACTGTTTCACGCCAGATTGCGCCTTGTAGTCGTAAATTCCGCGGCTCGGAGAATCGAGGTACCAAGCGAGCGTTTTGTCTAAACTGAACGCGGCGTCCGCGATTTGGTAACGCGTGCTGCCTGAAACCGTTTCTTTGCCGTTCAAGTTACCGACAATCGCCTCTGGATGTGAGTCGACGACTCCGAGGAAACCTTCGCCCGGGTGGATACCGACCCAGTTGTCCGAGAACGAGTCGTCGGCATACCAGACAACGAGACCGGTGTTGTACTTGACGCCACGGCCGTTCAAGAGACCCGTGTCAGCGCCTGCGTGGTTACGCCATTCGAGGTAGTAGTAGTGCGGTTTCGTGTCATAACCGTCCGACTTGACGAAGCCGTCGAGCGTGACCGCCTCAGCACCTTCCGCGTCATCTGCGAGAAGCGTCTGTCCGCCTGACGTGATCGCCAAGTTGTCGAGGGCGAATCCTTCAAGGGCGAGACCGCCGTCTGTCACGTATTCGAACACGATCTGGACGTCTTGACCGGCGAACTGTGACAAGTCGTACGATTTGTTCACCCAAGCGCCGTTTGTTGACTCGGCGTCATTTCCGGTGTTGTCGTCACCGTAGACGTCAAGGACGACTTCTTTGCCGCCGCTCAGTGCTTTGACGTACAAGTAGTCGTAATCATATTCGATCTCGAACCGTGTATCGAAGGCGAGTGTGCCGTCAGCACTGAGCTTGACGCTTGGTGTCACGAGTTCAGTGTGCAAGTTATCACCTTTTGTCGAGTAGTAGTAGTACTGTCCGAACTCAGGTTCAATACCTTTCACTTTCTTGTCCGGAAGGTTCACTTTCAACAACCCTGGGTTGTTCGATTTCGTCACCGATTGATCGAGTTTCGAGACGAAACCTTGCTGGGTGATGTCTTCAAGATCGACTTCCGTGATGTTGGCCCAGTTGCCGCCCATCAATTTTTGGAAGTATTCCTTGTTTTGTGGCGAGAAGCTCGTCGGCTCCGTTCCTGCCACTTTACCAGCCCAGCTGCCGCCGCTCATGATCGACCATGATTGGACCGGCTCGCCTTGGCCTGTGTACTGCGTGTCATATTCGTCAGGAAGACCGAGGTCATGACCGAATTCGTGGGCGAATACGCCGACCGCTCCGTCTTCAGGTTGGATCGTGTAATCGTATGCGGCCATTTTACCGCCCCAATATGGGACGTCAGCCGTCGTGTTCTCCACGCCATATACGCCATCTAGTACCCAACGGTGTGACCAGACCGCGTCGTCACCGAGGACACCGCCGCCCGCTTCTTGGCCGGTACCAGCATGAATGATCATCAAGTGATCGACCAAGCCGTCCGGTTCGTTGAAGTCGCCGTCGCCGTCGAGGTCATACAAGTCATACTCATCGTATTCGGCGAGGTCCATTCCTGAAGCGACCGCCGCATTCAACGTGTCTTTGACGAGTTGACGGGGACCTGGACCAATGTTGTCATTCCCGCCGGCCGGATTGTCACCGCCGTAGTCTTTCGCCGTACCTGGTACGGTCAACCATTCAGAGACGGTACCGTCGACCGTGTAGCTGCCGCCAGACTGTTCTTCATAATACTGTTTGAACGTCTGAACTTTCTCACCGTTGAACAGTTCGAACGACTTATCACCGAACATATACTGCTCGTAGTGTTCTTTGCTGAAATTGTCGCTATACATATAACCGGGATCTTGGACAATGTTGTTATGTTTGAAGTCGCTGTACTCGACGAGGAGGACGAGCACTTTGTCTTCACGAACCGCACCGTTATAGCCCGTTGCTTTGGCCGGATCAACTTTGATTTGGCCATTCGGTTTGCCTTTTCGATAATTGCCTTGACCTTTTTTCGCTTTGTCGAGGAGACGTTTCGATTCTTTTTCGAATTGGTTATGTATCTTCTCTTTCGCTTTCGCCGCTTTGTCATTCAATTTGTCATCATGTTTGTGATCGTGGGCATCTTGCGCTGTACCTTGCTTCTTTTTAATATACGCGTCGACGGCTTTCTGTCGCTCTTTCGTTGAAAGCCCTTTTTTGATGACGCCACGCTTTTCGAGCGCTTTGGCGAGTCGATCCTCATCGATGATGTTGTGATCGAATGGGGCAGTATTTGTTGCGGTTGGTAACGGTGAAGCGGCAAGTGGAGCGGCACCGACGGCCGGGATCGCACTGACGCTCATGACCGATGTCAGCGCGACGGCGAGCGTCGTACGACGGATGGAACGTTTTTTCATTTGGACTGACCTCCTGTAAAAATAATGGGAAATTGTGTGAGCTTGATGTAAACGTTAAACTTGTGTCTGATTAATGTCAATATTCAGAAAATAATAATTATGAAAAATAAGAAAAAAGAGACTTTCGTCCCGATTAAGTCAAAATACCTAATCCGAACGAGTCTCTCAGTCGATATATCCATAATGGAACTTCGAAGTTTTGCGTGAAAGTCGCTTAAATCCATACTTTTCGAATGCCGGGCTCTCAAAATGTGCTTTTAGGACAATTCTGTTTTTCGCAACGCGTTTGGCTTCTGAAATCAGTTCATCTGACAACTGCGCTTCGTTTGCCAACGCTCGTAACGGGTTCAGATGAACTGATTCTGAAATCGTTTTTTCGAACATCGGATCGAAATAGACGACCTCAAATTCGTCATCCGCACAATTTTTCAAATAAGTGAGGGCGTCGGTCCAAACGACCTCGATGCGTCGCATCGCTTCATTCAAAGCGTTCTCTTTCTCTTCCCAGACCGACATGCCTTCTTTGACGAGTGTCGCTGTGATGAATTCGCTCTCGAGGCCGACGACGCGACCGCTCGGGCCGACGGCGTGGCTCATGACGATACTGTCGGAACCGAGTCCGAGTGTACAATCGAGCACGCGGTCTCCGAGTTGAAGGTCGGCCGCATCGATCAGTGGGTCGTTGCCATCACGAAGCAGTTGCTTGACACGGAAGACCGAGCTTGATGGATGGAAGAAGAACGGCTCTTTGGCGCCGAGCGGCGTATACTCAACGCGGCGCTTATCGAAAACGAGGACGGCGGCACCGTGCCGGCTCATCAACGTCTCGATTGAATGCTTTCGCCGCGAGACGAACGGCACATCGTGTAGCAATGAGTGCTCGTTTGCTTTATGAATGATTGCTTCAGTCGGCCGTAGACAAGTTGTAACGATATACATCATTTAATCTCCTTACTTAAAAAATGAGACGCGGTGGCGTCTCATTTTTTCTTACTGAGTAGATCTGACAACTCGTCGATGAGCGCCTTGTTCGAGGCGAGTTCTTTCTTTTTCTCATCGTTCGGGTTGATCGGGCGTTTCGAGCGGGTTTGGAGCGCTTCGAGCGTCTCATCGATCGACGTTTTGAGCGTATCACGATCTTCTGGCTTAAGTGACGCTTCTTGTGGGCTCTCACCACTCGCATCAAGTTCGCGTAAGCGTACCATCAATTGTTTCGCTTCACGATTCAAATCGGATAACAATCTGTCAATTTGTTCCAAACGAAGTTTAATACCATCACGTTCTGTGAACATATCTTTCACCTCTTTTACGGTTTAACCACAAGGGTCTCTTCTTGTTTACTTTACCATAATTTTCGGAAGACGAAACTACCGGGAATATATTCCATTTATTTTGACTTCGGGAAACACTGTTTCTCTATGCCCACACGAAGAACAACTGGTATACTAACTTAGCTAAAAAGGAGGTGGGCGGATGCATTCGACAAATCATCCACCAAAAGCGCTCAAAGGAGCCATTTTATCAATCACGACTTATTTGATTTTATCTGTTCTCAAAGTCGTCTTCGGCTATATTTACAATTCGGAAGCCGTGCTCGCCGACGGTTTCAACAATACGACCGACGTCATCGCATCAATTGCCGTCTATATCGGGATTCGTGTGGCGGCAACGCCGCGGGATGCTGAACATAAGTATGGCCATGCGAAGATGGAGACGATTGCCGCGCTCGTCGCTTCGCTCATCATGGTCGCGGTCGGGGTGTTCGTGTTATTGAACAGCATCGCCAATCTGCTCGCCGGTGTCTACGTCGAGCCGAACCCGCTCGCCGCCGTCGTCGCATTCTTTAGTGCGATCGTCATGTACGGCGTCCATCGCTACAATTTGAACTTGGCGAAACAGACCAAATCACTCGCGCTGAAAGCGGCCGCGAAAGACAATTTGGCCGACGCCTTGATCTCGATCGGTGCGACGCTCGGCGTCTTGTTCGCTTACTTTAAGCTGCCGTGGATGGATACAGTGCTCGCGGTCGTCATCGCGGGGCTCATCATCCGGACGGCCATCCAAATCTTTCTCGATGCGACGCATCAACTGTCTGACGGGTTCCCGCCTGATCTCGTCGAGTCTTATGAAGAGACGATTCAACATTTTAATACCGTCAAAGAAGTTCGGGAGATCAAAGGCCGGCATCTCGGTAACCACGTCATGCTCGACGTGACGATCGCCGTTGACGGTGCCTTGACCGTCGACGAGGCCCACACGCTTTGTGACGATATCGAACGGGAACTCGATAAACACCACGCCGTCGATTCGGTCCACATTCATATCGAACCGGTCTGATTTAGGTTATCTTTTGCGCTTCGTGACGCGCTTCGTATATAATGAGTTTGGAAAGACGTTGGAATAACTGTTAAGGAGGGCACGGGATGAAAATCGTGCGTCAACCTATTCGCCAGATCGATGAGATCGAATATGAACATTTTCAGAAATATGGTCAAAGCTCTTACGGCATCTCAGCCGAAGAATTAAAAGGTATTTTCGTCGAGATGGGGGCCGAGCATGTATACACGGCCGACGAACATAGTTATGGGGAGGACTTTTACTTCGACCTCGTTCAAGACGGACAAATCGTCGGTAAAGTACTGCTTCTCAAGCTTGCTCGCGTCTATCAGCTCGATTTGATGGTGTTTGACCCGTATAAAGATAAAGGTTATGCGACAGAAGGATTGCGCCTCGCGCTTGAGCAATCCGATTTAAAAGACGGTCATACCGTCCGCGCCGGCATTCCGCCGACGAGTCCACATAAAGATGCGATGCGTCGCGTCCTTGAAAAGAACGGCTTCGAGAAACGCAACGGACTTTATTATTTAAACTTTAAAAAACGATACGTGATGAACCACTGAACTGACGGCGTCTAGCGCGTCAGTTTTTTCGTATGGAGGTTTTGAGATGAAACAAGTGACGATCAACGATATTGCCAAACTCGCCGGGGTCGCCAAAAGTACCGTTTCCCGCTATTTGAACGGTGGATCGGTCGGGAAGGCTACACGCGAAAAAATCGAGCGGGTCATCCGTGAGACGAAATATGAACCGAACCAGTTCGCCCAAAGTTTGAAGTCGAAGCAGACGAAAATGATCGGCGTCATCGTCCCACGGCTCGATTCGTACGCGGCTTCAAGGACGATGATGGGGATTGACGAACGCTTGACCGAGTACGGCTATCAGATGCTCGTCGTCAACACGGCCCAACAGACCGAGCGTGAGATCGAGCAACTGTATAACTTGGCCAAACAAAAAGTGGCCGGCATCATCTGGCTCGGGACGACCGTGACGCCAGCGCATCTACAGGCGATCGAAGCGATTCAAATCCCGGTCCTGTTGATCGGTCAGCAGCACGATAGCGTGCATAGCCTCGTCTACCCGGACAATGAGTCGGCTTATGCGCTCGGGCAACAGTTCATGGAGTGGGGGCACCGGGACATCATCTATGTCGGAGTGGCAGAGGATGATATCGCCGTCGGACAAGCCCGTCGTGACGGATTTTTGAGAGCGTTCAATGAAGCTGGCGCCATCGTCCGTTCGATGACGACGACGTTCAGAATCGACGACGCCATTCCGATCGGTGAGCAGCTCGCGACCGACGTGACGGACGCGACGCTCGTCGTTTGTGCGACCGACAACATCGCGCTCGGTGTCTTGAAAGGGTTAGCGAACGGCGGCAAACGAGTGCCGGACGATATCTCGGTCAGCGGTTTCGGTGGGTATGATTTCACGGAAGTATTGCATCCATCGCTGACGACGGTTCACCTTCCATATCGACGGACCGGGTCTCGTGCGGCTGACATGATCCTCCAGTTGCTGACAGGTGAAGCCACCCCGATGAAAACGTTCACAACTTTTGAATTAAAATTGCGAGGAAGCGTTGACATGTTGAATTAAATCGTTTACATTTGTGTTGCGGAACCGGTTCCGCAACATTTTTTATTTGTTTATGGAACCGGTTCGATAAATGATACGAAGCAATACATTCAAACATGGAGGTGGACGGATGAACACCGTACATTGCATTGGTGAACTATTGATTGATTGGGTTTGTGAAGACGCGTCGAGCGATCTCGTCAATGGGACGACGTTCGTGAAGAAAGCAGGTGGCGCACCGGCGAACGTGGCCGCCGTCGTCAGTAAACATGGGGGACGCTCAAGTTTTCTCGGACAGGTCGGAGCCGACCCGTTCGGACAATTTTTAAAACAGACGCTCGTCGACAACGGCGTCGGCGTCGAGAATCTAGTCGAACAGGGTGACACGACGTTCGCTTTCGTCTCGATCCAAGCGGACGGGGAGCGCGACTTCACGTTCCGTCGTGGGAGTGACGGCGACTATGCGTTCGAAGCGATCGACTTGACCGCTTTCAAGCCAGGCGACATCGTTCATTTCGGTTCAGCGACGGCACTGCTAGACGGTGAGTTGAAGAATGCTTACTTCAAACTGTTACAGTTCGCCAAGCGTGACAACTTATTCGTCTCGTTCGACCCGAACTACCGGGACGCGCTCGTCACAGATATCGACGCGTTTAAACAAGACTCGCTCCACTTTATCGCAGAAGCCGATTTTGTGAAGTTGAGCGAAGAGGAAGCGCAACTTTTGACCGGGCATGACGATTTAGATCAAGCGGTCGCGTCACTTCTCGAAACGGGTGCGACACGGATTGCCATCACGCTCGGCTCGCGCGGGACATTGATCGCCACGAAGGACGGCAACAACGTGATTTCGTCGGTGAAGATTGACAGCGTCGATTCGACGGGAGCAGGTGACGCCTTCGTAGGTGCCTACTTGTATCGCTTAGCGACACTCGGGGTCGATGACGCTCGTTTAGTAAAGGATATCGAATATGCGAACGTGACCGGCGCGCTTACGTGCACCGCTTACGGCGCGATTCCAGCCATACCATCACAACAACGTGTGCTTGAAGCGCTAGGAGGGAAATCAGAATGAACTACAGACAAGAAGCAGAAGCGATTTTAGAAGCGGTCGGTGGAAAAGATAACGTCGCCGCCGCGGCCCACTGTGCGACCCGGCTCCGCCTCGTCCTAAACGACGAGTCGAAAGTCGATGAGAAAAAACTCGACGCACTTGACGTCGTCAAAGGAACGTTCTCAACAGGCGGCCAGTATCAGGTCATCATCGGCCAAGGTACGGTCAACAAAGTGTACGCCGAATTCGCCGAATTGACAGGTCTCGGTGACATGTCAACGACCGATGTCAAGTCGGCCGGGGCGAAGAAGATGAACCCGCTCCAACAGTTCGTCAAGATGCTATCTGATATTTTCGTACCGATCATCCCGGCCATCGTCGCCGGTGGTCTCTTGATGGGGATCAACAACTTGCTCACAGCACCTGATTTGTTCTTCGACGGCAGCTCGCTGATCGATCAGTACCCTGGTATCGCCGACCTCGCTGCGATGATCAATACGTTTGCGAACGCCGCCTTCGTCTTCTTACCCGTCCTGATCGGGTTCTCCGCCGCCAAGCGGTTTGGGGGTAATCCATACCTCGGCGCCGCGCTCGGGATGATCATGGTCCACCCGGATCTCGTCAACGCCTACGCACAAGCGACGGTCGGTGACATCCCGGTTTGGAACATTCTCGGCTTTGAGATTGAGAAGCTTGGTTACCAAGGACAAGTGTTACCGGTCCTCGTATCGGCTTATATCTTATCGAAACTTGAGATCAACATCCGCAAGTTCATGCCGGTGTCACTCGACATCTTGCTCACACCGCTGCTTACACTCCTCATCACGGCGTTCGTCACGTTCGCATTCGTCGGACCTATCACGCGTGAAGCAGGTAACTTGATCATCGATTCGCTCGTTTGGACGTATGACTCACTCGGCTTCTTCGGTGGTCTCGTCATGGGTCTCTTGTACGCCCCGATCGTCATCACAGGGATGCACCACAGTTTCATCGCCATCGAGACGCAACTTCTCGCCGATATCGCGCGCACAGGTGGTTCGTTCATCTTCCCGATCGCGGCCATGTCAAACGTCGCCCAAGGCGCGGCTACGCTTGCCGTCTTCTTCTTGACACGCGATAAGAAGATGAAAGGTGTCGCTTCGGCATCAGGCATCTCGGCACTGTTAGGAATCACTGAGCCGGCCATGTTCGGGGTCAACTTGAAACTACGCTATCCGTTCATCGCCGCCATCATCGGTTCTGGGATCGCCTCGGCGTTCATCGTCGGTCGTGAAGTCCTCGCCGTCGCCCTCGGCGCAGCAGGTCTTCCAGGGATCATCTCGATCGCACCGGCATCGATCGTGTCGTATATTATCGGCATGGCAATTTCGTTCGCGGTCGCATTCGGATTGACGTTCGTCCTTGCGAAACGCCAAGCGAAAAAAGAAGCAGTCAAACAAGCAGCTTAAGAAAAAGGAAGTGATTGTATGAGTTGGACGAAGGCAGAGCGTTACCGCTCGTTACGTGACGTGAGTGCCCTCGAGATGGAGACGCTCCGCACGAAGACGGCCGCTTCCCCGTGGCGGTTCGGATACCATATCCAACCGCCGACAGGACTCCTGAACGATCCGAACGGATTCACGTATTACAACGGGGAGTATCACATGTTTTATCAGTGGTTCCCGCTCGGACCGGTACACGGTCTGAAGCATTGGTATCATGTCACATCACCCGATCTCGTCACGTGGACGGACCGCGGGGTGGCGTTAGTCCCGGAGACGACCGAAGACTCACACGGTGCCTATTCGGGCAGCGGCTTCGTGAAGGACGGTGAACTCCACGTCATGTACACCGGCAACCACCGGACGGACGACTGGACGCGTCACGCCTCGCAAATCATCGGCGTGCTACGAGACGGAAAAATCGAACGCCGGAACGTCGCCATCCCGGACGTACCGGCGGGGTACACGGAACATTTCCGTGACCCGAAAGTGTGGCTCGAGAACGATGTCTATTACGCCATCGTCGGAGCGCAGCGTGATAATGAGACGGGCTGTGTCGTCTTGTATCGGTCGACTGATTTGAACGACTGGACGTTTATCGGTGAAGTCAAAACGGGTCTCGACCCGTTCGGCTACATGTGGGAATGCCCAGACGTGTTCGAACTGAACGGTCAACACGTCCTCGTCTTCTCGCCACAAGGCATCGAGCCGGAAGGCCACCGTTATCACAACATCTATCAGTCTGGATTCTTGATCGGCAAACTCGACGTCGAAACGTTGACGTTCACACATGGCGCGTTCGAAGAACTCGATTTCGGCTTCGACTTCTACGCACCGCAGACGACCGAACATGAGGGACGTCGCGTGCTCGTCGGTTGGATGGGTTTGCCGGAGATTGACTACCCGACAGACCGCTACGGTTGGGCCCACGCCTTGACGTTGCCGCGTGAACTCTCGCTCGAGGACGGATTGCTTAAACAGCGTCCGGTGCAAGCGATGACGAAGCTACGCCAAGACGAATTCGTCAACACATCCGGTACGGTGATTGAAACTTCGACACCGGACCGTTACGAGCTCGAGCTGAAAACGGACGGATCTGACTTCACGCTCGACCTGCTTCAAGTCGGGAATGAGTCACTCGTCATTCGTTATGATGCAGCGACGCATGAACTGGCGATTGACCGGACGAACGCCGGTGAGCCGTTCGCGACCGAGTTCGGAACGACCCGGACGAAAACGATCGCCGTCGAATCACTTCACGTGTTCGTCGACTCGTCGAGTGTCGAATGTTTCGTCAATGACGGCGAGGCCGTCGCCACGCTCCGCGTGTTCCCGAGCGAGCTTGAAAAACAGTTGCGTTATGAAGGAGCGACTGCGAGCCTGACCGGTTGGACGTATCAATAAGGAAGAGCTGGGCTTCGGCCCGGCTTTTTTGTTGTCCTAAAAATCCGACTGCTTCATTCCTTGCGTGTGTTATTCTGGGAATAGGAAATAACTTACATATCAAACAACAGGAGACGATAGGACAATGTGGATGATTTTTGGATTATTGGCGATTGGGGCGACGCTGTTCAACTTGTATACGTTCAGTGTCGGGAGAGACTACAAGCTGCCGATGGCAATTGCTTTATCGCTGACCGCATTGACGCTGTGCGCGGATTATAGCTATTTATCTGTCTGGGTCGAAGCGGAGGATTGGAGTGCGTTGGCGGATGTCGTACCGGGCATGGGGCGAGCGTGGTGGGTGCTGACGAGCATTTCGATTCTGCTGAACATGTTGCCAATCTTTTTAGAAAGAAGCATGAAGAAACGAAGATTATAATTCCGAAATGCAAGTGAAACCAAGCGCTCACTTTTTGCGTATGAAAGGATAATCATAAACTTGGGAGTGATGTAATTGTGGACCGACTGTTTGATTTTATGAAAGAAGTAAGGCGGATCACGTTGCCATATGGATATGGCAGAGAAGGACTCAAGGCGATTGACGCTGAAGAGATGGATCAGGTGAAAATCGCTGAGTCCTCAGGGCGGACGCGATTCAGTGAACAATTTTTAGTCGAGTTGAATCGATTAAATGACATTAAAGTATTCGCGGACATGCTTCGAAATGCTGATGAGTTTACGGGCGAAACGATTCACAATGAACCGGATTTTGATCTCGAAATCCGTTACAAGGGCGATGACGTGGAACGCTATCATCTTTGGCTCGGTCGAGTCGGGTCACCGAGTGTACTGATGAACGTCTCGCAAACGCATCTCGTATACAAAGTGCCGGCTGACGTCACAGACCGTTTGATTCGTACGCTCGGGATTGACGACTAAAGAAGTTAATTGTGTTCATCCTTGAAACCAATCACAAGCGTCTCTCGTATAGATACAAGACAACATGTGGAGGTGGGACTAGATGAAACGTCGGGATAAATGGATGACAGGTATAGCTGCACTGACCGTAGGGTTAATGGGAGGATGCGAGACGAGCGAGCTCGTCGCGGAAGACATCGTGCAAGTCCGTATCGCTGAATCGGTCGACTTTGGTCGGTTCCAGGAGCGAGAAGTCGTCACATACGACAGACTCGAAGACGTCAAAGTATTTGCGGACATGATTCGAAATGCTGACGAACAACCAGGAATCGTGAATATGGCGACACCTGAATACGATGTGGAAGTTCGATTTAAGAGTGACGAGACAGACCGCTATTACGTCTGGATTGGGGAATCCGGTAAACCGACTAGCCTGATGAACGTGAATGATACGAACACGGTGTACCTCGTCCCGGCTGACGTGACGGACGAGTTGATTGAACTGCTTGAGACGGATTGAAAAAAGACACCTGACTAAAGGTGTCTCACGAGTTGAAGCGGATGAAGCGTTCGATCTGTTGTTCGCTCTTCCGGGCGTGGCGACCGATCCAAATCAAGTGGCCGGGGCTGTTCAAGATGATAAGTTGAGCGTGCGAGATGAGCCGCTTCGCATAATAGGCGTGACGGATCGGGACGGCCTTGTCGTTTTTAGAGTGTACGATGTACGTCGGACAAGTCACCCCGAGCAACGCCTCGGCGGCGACACGTTGCCTAAGATCGAACTGGGCGCCAAGCCCGAACGTCATCTGACTCGCGACCCGCTTCAATAAGAAGATATCGTACGGCGTCACTTCGTCGCGAACGGCGTCTAGTGCGAGCAGACTCGTCGATTCGATCATCCGTGCCGTCGCCTCGAACGGTTGTTTTTGAATCGCTTTAAAGACGAAGTACTTCATCGCATATTGTGCCAGGATGAACGCGGGCTGAGCGACGTTTCGGCTGACGTAGTCTCGGTACGGGAAGTCGACCGCGCTCGTCACGGCGGCGGCGAGCGTCAAACTCGACGCCCGCTCATTGTCAGAAGCGAGCTCGATCGCCGTCGGTCCACCTGCCGAGATGCCGTAGATGTGATAGCGATCGATGGCCATGACTTCCATCAAGCGCTGTAAGTGTCCTGCGAACTGTTGGGGCGTGGCCGAAAATGAGTACGGAGTCTCACCGTATCCAGGTCGCGATGGGACAATGACCCGGAATCCGGACAAGACGAGACGGTCCACATGGTACGGTTCTAGACTCGACGATTGGGTCCCATGAATCAAGATGACGACCGGACCATGACCGCGGTCCATATATTCGATTTTCGTGCCGTTGACATGGGCATAGTGTTTCACAGCGGCGTGCGCCTCCTTAAATGAATTGTAATGGAAAATAACTTTATTTCATGGAAATTACATGATAATGTCTGTTTATACATCATACATATAGAGAACTGAAAGGGGATTAAACCGTGAACAACCGAGAACGGTTACTCGAGGTGAGACGGTTTTTCGAACGCCACACAGATGACAATCATCCAAAGACGTTAGAAGACTTGCTCGAATATTTATCGACAATTGGAGATACTTCTAAGTTAGCAAAAAAATCGGTGAAAGACGACATTCAAGCATTGACCGATTCGGGGTTCGAGGTGCAGGATGAGCTTGAAAAGAACGGTCTCGCCAAAAAATACTGGCATTCGGCCCGTCTATTTGAAATTCACGAGCTTCGCATGATGGTCGATGCGATCGTCGCGGCCAAGTTCATCTCGGAAGATGTGACGGAAAGTATCGTCGAGAAGCTTCAGAAACTGACGAGCATCCCGGAAGCAGAGACGCTCCAATCGATCATCAAGACACCGAAGAAAAAGCATGGACAGATCCCGTACCATATCGACCGCATCCAACGGGCGATCCAAGAACAGAAGGCGATCTCGTTCCAATACACGGACGTCGTCGGCTTTGACGTCACGAAACGCACGTTCCCGCTCCGCCGTGACGGCGAGCGCTACGTCGTCAATCCGATCGACCTACACTGGAACCATGAGCAGTACTATTTGATCGGCATCGATGAATCGATCGGGGAGATTCGCAACTATCGTGTCGATCGCATCGTCAATTCGGAAATCGTCGAGGACGACACGCCGCGCCTGAAGCATCATCTGGCGGACGATTACTTCCAAAAATCGTTTAACATGTATAACGGGCTCGATGAGGAGATCATTCTTGCCGTCGATGAGCGGGTGCTCCCGGTCATCTTCGACAAGCTCGGGGAAGACGTGTCGATCACACGTGAAGAGGAACGCTTCCTCATCCGCTTCGATGCGGCCGTATCTGACGGTTTCGTCTTCTGGCTCCTGTCGCTCGGCACGCAAGTCGAGGTGCTCGAACCGGTCACGCTGCGCGACCATATGCGTGAAACGATTGAGTCGATGGCAGGCCGTTACGCCAAGGCGAGCATCCACTAAAACGATTGATTTGAAACTGTGATATACTGCTTGCGACACTTGTAGAAGGGGGACAGGCGGATGTTGAATTGGATGCCTTTGATCATTCCGATTGTCGCTGTCATTTTTGTCGCCGTCGTCGCAAGACGCGCCATGAAAATGGACCAAGAGAAATAAAGCACGGACGGACATCCGCCTCGCGATGAGGGGGATGTCTTTTCAAAACAGAAAGAAGGTGTTACATGGATACGATCACACATACGTTGTTCGGTTTGACGTTGTACGGGGCGGCCGACAAACGTGAACTACAAAAAAATGAAAAGCGGGCGCTGTTCGTGACGACGCTTGTCGGGAGTCAAATCCCGGACAGTGACGTCATCTCGCGGTTATGGGACACGGAAGGGATGTATCAGATGTGGCATCGCGGCATCACCCACTCGATTTTCCTCGTGCCGCTGTTCGCGTTACTGATTTACATACTCGTCCGCGTGCTGTTCAACGTGACCGATATCCGCTATTTCTGGTGGGCGCTCTTATCTGTGTTCATCCACAATACGGCCGATTTGTTCAACGCCTGGGGGACCGGTTATTTCGAACCGTTGTCCGACGTCCGGGTCACGTTCGGCGTCATCCCGATCGTCGACTTCGTCTATTGGGGGATTTTCCTCGTCGCTTGGCTCGTCGCGCGTCGGGCGGACGTCCGGCACACGGTGTACCGCTACGCTTGGGCCGCCATCGTTGTCCACGTCTTGATTCAAAGTGCGCAGGGTGCGTACTTGTATCAGACGTACGCCGCCGAGCACGATGAAGTGGCACTATCGGCCTCGTTCATCCCGACCCAGTTCACGGTCGTTACGAAAACGGACGAAAGCGTCTCGATCTTCAGTGACTCAATCTATCAGACACCTGAGCTCGAATACGAGCTGACGAGCGCGGACGATGCCGACTTGACGCCGCTGTTTGATGAGAATAAAGAAGCGATCACGCTCAAACAGTGGTCCCCGTTCGTTGTCGTCGTCGAAGAGGATGAACGTCTCGGTCTATACGATCCGCGTTTCTTTGACGGCGAGTCGTCATTCCTCTATGAATACATCGAATTGTAGGTGACATCATGCGACGGCTACGTTATTTGTTCATCTTCGGTTACGAACAGGCGCTCAGTTGCATCTTCCCGGTTGCGATCTTCGGCGCGCTCGCGCTGACGAAATGGCTCGACTTTCCGCTGCCACGCTATGACGTGCTGCTCATTTGGTGCCTGCTCGTCCAAGTTGTGCTCGTCAAGACCGGGCTCGAGACGATGGAAGAACTGAAAGTCATCAGTTGGTTCCACGTCATCGGTCTCGGCCTCGAACTGTTCAAAGTA
Organism: Exiguobacterium sp. s142; assembly: GCF_018618455.1. Lineage (NCBI taxonomy): Bacteria > Bacillati > Bacillota > Bacilli > Caryophanales > Exiguobacterium > Exiguobacterium sp. s142. The sequence continues at coordinate 114,501 of NZ_JACSMB010000001.1, read as the reverse complement.
CAGATGGGGTCGTGGAGCTATCCCGACGAGGCGCTGACGAAACTTTTTGGCGTCCCACTTTACGCCGGCTTCATGTATGCGAGCGTCGGCAGTTACGTCGTCCAGTCGTGGCGCCGGCTCGACCTCGAGTTTTTGAAGATGCCCCCACCGCTGATCGCTTTCGGGCTCGGTATTGCCATCTACTTCAACTTCTTTTGGCACCATATTTGGCTCGATTTGCGCTGGCTGTTGATCGGACTCGTCTTTCTCACGTTCGGTCGGGCCATCGTCACGTACCGGCTTGACGACCGCCGTTTCACGATGCCGGTCGTCGTCGCTTTCTTTTTGATCGCCTGCTTCATCTGGTTCGCCGAGAATATCGTCACGTTCTATAACGGTTGGGCGTATCCGAATCAGTTGAGCGGCTGGGCACTCGTCGACCTCGGCAAGTTGTCATCGTGGTTCTTGCTCGTCATCATCAGCATCTTGCTCGTGGCGTGGCAGAAGCGACGCCAGGAACTCTCGTAAAAAACGTGTGCAACCGGAATCTAATCTGTACCCAATGTAAAGGACATATGAAAAAAAACTTATGCGACTTGAAGAAGATGATTCCTGTACTGTACAGGAGTCATCTTTTTCATGTTCCATTGGTAACGATGATGATTGTAGTAGCTAATGGTCCTACGGACCTCATTACGCAAAGAGTCGAACGTAGTGCACTCCTCTAACTCGAGGATATCCTTGAAATGTCCAAAGAATGATTCCTGGACGGCGTTATCCCAACAGTTGCCCCGTCGGGACATAGATTGGACTAACCTCATACGCTTCACTTGTTTCTGGTAGGTAGGACTCGTATAGTGCCCACCCTGGTCTGAATGGATGAATGCATCCTTCGCCAAACGAACCCTCCGGTTCTTACGTAAATGCTTCAACGTGTCCAATACGATGTCGAGATTGATGTTCTCAGAGAGATGGTGTGCCAGTACCTCATTGGTCGATCCGTCCACGATGGTCGAAAGATAGGCGCGCTTACCTTTCCCGTAAAATATGTATGTGATATCGGTGAGGAGGACCTTGTAGGGCGTGCCCTGTTTGAATTCGCGCTTGAGGTGATTCGGCACCACTCGGTGCTCGGCCGTCGCCTTAATGAGCCGTTTGTATGGGGCCGCCTTACGGATTGGGCACACGATGTTATATTTGCGCATGATACGTCGGATGCACTTCAGGTTCATCGACACACCGAAATGACCAGACAGAACCATCTTGATCTGCCTAGCTCCCTTCTTTCGCTTCTTGAAGTGGAACGCCTTCAGAACGAGGTCGCGAAGAACAATGTCTTTCGCTTCGCGCTCCTGTCTGATCTGTATCCTCCGTTCCGAGAAATAGGCGTGGTATCCCTGACGTGACACCCCGACAACGTGACAGAGATGGCTGACCATACCTTTCATTCCGTGCTTGATGATGACACTTTGAATCAACTCGTATTTTTGTGATGCGCTTAATCCAGCTTTCCTCTCCCTTCCGCCAGGCGGATCTCCTTTAATAGTTCGACCTCGGCTTTTAACAGTTTGTTTTCGGCCTCGAGCTTCGCGTACCGTTCTTCCGTAGACAGTTCTTTATCTTTGCTGCGTCCTGAATTACCTGCTCGTGTATCGCGCAGACCCATTACCCCGTCTCTTTTATAAGACGCTAACCAGCGTCTCTTACAAGAGTTTATGCGCGAAGCACCCACAGCCTCGATATCAAATCCGCAGTCACGGAAGATTTCTACCGGAAACTGTCCATCAAGTGTCTGTGCCATAAAAAGTTCTTTGAACTCATCGGTATACGTGATTCCTTTCGGGCTCACGGACTTGACGTATTTATTTGTGCTCAACTCATTTATCTCTTTCGACGTAAACAGCTTCTTCGACATCTCAAATCCACTCCCGATATGATTTAGTTCAGTGTACACAAAAACCCTGAGCAATAGACTTTTTTTAGTGTCTATTACTCAGGGTACAGTTTAATCGGTCGCGCACGTTTTTTTTAGGTCGTTTGTTGTTTGGAGCGGGCCCACATATGGATGATGAATATATATAGTGGGAACGTGAGCGTGAGGGCGATGATCAATAGCCCGAAGGCGGGACTCGGCCAGGCTGCTTCGTTAGGAGGAGGGATGATACGCGTCCAGCCGTATGTGAACAGCGCCAAATAAGGGAGCCACAGGACATAGAGGAACAGGTTAAATGGTGAAGGTGCAAGGTGCTTTAAGCGTTTGATGATCAGACGTGCGAACAAAATGAGTGAAGCGAGACCAGTAATCGCTATGATAATCAAAGAAGCGTCACCCATAAGTAGGGATACTCGTCCGCTATTGGCGAGCAGTTGGATATTTATAAGTGAGGTGAGTGCCAGTAAGATTGATATTGATTGTAACTTGAGGAAGTGGGTCATAAAATACTCCTTAATCTGATAGGATGATGAAACATTGTTCAGCAGTGCTCGTATAATTATGAAAGAGGTGATCAAATTGGCGCAATTAATTGCGGCTTGGTTTGTCGGGTTTATGTGTGTGCTCTCGACGTTTGTGTATGTATCAAAATGGCGGAGCGAGCGTAAACTAATGAAATTGTTAGGTGCCGTATTCAGTGTTTTTTTAGCCGTCGTTTGTTTTATGATTGCCGTACCAGATACATACGATCGGGCCTTCGACCGTTATGAAACGGCGAGCGGAAATTGCTACGTCGTCGACAATCAGTCAAAACAAGGTGGCGTGACGCTCTGGTTCGAAGAGGAGTCCTACGATTTTCCAGAGATACCGGAAGACGTCGCATATGACCCAGGCACGTTGTTTGCTTGCAACGTCACGTTGACGAAAGTGAACTCGACTGGAGTTGACTATATGTTAAAATCTGAAGATGGCAAAACTCTCTTTTCAACATACTAAAGTATTCTTCTGATGAGAAGGATACTTTTTTTAAACGATTTTCTGCCATTCATCTTACTAAATTCAATTATCATCTGGAATCTATTTTTCCAATAAAGATATAGTGGGAATGGAATGGATGTCGCTGAGTTATAAAGAGCATTTATTTAATGCGAAAACTGTCGAATCAAATGACTAGTTAAATTCCTGAAATTTTCCGAATATTGTTTTTATTCATAAATAATTATGATAAAATCATAACAGTGTAAATGGAGAATTTTTACTTTAAGGTGAGTGATATGCTCTATTTTGGAATTGGTTCTTAAATCTATATGTAAAATCGAAACGGTTATGAGATTGTACTTTTTTTGAAAGGAGAGAATCGGATGAATTTGCTTGCTCGAAAATCGGCTCAGTTTTTCATCACACTGTTTGTGTTGATTGCGATCAGTGCTTTGCCGTCACTCGTCGTGCAGCTCGAGTTCGTGCCATCGAATTACTGGAACGGGCTGCAACAACAATTTAGTCAGTTGGCGAAACTTGATGAGATTACATACTTCAACGTAACCGCGCAACGAGAATTACCGTTATTGCCTGCACTCGGTCCGCTCATGAAAGAGACGGTCATCATCTTTATGACGTCGCTTGTCGTTTCGGTCGGGTTCGCTCTTCTGTACGCTTATTTCTTTTATCGAAGCGGGAAGCGCGTGCGCACGGTGCTCCAACAATCGAGCCAGACGCTCGAGATGATCCCGGATTTATTTTGGCTCATCTTCTCGCAATACCTCGCCATCACGATTTACAAGAAGACGGGGTTTGATCGGATTGAAGTCGCAGGCGGGTTTGCCGAATACATACGCTTTTTGCCGATTGTGACGTTGACGCTCACCATCCTGTTCTTCTTTCTCAAATGGTTGACGAAACACATCCTTGAGGAGGAAGCGACGCTGTTTCTCGAGCTAGCGCGGGCCAAAGGCGTCCGACCGGCCGCCCTGTTCTGGAGACACTTGCTCCCGAATTTGGTGTATCGCTTCTATCTCTTTTTCCGCTCGAACCTAATTACGGTATTATCAAGTCTTTTAATCATCGAATATTTATTTAACGTTCAAGGGATTTTCCGTTTCGTCGTCTATAATCCTGTCATGCCGATCCTACTTGTCATTTTGTTGGTCGTCTATATCCCGATCTTTATATTGGATTTACTGGCGGAATGGCTCATCCCGAACGCCTGGAAAGGAGGTATTTGATGCGTCGTACGCTACTGCGTGACCCGATTTTCATCATAGGGTTCGTGATTTTTGCCAGCTTGCTGTTACTCAGTATCGGCAATACCGTATTCCGCGATGGCCAAGTCGATCAATTCCTGAACCGTTACTCCGACGAAGGTCGATTGATTGGCATCCCGCCACTCGAACCGTCGAAAGATCAATGGCTCGGAACCGACCGGGCCGGGAACGACTTGTTCCAGATGATGATTGAAGGCTTTAAATGGACGGTCGGCATTTGTGCGACCGTCGCACTCGTACGGATGGCGCTCGGCCTATTGGTCGGGATCCCACTCGCATTTCGCGGGGCACGCTTGAACCGAATCTTCAAAATGGTGTTAGATGGATTCTTGATTCTGCCTATCTCGTTGTTGGCCATGATGATGTTATTCCCGTCCTTTTTCTTCGCGGACTCGACGATGGTGCCGCCGTTATTAGACCGCGTAACCCTACAGTTGACGGTGTTCGTGTTGCTCGGTTTGCCTGCCGTCACGCTTTATCTGATAACAGAAGTCCGGCAGTTGCTCAAACAAGAGTTTATGATCGTCGCTGAGACGTTAGGAGGCAGCGTCTGGCATCGGACGAGGCGGCACCTGTGGCCGCACCTCGTCCCGACGTTGGTCATTGTCTTCATGCAGCAATTCGTGCAAACACTGATGTTGCTCATTCATCTATCCTTATTCGGTGTCTTTTTCGGGGGAACCGTCTTCCTGTTTGAAGGGGTCAGACCGACACTGTTTGAATGGTCGTCGATGTTCGGTTTCTATTTCACGCAGTTCACGGCAATGACTTGGATGACGAACCATATGTTCCTCGTTCCAGCCCTCGGGCTGTCCATGCTCGTCTTTCTCAGTAACTTGTTGACGAGTCGACTCGAGCGGGCATTCCGATTACGACGTCAAAAATCAGTCGTCACCGATGACACGACGTCTCAAGCCGAGGCGGCAGCAGCAACGCTTGCGGATCCGTTCACGCTCGTTCATGCGAATGCCTCGTTTCAACAGATGAATCAAAAGAAAGCGGATGACATCAAGTACTGATGCCATCCGCTTTCTTAATTAATGTCTGATTATCGTAAGAAAACATAGGGAGGTTGAAGATGATGAGCACGAAATCGCTTACGCTCATTTTTATCTCAGTGTACATACTAATGAGCCTTCCTGCCATGTTAGGGATTGGCTATGTGATTGATTGGATTCCAGAAACAACGCTATTAGAAAAAATAAAGGGACACGTGATTTAAGGTCTTGTGAATAACTATCTTTTCAAAATGGTTGTTTCAGGAGTTGTCAGTGTATACAGCCACTCCCACTTCTATATAGGTTGTGAACGGTGAGGATATACGATTCACAATGAAGTATTGTATTTGATTAAAGAGTAGAAACGATCGAATTCAAAAACGGTCTTCCGCTAGAAAAGATTTATCTTTCGGGACCACCAACAGATTTTGTTTTGCCATCCCAAAAATCATTTAAATGATTCCACCATTTGAGTGATTCTCGGTGCAAATAGGGATGAAAAACACTCGTATCTCTTCCACTGTATAATAATTTATTTTGTAAATCTTCTAATAACCCAATTGTCACAGCTTCCTTAACGTAAGCATCGCCAGTTGTATGCAGCAATTCAATTACATCAAACACAGCTGATAACTCATTCAACTCATTTCGTTTGTACAAGTCAACGACGTGCGTAGCGAAATCAGCAAAATCGATATATAGTAATTGTTCATCTCCAGTCTCGTAATTGTCCTGAATATACGAATCCCATCGTTTTTTATAAGAAGGACATGCTTGGAGAAACAGTTCCATGACTTCGCCTTTAGACACTTCTTCTTTCATTTTCACACCCTCCTTTTTAAGACACAATTAAAACAGACATTGTCGATGCGTCATCACCCTCACAGGTGATTGTCACAATGATTGTTTACTCATCATAATGCGTTTTAAATTGTGCCATCCATTTATCGAGTGTGTCATAGTCTATGTTTCCTGACTTTGCCGTGTGAAAGAAACCGTGGTACCTGAGCGTCGTCTCGCTATTGATGATGAATTCATCGAGCTCGTCCCCGTCCTCATCGTATAATGTGACACGGTACGAGTACCCCATATAGCCGAAGCTAGGTTTTCCTTTTTGAAACGTGATGTCATTCAGATTACGCATGATGGAGTCGATGTCACGCCGCTCGCTTAGTGAGACCTCATAGCCGCTCTGACCGTCAAACACATGGATACGGGACACATCCGACGGGGACGTCGTGATGACCCGCTGCGGGATATACGTCGTCGCGTACAGCAGCTCGAGTACGAGACAAGCGATTGCAAGGCGTTGGCGTTTCGTGTGTGGTTTCTTTAAAGGATTTTCCCACATGTTCAATCGTCAATCACATCTTCTCCAGCTTGCCGCAGTTTCTCAAGCGAGACGAGCATGTGCGCAATCACTTCGTCAGGATGACGTTCCCAAGCACTGAGTTCGGCGACGACTTTGAGCGGGGCGCTCGAGCGGTACGACCGTGTCGGGTTTCCTGAAAAGCGCTTGTCGGTCAGGTTCGGGTCGTTCTCGAAGTCACCGGTCGGTTCGATGAGATAAATGCGCTCACGGGCATCTCCGCTCGCCAGCTCGGCTCCCCATTTGGCGGCGTCGAGCGTCGCCGTGAAGTAGATATAGTTCGACTGTTTGTCTTGGTAGTTCGAATCGCGTCGCGGCTCAAGGAGTTCCCCAAGCTTCAGTTCGGCTTTCGTCCCGTGAAAGAACGGGCCCAGGTCGAGCGGTTTTGATTCATTCGTCATGAGGCATCTCTCCTTTTGTCATGTATCCAAAGTATAGTGGTTGAAATTAGGAGAAGGTAGTCTGTTTTTGGTTACGGAATCACGATACAATGAGGCTAGGAAGAGCGGATCGCTCTTCCCTTTTCCATATCTACAATTGTTTCCGGAACGAATAGCTGGTGATGGCGTAGCCCATCTTGTCCGTATAAAAGCGGTGCGCATCGGTCCGGGCGAGCCCAGACTCGAGCGCGACACATGTCGCGCCACAATCATGAGCGTACTCGTGAACGAAATGAAGCAACATCTCGCCGTATCCGTTTGAACGATGCGCGGCACTCGTGACGAGGTCATATATGTAGACGTGCTTCCCGAGATACAGGTTGACGCGTACCTCGATGCCGGCTAATGACACGATGTCGTCGTCAGCATATAATGCATGCAACTCATACCCTTGTGGCCGCATTTTGGCGACGAGGTCTCGATACGACGCGAGGGTCAGGTCGGGCCGGAGCTGGTTCATGACAGCGAACGATTGGTCGAGTGCGAACGGCGTCTCGATCGGTTTGATCGAATAGATGGTAGATTGAATTGGAATCAGTCCTCCTTGACTTGAGGTGAGTGCTATCGTTCAGTTCGCTTTTATAATCCACTATTCCTGTTCGAACGTGGAAAACGAAATGAATCGAGAGGAAGGGAAACAATGAAGCATGCGTTGGTTATTGGCGGCAGTGGGATGCTAAGAGAGACGGTCCTTTGGTTAGCTGACGTTGGGTACCACGTGTCGGTGATCGGCAGGGATGAGGCGAAGATGGGGCAATTGATTCCTCGCCGCCCTGACCGCTTGTCGGCCATATATGTGGATTACCATGACAGCGTCCAAATGGCAGATTCGGTGCGACAAGCGATTGCCGAACGAGGGGCGATCGACCTCGTCGTCGCCTGGATTCATTCGGACGCGCCTGACGCCTTGCCATGTGTCTTGAGAGAAGTTAGACATGATGCACAGCTGTTCCACGTCCTCGGAAGTCGAGCCCATCTTGAGGACGTGAAGAGCCGTTTGGTGCTACCGGACAAACTCCGCTACCACCAAGTGCAGCTCGGTCACATTACCGAGCATGGCGCAAGACGTTGGTTGACGCACGAGGAGATTGCCGGTGGCGTGATCATGGCGATTCAGGAGAACAAGTTGTGTCACATTGTAGGAGTTGTAGACTAACAAAACGAGTTATTCGTCATTTGATACAGCTAGGGATGTGGCAATATGGAAATTCTTATTGGTCAACCGAAGCTTGAACAACATCTACAGCAATTCATTCACCTCAAATGAATAGAACGTGCGATTACATATAAAAAACCTTGAATGACCACTTGTACCCAGTGATGATCATTCAAGGTCTTATAGTCTTATACGTCTAGGCTAGTTGCTGATGCTTTAGAGAGGATTTGCTCAACGACCGCATTGCAATTCTCTCGGCTCACTTCATAAAATGTATCCTCATACGTCAATCCAACGTGTTCGCCGCTCTGCAGTTCATATTGTTCAAGCAGCGGACGGATACGGTCATGGACGACTTGTGCCGCCGCAGGTGACGTATACGGGAAAATGATGGCGAACGTATCGTGTGCGACCCGGTATTTTTGATCGGTTCGTCTTGTCGCCATGTGGAGCTCATCACTGAAGTAATTCATGAACCATTCATATTCGGTCCGTCCATAACGTTCCTCGAAATGCGTGAACTCGTGCAGCTGGATAAACGAGACCGCGAAAGATCCACCGTGGCGGATGAGACGGTCTCGTTCTGAGTTGACGTCCATCCGAAACCGTTCGGCGTTGTCGAGCCACGTCTCGGGATCGACGGCGATCAGTTGCCGGGCCCGTTCTTCTAGCTCATGTCGTGACAACTGGACCTTCTTCACGAGTTGATGAATGAGGCCGGACAAGATAGACATGGTGAGGAGGAGAGCTGTATAGCTAAGCCCTTTCCAGTTGAAAAACTGAACTTCTCCTTCTTGATAGATAGGAGCGAACCACAAGAAGTAGACAAACAAGAATGCCAGCAAGGCGACAGAAAACGTCAATCCTGCCCGCATCCCAAAGGCGAGAGAGGCAATGACGATGATTGGTAAGATGACTAATCCGATGACTCCGACGTCACTCATCAAGAGTAGAGACACGTATAGGATGGTGCCGATGATGAGGCAAGAGATGAGCCCGAATAGTTTAATTGATTCTTGAGTCCATTGATTCATGATCATTCCTCTTTCTGTGTTCGTGTTGTCCCCAATTTTACATGAAGTATCAAGTATAGACTATACAGTTCGTTTTTGAGTGAACAACAGAAGCAGACAGACGATATTTCGAAATGGAGCGAGTGTGTTATTCGGCAGTTTTTAGACTTGATTGAGACGTTTAGGGCAAACCTGCTTAAACACCCGGTGACGCAAAGCTTGTCCTCGGATGTTTTGTCGTTTATTCCACGAAGACGGTGAGTCCGTCGTGGATTAGCGTACCAATCTTCTCACCCAAGCAGATTCGCTTCATCGCGTCCGTCTCTTTAAAATCGAAGACGTGCACCGGGAGTTGATTGTCTCGAGCAAGTAAGAGCGCCGATTGATCCATCACTTTCAAGTCATGGCGCCACACATCGTTGTAGTGCAGCGACGCATATTGTTTTGCCTCGCTCGTTTGATTCGGGTCTTGGTTGTAGACTCCGGAGATCCCATTCTTGGCGACGAAGATGGCGTCACAATTCATCTCGATTGCGCGTTGCACGGCCGGATAATCGGTCGACACGAACGGCTGTCCGTTCCCACCTGCAAAAATGAGAACGTAACCTTTCTGCAGATGGTTGAGTGCCTTCAGACGAATATACGGTTCGGCCATACTCGGAATCGGCATGGCCGTCATCACGCGAACTTCACGATTTGTCTTACTTTTTAAGACGCCTCGCAACATCAAACTGTTGATGACGGTCCCGAGTGTACCGATGTTGTCTGCCTCGACACGGTCGATGCCCCATACGTCCGCCTGGTTACCACGAAAGATGTTGCCGCCACCAATCATGAGCGAGACGTTGATGCCGAGATCGACCAACGACAGGACTTCGACCGCAATCTGGTCTAGCTTATGTTGATTGAAATTCGAGTTATCCTCGCCCGCTATTGCGGCTCCGCTTAACTTGATCAAAACATTTTGATAGTTGTTCATCTAGACACTCCCTTTCTGAATCCAAATCTTCAAAATTGTATAGTGTTTTCAATTATTTAGCAATACTTTTCGCTAATGAATGCTGTAAAGTTGATGGAAGGGTACTGAGTGGTGAATACAGTTTTGGGGGAGGGGACAGATGAGAACATGGATCGGGGCTGCGGCGATTTGTTTTGATCATCAAAAAGTGTTGCTCGTGAGAAATAAGGATGTGTTGGGATGGAGCGTTCCTTCCGGCGGCTTGGAGACAGGGGAAACACTCGACGAATGCTGTATCCGAGAGGTAAAAGAAGAAACGGGCTATTCGGTAGACACGGTAAAGAAATTATTGGTGAAAGAAAAAGAAAGTGACGGCTATCAAATTCAAACTCACTATTATCTTGTCGGACTTACAGATACGTTGGCGTCGAGCCAGATTGATCAAGATATTTCAGCTGTGCAGTGGGTGTCGATTGATTCAATGCATACAATCAGTCACCTCTACCAAGAAGATGTTCAAATTATTTTGGATACGTATGAGCGATTTCAAAATAAACTTGAAATCTATAAAATAAAAGCGAGGTGACTGATGAAGCGATTCGTAAACGTGTTCGGGAAGGAACTTGAAGTGATGACAAAAGGTGAGCACGGGTTTCCGATTGTCATCTTAACTGGGATGGGGTGCGCATTTGACGAATGGCACGAGGTCTCGGAAAAATTGAGTAAGGCGAACCGAGTGATTCTATATCATCGACCAGGAATCGGAAGAAGTGAGCTGAACGAAGGCAAACGTAACACGGATGCAACCGTACGAGAACTAAGGGAACTTTTGGACGTCTTACAAATTACTGAGCCCTTCGTTTTATTGGGACATTCATATGGCGGATTGTGTGCGCAGCATTTCGCAAAACGTTATCCAAATGATGTGGCTGCACTTATTCTCATCGATTCCACATCACATGACCTGGACAGACTCGACACGTTAGATTTACCTGTCATGAACGATTTATCTTCAGACGAAGATTGGCTGAAACAATGCCAGGATTATGCGGAACGAACCGAAACCGAATTGACCGAATTGATACAGCCAACGCTAGCACCGAACCAATCAAAGTTGCCGGTGGACGTCCAAGCCGAATTAAAGGGATTTGTCTGTCGACCAAACTTGTATAGAGCGATGCTGGCCGAAGTCGAGAGTTGGTATGACGATGCCCGTCTGATCAAACGATTAGGTAATCTGTCAACCACCCCTCTTTACGTGATTGGGCGCGACGCTGACTTCGAGGTAGACAGAGGGAAGGCGGACGGTCTGCCTGAATCAGAGTTACGACTTTTAGAAGGAACTTGGGGTCAACTCATTCGCGAACAGACGACTCTCTCTGCGGACAGCCGACTCGTGATTGCAGAGCAGGCGTCACACGCAATCCATTTAGATCGTCCAGACGTCATCATTTCGGTCGTGGAGGAATGCTTGTCTCGTTTGAAAACGAGTAGACAGTTTGAATAAGGACTTATTCAGTATAATTTTAGATTCATATAAAAACCGGGTGATCGAGAAACAACTATCGATCACCCGGTTTTACTATTCTAAATGTAAACGAAGCATGATTCTTGCAAACCCGTTTCAGAAAATATCACGACACATTTTTTTCATCTATGTTCATTACATACAGCGCACGTTTAGACCGTTCCCGGACAACGCGAATGGTGATGAAGCCGACGAGTAAGAAAGCGAGCGAGAAGGTGATATACGTCGAACGAATCCCGACATATTCAGCGAGTAGACCGATGCCGAACGTCAACCCGATAATCAAGATCGATTCCGCTACATTGATCACTCCGGAGAAACGGCCCATCAGGTCGGTCGGGACGTTGTTTTGATAAAACGTCAAGAAACCGGTGTTCGCGAACGACAGGGCAAACGTGAGCAAGAAGAATCCAACAGCTGCGAGCACGAACGATTCGGAGAAGGCGAAGACGAGATAGCCGACGGGTGTCATGATGGCACCGAAACTGATTAAGAACGGTAACGTCATCCGAGCACTGAACGTCGCATTGATAATGGAGCCGGCGATAATCCCGGCTCCGGCGACACTGACGAGAAAGCCATAACGACTCTCCGAGAAGTCGAGCATTTGCGTCGCGAACGACGCCTCGAGCGAGTCGAGTCCAGACATAAAAATCGTCATGACGCAGAACAGACTGTAGACGAGCGTGACGTAACGCCGCGTCGACGCAAAACGGACGACTGCTTTCCAGTCCTCGATAATCATGCGAAGACTGAACACTCCGACTTCATCTTTCGGGGTGAATAATGTCGGCAGGAGGGACAAGATACCGACAGAAACGAGGAGCGCTGCTGCATTCAACTGAATGGCGAGCGTCGGTGTGCCGATCATGAACAGGATTCCGGCGATGGCCGGTCCTAAAATGAAGCCTGCCGACTGGACGAAGTTTTTCAAAGCGTTGAACCGTTGGCGGTCGCCGCTCGACACGAGCTTCGTCATATAGACGAGTGAAGCCGATTCAAAGATTGAACTCGCAACGTTCAACGCGAAGACGAGCACGTAGATGATTGCGAGCGAGTCGATGAAGGCGAGGCTGAACACGACTGCTGCGCGGAGTGTGTCGAGCAAAATCATCAAGCGGCGCGTGTCGGCACGGTCAATGACCGTACCTGACCAAAAGTTCGCGCAAAGGGCCGCGAGCGGGACGAGGATGTATAACACAGACACGGCGAACGGTGACTGCGTCATGTCGAGGACGATCAAATTGAGGGCGATGAAATACACCCAAGCGCCCAAATTCGAGATGCCGACGCCGGTCAGTAAGAGTAGCGGATGTTTCCAAGTGTGCATACAGATCGTCCCCGTTCAAATAAGATTTTGAACAGTATGTCACAAAAATGATTGTCATGCTAGAAAAATCAAATATTTTCTTTTTAATGGTTTGTATACTTTTGAATGCGTTGCATTAATTTTGGTTGTTGAGTAATTCGATTTTAAATACGCTCGTCATCCCCGATTGATCTTTCATCAGGATGACTGAGATTAAATCCTCTTCAGACAAGTCAGAGAGTTGGATGATTTTATCCTGTCGATAGATGCTTACGTGCTCTTTCACAATTTCATATCGAATCGTGCCTTGATCAGTTGCGTCATCGAACGACATCTTTTGCACTTCAATGGCATCGTCTTCAACTTCTCGTACCTCAGCATAAAATGTTTCAATGTCAGACGGTGAAAGGACCCAGACATCTTGTTCATACGCTTTGTAGGCGTCGGTGTATCCTGCAACATAACTAATCAAGACACTCACGACTATAGTGACGATGAATAAGACAATCGCAAGTTTATCAGGCGGTGCGATGGCGGCACCTTGGCCTGAATTTGATTGTACAGCGTCAGTTCGACGTCGTTTGTACACTTTGATATAAATGGTGGTAGCAGTTGCGACCAGAACCAAAATGACAAACCCTGTGACTAAATAAATCGGGAACATCATAAACTATCCTGCTTTACATATGACGTTACGTAATGGGCGGCGATACATGAAGGAATGTCCTCGAGCGGTCCCGTCAACTTGATGACGTGGGGGAGATGATAAAACGTGCTCGTCGTCTCGAAGTCATCGAAACGATTTGCTGCGTCATGGATGAACAGTGGTACGTCCGCGCCGAGGGCGATCCCGAGTTCGACGTGGCTGCTCTTGCCCGCCGGTAGCAAGATGACGACAAAATCAGATGTACGAATCGCTTCGTATTCTTTGGCGCCGATGTCTCGCAAGTCCTCGATTGTCGCTGCTCGTTCATTCATGGTCCAATCGTATGTATGGGTGTGGCCTTGTTCGATGAAATGGTCCCGCAATTGCCGGACGTGATTGATGTTATAAAAACCGGACCCGATGTAAAACTTCATAAGTAGCCTCCTAAATCGTGTTCATGTTGTATGCGACGACTCGCCATAATAGAAATAGAAACGCGAGAGCATAGGCTGTAAGCAAGCCGATCCCGAAAGTAATGCCTTGTCGTCGCGTCCACTTTCGACTGTGGTATATGTGAAAGCTTAAACCGATGGCCGAAATGATGAGCAAGATGACTGTACCGCCTATCCAGACGAATTCAGCATGCGTCCAGTTCGGAGCGAGTAGAAAGTAGGGAATGGCAATCAGCAGGCTTGAAGATCCGATGAGTTGCGCTCTTGTCATAGCCGTTCGCGTGAAGCCGTGATTGCGACCTCGTGGATGATGAGTAACAGAATCGCGATGAAGAAAGTGATCAATGAGACGTATTCCGCTCCGACGTTCAAAAAGAAGTTGAGGCCGAACAACGGAGACACGAATAGAATGTAGAGCGGATATTGGATTGAAAACAAAGCGTCCAAAAGAAGGATGTCACGCATATATGTCTCGAAGCTGTTCAATGTAAAAACGGTGACACTCGCGAACAGGAGTGCCGTGATATATAGCTTGGCAACCTGGTTTCGTAATAAACAAGTTCCTAGTAGACAGAACAGGAGCGCGACCGAGGCTGCGGCATGCAGGGGACGAATCGTTGCGTCGGGGAAGGTGGCCGACGGGATAATGTTCACTATCAACGCGATGACATAAACGACTGACAACGTCACGATGCATCTTTTATTAGTTTTCACAATCTGACTCCTTTCATACGTCTTGCGCTAGTTTGGCCAACACGAGTGTGGCTTCTTCTACGTCGAACGAGCTGTGCCAGCGGACGTTTTGACGATCTAAAATCCGGTAATGCCCGCTAATCAGGTTTTGTTGCAACACATAATCTCCTTCTGTTGCGGCTTGCTTCCACCAGACACGACCACCGAGTGTCTTTGACTTCGGTTCGTACGAGACGTCTTTGGCGATCAGTCTGACGAACTCGACTGGGTCGTCCCCGATTTCGCTCAAAAGAATCTCGCTGTCATTAAACAGGGCGCACAATGTGACGACCGTGCTCCAGTTGGCGATGGTCCGCTCTTTTTCGATTTGAATGAGCGTCTTTTTGGATAAGCCTAAGATGTCAGCCATCTCTTCTTGGGAATACTGTCGTTCCAGACGAATCGGTTTTACATTTTTTGACACGAGTTGGATGAAATCTGATTTGTTCATCGAGCACCTCTTCGGTTGGATAGATGAACCCTTTTTAAGGGATCAGAATTACAATAACTTACAAGTGTAATTTTACACTAAGCATGAACAGTGTCAATGTGATTTCTCATTTTATGTATATAATTCGGAATCATCCTTGCGATAAAATAGATGAAGTTGGAAAGGGGAATAAAAATGACGAAAGAACAGTTGATTACGTTGTTACCCGTTTCAGAGACGGAAGTTCAGCTCGAGGATGTAGTGGGAATCACTTTAATTTGGAGGGAATTACGTGGAGCTGCATTTGCCTAAGCGAATAAATCCGTTTTTCTGGTCGATGTTTCCGTTTGTTTTTGGGTTGGTCGGTTATTATCAAGTTTTTATCAGTTGGGAGATTCCACAGTTTGGTTTTCGTGAACTTGAAGACGTCGGGCGACTGGCTTTCATCCTATTCACGAGTGCCTGTGAGGCTGCCTGGATCATTGTCATTTTATGGATTGGGATTCAGTTGCTGAAAAAATGGTTTGAGTCAGCCAAACAAAAAGGAGTGAAACGCGATGACGATGAGCGGATCACATAACCGGTTACTTGATGCCGACTTGTGGAGCGGGACACTCATCACGCTGCATCAAGCAGACGACGCTGCCGTCGTGACGTGGCGAGGCGAAGAAATCAAACTCGCACTCGCATTGACAGATCCGTTCATTCGCGTGATGGATGAAACCACATTTGTGCTTGTCGACTTCACACGCGATAACTTGCGACCAAACGCCTGGGTCGTTCGAGCGGACGGTTCCATCGAGACAAGTTTTCACGCCGGTACGTTTATCGCGTCCATCGTCGTCGATGAGTCGGGTATTTGGGTCGGCTATGGAGATGAGGGAATCTTTGGCGAGGGGATATCGACCGAGGCGCTCGTCTGTTTCTCAAGAAGCGGGTACGTCTTGTTTCGCTATAACCACGACACGCGTAAAGCCCCGATTATCGTCGACTGTGAGTTGATGATCACGACTGCCTCTGGCGTGTGGCTTTGTCCGTCCATTTGGTATGCCTTGATTCATCTCCATCGTGACGGTCGACTCGTCACATACCGGACGCCGAAGATGCTCCATGACAGCGAGGCGATGACGATTGAGGGCGAGACCGCGTATTTCGTGAAAGAGGGCGTACTGTATCGCTGGGCGTTCGGTCTGCGGGAGAAAGCGGTCGAATGTGGACAGCTTTCAGGAAAACTACGAGGCGCCCACGATAACGAAGGTGCCGGTTTTCTTCAAATCGAAGGGACGGATGTCACGTTCGTTTGTGTATGAATGGTACTTTTACCCGATTAAAGACGAGCGGTTTTTCAACAAGACATGGGACGACATCATCCGGGCGAACACGAATTGACGTGACGGGTTGTTGTTATTTCAACGCGTGAGCTTCCACTCGCATGCCAAGTGGAAGAATGGGCGAGCTATCCTCTGATTGAGTTGCCGTTTGAATTGTTATGCGGACTGGTCGATCGATTTGGAAGGGGTGGAGTCCATCCTGAGGCAATCATCGATTATATAGAAAATGATATAGGTTTATGATATTTCACATACCGCAAACGTTCATGTATTTCAAAAAAAGTGGACACGATGATAAGTCGCTTCACGCATAAACACAACCATCCGCTTGCCGTCGAAAGGCTTCAAGACATCCCAAAGGAGAGAAGCGGAGAGCTTGCCCAGGCCATTCACCGAGGAGAACGGTAGAAAGCTTAGCCGAGGACTTGACTGAGCGTATGAACAGTATAGCGTTCGTTCGCTTCAAAAAGATGCCGCAACAGGTGGACGTGCACCAATCCGTATAACATCACGATGCGGTCTCCTGTTTTAGCATCACGTGTCACGTGGTCATAGATTCGATGATTTCGGTAATTCCAATAGGATTCGACCCAGTGTGCACCAGTCGGACCAGTGGCGGCGATGTCCATATAAGCTTGATGCATGAAACGTGTAACCTCTTCTTGATTGATGTAGGTATAGAAATCGTTGATTGAATGTTGATGGAAAACAGTCTCCACGTTTTGCATGAGTGCGCGTTGTGTTGCGATAATCGCCTGCATCTCGACCGGATGCGTGTCTATCACGTCACCGAGGCTGACACCGTCGACCGTCTCGTTCCAATCAACGGCTCGAACGAAAGGTAAGCCGCACGTCTTGGCGAGCCGGAATCCAATTTGTTCACGTTCATCTTCAGTTGCAGCGAGCGGATCTGCCACATACGCTTGATAACGTTGATTCAACGAATGCTGATCAGTTTTCGCGACTTCGAGACAGACGGTGGTCGGCTCGAACCGAGCTAGTACACGGATAAAGTCGTCGATCTCTTGTTGACGTTTTGCGCCAAGAATATCGGTCGTCCCCGGCATGATCACATCACCGTTGTTCGGCATGTTCAGATGCGTTGTTCCGACGATTAATAGTTCGATCATGTTAACATCTCACTCCCTATCAAACATAATATATAGTTTCCTTTTACGGATTATTGAATAAAAGGTTTCACTGCAAAATTCACGAACAGGAGAGCCGATTGAATCGAGACGACCTATGTGTATTTCGTTCGGTAAACGGAGAACAATCCATTCATCAAGCGACATGGACGATGCTTATCCGAACCAGACTTTTTTTGAAAACTGTATGGACAATGCGCTAAAACCAATGCTTCAATGAGAAGAAGAATGGGCGTCTATACCGATGAAGGAGGGTTTGATGTGAAACAACTTGAAGTAGCTACATACCACATGACAATTGACGCACCAATCGACCATGTTTTCTCCTGCCTCGCAGAAGATGAACATATCGTCAAATGGAACGACCATTTGATTGAAAACATTTATGAGGATGGGGACGCGTCACTCGTGACGGGGAAACGGTTCATCTCGGTCCAACAGTTCGAGAAGAAAGAGATTCGGGTCGAATCCGAATTGACGTATGTGAATCGCCCTTATGAGTGTGAAGTGCTAGCGATGACGAATCAGGGAATATCGACGTCTACTTATGTGCTGACCGAGACCCCGGATGGGACGGACGTAATAATTCGCCTCACACTCATCCCATCATCATGGCTGTACTCCTTGTACGTGAAAGGCTTTGCTTGGGCGATTCGGCTCATTTACGACGATCAGTTCAAACAATTTCGGATCTATACGGAAGCGAGCGCACCGAAGCAGCCTTCCGTTCAGGGGGCGGAGTGACAATGATTCGACCTATTATTCCGACGCTGCGTGAGCCGGTGCGTGACGTCTTTATCGCTGAGTGGGGATCACCTCAAATGGTCATCTCGACCGGGACGTATGACTGCGCTACGCTCGACGGTTTCGTCGCGATGGAAGAAGCGACAATCATCGGGCTGATCACGTATGTCATTAGAGAAGAGGAACTTGAAATCATCTCGCTCGATAGCTTACAAGAAAACCGCGGCATCGGGTCGTCACTACTCGATGAAGTGGAGCGCTTGGCCCGGCTTCATCGACTCAAGCGTATGTCGCTCATCACGACGAACGATAACTTACGAGCGCTCGCTTTTTATCAAAAGCGGGGTTGGCGCCTCGCAGGCATCATCCCTGGTGCGGTTGATGAGGCCCGCCTACAAAAACCGTCGATTCCAATGATCGGCGAGCACGGCATCCCGCTCCATGACGAGATCATCCTACGCAAAGCCATCACCAACTAAAGAAACGAGGTACATCCTTATGATTCGATTCGGTATCATCGGCACGAACTTTATCACCCATTCATTTTTAGAAGCCGTCCACGAAGTCGAAGGTGCGACCGTTGCGGCCGTCTATTCACGGACAGCGGAGCGTGCGACCGATTTCGCAAAAGAGTATGGGATCGTCCATACGTTCACATCGCTTGACGATATGGCGACGAGCGACGTCATCGACGCAGTCTATATCGCAAGCCCGAACTCGCTCCATGCTGAGCAGGGCATCTTGTTCATGCGACATGGCAAACACGTCCTCTGCGAGAAACCGTTCGCCTCGAACGTCGACGAGGTCAAATTGATGCTTGAGACGGCGCGCGAGCACGACGTCGTCCTCCTTGAGGCGCTCCGCAACATGTTCATGCCGAACTTCCAAATATTGCGTCAAACGCTGCCTCGCGTCGGTCCCGTCCGGCGCGTCATCTTGAACAAGTCGCAATATTCGTCGCGCTACGACTTGTATAAGCGCGGGGACAACCCGAATACGTTCAATCCCGCTTTCTCTAATGGTTCGCTGATGGACCTCGGCGTCTATTGCCTCGGTCCCGCCTTGAAACTGTTCGGTCGACCGGACGCCGTGCAAGCGAACGCCGTCAAACTCGAGTCGGGCGTCGACGGGAGTGGTTCGGCCATCTTGTCGTATGACGGCATGGACATCATCGTGCTTCATTCGAAGATTCACGGCACGGACGCACCGTCCGAAATCATCGGGGAAGCGGGGCGTATCGTCATCGACGATATCGCCTCACTCGACCGCTTGACGTTCGTCGGGCGCGACGGGACGACCGAGGAACTCGCCACGGAACAGACGACACACATGAAGTACGAGATTGAAGCGTTCGTGCTTATGATTCTAGCAGGCGAGAGGGAGACCGAGATCCACTCATTTGACGACATGCAGTTGCTTGCTGACGTCATGACCGATATCCGGCGCCGCATCGACGTCCGTTATCCGGCAGATGTATAAAAACAAGCCTCGAGCGCGCGCTCGAGGCTTGTTTTATGATTCTTTATTGAGATACAAATGGCGGATAAACAAACCTAGTGCGACCGTCATGATGACGGCCGGGATCAGGCCGACGAGCAGTAATGAACCCATGCGTTCAATCCTTTCTGAGCGCATCGAGGCGCTGTTTCATGTCATCGAACGACTGCCCGTCCGTCAGTACGCTCAGCTCACCGGCGACGAGGTCGTTCACTTCACGGTTCCAAGCAGTGCTGAGCGTCGTCTCGAGCAATTGTAAGTGCGAAGCGGTCCGTTCGGCTTGAGCGGCACCGACTGCTTCGAGCTGTTCCCGGACGGCGGCTTTTAAGCGCGCGCTCAAGTCGTCGCGCAGCTTCGTCCGACCGTCGGCTTCGAAGAACTGATTCGCGTTTTTATAGTGCTTCAACACGGGACGGAACGGGTCCGCTTCGAACGTGACCGGATCGACGACGTCGCGGAGCCAGTCGATGTCGATGTCTTCTTCGTATGATAACGTCGGCAAGATGGGGCGCAGTTTGAGCGTCTCACGCTCGATCAACCGTTCTGTCTCTTGCTTCAAGAAGCGCTCGAGCCGATATTGGAACACTTGCAGCTCTTGGTGGATGTCGTAGGCATACTTATCGAGCGTACGCGTCAGGGCGCGCTCGAGACTCGCCTTGGAGCCGTCGACTTCGACAGGATGGAACGTCTCCTTGACGAAGTCCGAGAGCCGGAAGAGGGAGCGCGTCTCGAGGTGGGCGAGCAGTTCGTTCACTTCGCGCGTGAACGGGTCGACGAGCGTCATGACGCTTAATCGGTTGTCGGACTCACGCAACTGTTCGAGTTGTGTGCGATGTGTTTCTTTAACAGTCGCATCGGCTTCGGCTTCGCGTAAGACGTCTTCGAACGCGGCGACGAGAGCGCTCGTCTCGTCTTTGATGCGGACGGCGTTCGCTTGGCGCAGGTCATGGTCGACGAACTGCTCGAGCTTGGCCGAGAAGCGGTCGAAACCATTGTCTCTGCCTTGGATGGCGTTCCGGCTTGAGATCGGCAGGACGGTCGGATTGCGGACGCCGAGCTTCGTCAACTGGTTCGACACGTAATCGGTCACGGCATCGCGTTCCGCGTCATCGGTCGCCAAATCGGACGCGTTGACGAGGAAGAACATGTCATGGCCGCCCGTCCCTTGGACCCGCCCGAGCTGGATGACGAGCTCGCGGTCGGCCTCGGTGAAGGCGTGGTTGTAGTACGTCACGAACAGGACGGCGTCGGCGTCGCGCATATAGCCGAACTGTACCTCGCTGTGGCGGTTGAACTGAGAGTCGGCGCCCGGCGTGTCGACGAAGATGATACCGCGCTCGGCCCAAGGGGAGTCGACATATAGCTCGATCTCCTTGACGATGCAACTTTTCTCTTCCTCGGTGACGAACGAGCAGAACGTGTCGTAGTCGACCGACTGCTCACTGCCGAGATAGGACAGGGGAGCGTTCTTGACGGCGTTGACGAACGGGTGGTCGATGCTGAGCGCTTCAAGCGAAGCGCCGTAGCCGTTCAGTTCCGCCTCGAGATCGTCCCGTGTCTTGAACGTGATCGAGGCGCTCTTATGGGCTTGACCGTTCGGAGGCACGATCTTTGTGATCGAGGCCGTCAACGGGTTCGGCGACGTCGGGAGCACCGTTTCGCCGAGCAACGCGTTCAGCGTCGACGACTTTCCGGACGAGAACGCACCAAAGATGGCGAGCGTGTAACGCTCGGACTCGGCCCGGGCCAACTTGTGGCGCAACGACTTCACCCGTGACTTGAATAACGGATGTTTCTCTAATATTTCACATACCGCGTATTCATACGAAAAATCAAATGAAAAAGCAACGATATCATCGCCCAAAAGCGAGGTCGACGCAACTTCTTGTTGCTGGTGTTCGACTTGTTTTTTCGGTAACTGGCCGGCCTCTACGTAATGGCGGGTCTCGAGGTCGCCCAACCGGTCTTCCGAGATGTCACGTGTGGCGTAAGTAGAGAGCAGCGCTTGCTTTTCAGCAAGCCGGCGTTGAAGCGCCAGCGTATCGAGCATGTCATATAAGTCGTCTTGCTCGGCCTTGATTTGGTCGATCCGATTTTTGCCTTTGGCCTCGAGATACGTCTCGACCGAGGTGACCCACGTGTCGGACACTTTCGTCACCCAAGCGGCGAGGGCAGACTCGATGTCACGGCTGAACTGGAGGACCGTGTCGCCACTCAGTGACGCCCCGGACTTCACTTGCTCGCTGATGAGCGTCTTCGGTGCGGACGGCAATGTGTCGGGACGAGACAAGATCGCTTCTGGCAGCTTCAAGTCACGGACGATGTCCTCGGCGTATTTGATCAAGTGGGGCCGCAAGTTCGTATCAATCAATCGGTTGAACTCTTTGGCGGCGACGTCTTCACGCCGCACACGTTCCTGGCGCGTCTTTTCTTTTGAGAAGAACAGGCCGACTTTGAACTCAGGTGCACAACTCTCCAGGTAATCCCGCAACAGTTCACGGAACTCATAGTTCATGATCGGCGCACTGGCGACGATCGGCGACTGGTGTTTAAAGAACTCACGACGGAACGACTCCAGCCACGTCGATTTCTTCTCGAGTCGCTGGAGCCGGGATTGGATCTCCGCCGTCTGCTTCTCGACGACCGGAAGCTGTTCGATCGCTGTCTCGATTGACCGCACAGACCGGTCGAGCAACGTGTCGACGAGGAGACTTGCTCGCGCCTCACTCTGCTCTCGGGCGGTGTCGATGACGGCTTGGACGTGGGTCCGGAGCCGTTCGACCTCGTTCTCTGGGTGATCGAGTTCACGGAGCGAGATATAGAACATATCGTCCGGATTGATGGCATGACGCATAAACGCCGTCTCGAGCGAGCGTTTGAACGCGTCAAACGGAAGTTCCGTCTCATCGTGCTTGTCGATCTGATTGATGATGATCGAGTAGGGGCGGGCTTCAGCGCTGAACTGTTTCATCAACTGGATGTTCTGTTCCGATTGGACGTGATTGTAGTCCATCATGAAGAACAAATGGTCGGCGAGGAAGAGCGACCGTTCCGTCGCTTGGCGGTGACGCTCATCGGTCGAGTCGATACCTGGTGTGTCCATCAAGACGACATCACTTCCGAACGGGAAGCGCGGCAGGGTATATTCGACTTCTTTGATCTCTTCGATTTTGCAGTAGTCGCCCAAGTGCTCGAGCTCGTCGGTCCCGAGTCGGATCCAGTCCGTGTCATTGATGGCGACCGAGGCACTTGCGTCACCGTTACGGAGCGTGACGATGTTCGCGCTCGTCGGGATCGGGCTCGTCGGCAATACCCCGTCGCCGAGCCAGTTGTTGAGCAGCGTCGATTTACCGGCCGAGAAGTGACCGCAGACGGCGATCCAAATCTCGTCACGCGTCACTTTCCGGAGTGCGGTCCGGGCGAGCCGGGCCGACTCGGTCTCGTCTTCTGTTTCAAATACGTCGGTCAATTGCGCCAGGCGCATGCGTTGTTCTTTCATAATCCCCATCCCCTAATCATGATTCCGTCGTGATCCCGACGCGGTGTCTGATGTATATTCTGTCTTTCCAGGCGCGAAGCACGAGCTCGGCGACGTCATCCCGTGCGATCGGGCCTGAGTTCAACGTGCCCAACACGTCGGCCGTGATGACAATCTCACCGACAGATTTGCCTTCGATCAATTGCGTCGGACAGACGATCGTGTAGTCGAGGTCGGAGGCTTCGAACAGCTCATAGGCTCGGGCGTGGTCCTCGGCTGCGGTCGTCATCGACCGTTTCGACTCACGCGTCTCGAAGCGATAGTTGTCCGAGTCGTGTGCCCGTAAAATGCCGGCTGTGCCGACGATCAAGATGCGTTTGAGTCCTGCCTGTTGCATCGCCGCGATGACGAGCGGGGTGAAGCGCGACAAGACGTTTTGTTTGTCGGTGCCGAGTGCTGACATGACGACGTCAGCACGTTTTATCGTTTCAATGACGGCTTCCTGATCGGTGGCGTCGCCGATGATGACGTCAAGACCGTCCCTCGGTTGAAGCGGTCGTCTCGTTAATAGGCGGACGTGATGTCCGTCCTCCAGTAATCGTTCAAGCATCCGCATCCCCGTGCGGCCGCTTCCTCCAAATAAAGCAATGGTTGACAAGTAAACCCCTCCCCATCAAGATTAAAGAAAATATCCAACGCCATCATACCACGGAAGCGCTCTCGAATCGGGCAAAATGACCTGACTTCGACCGGTTCGAAGGGCAAATGTTTCACGCACGCCGAAGTCGGCTAAAAAAATTGCATGACGTGTACAAAGGGGGAAGACACTCCGGTGTCGAGAACGCATGAGATTTGGAGCTAGAACGATCAAAACCGGGATTTCTGTCGCCCTGGTGTTACTTATTGCCGAAGCGTTTCAATTTGAACAAATCGTCGTCCCGGCACTCGCGGCCTCGCTCGCCTTACTGCCGTCGGTGTATCAGACGGGTGTCCGGCTTTTAGAGGAGATGAAAGGGAACTTGATCGGCGCCTTACTGGCCGTGTTCTCGTTGATGCTGACACCGAACCCGACACCGATCGCGATCGGCGTCGTCATCATCATCGCCATCTCGATCCTGCTCTTCTTGAACCTCGAGTCGACGACGCGGACCGTCATCTTGACGACGATCTTGATCATGGAAGGGGCGAGCCAGTCCGACCTGTCGATCTGGATGTTCGCCGGCGAACGTTACTTGCTCATCATGATGGGAATCACCGTCGCGCTGCTCGTCAACGCGTTGTTGTTCCCGCCGCGCTATGAACGGAAGCTCGAAGACGAGATCACGACCGTCTTTCAAATGGCAGTCCGGATCGCCCGCTTGTTCTCCGAGACGGAAGGCGGCCGCTCGTCGTTCGAATCGCTCGACGAGACGAAAAAGAAACATCGCGGTTCGAAGACGACGTATGATTACTTCGAAGAAGAGATCAAAGCCAACCGCTGGCTCGAGAAGAAGACGCCGATCTACCGTCGGGCCGTCCTCAAGTCGAAGATGATCGACACGAACAGTGCCGCCATCCACGTGCTCGACAAGTTGTACGACGATTATTTGACGGTCGAACATTTGCCGCCACAACTCGAAGAAGAACTGTTGCGCCATATGCGGCACTTACTGCGTCGGCATGAGCGTTTGTTCTCGGCATATGAGCTCGAGAACGAACACATCATCGACCGCGAGGAAGACTTGATCCACGAGAACTTCGACTTCGCCAAGCTGATGATCGAGAAGATGCGCGACGAAGAGGAAGAACTCATCTTGACCGTCGTCCCGCTCGTCGCGGCGATGACGAACTGGGTCAAGGCGATGAACGAACTCGAACGCTACCTCATCACCGAGATGAAGAAGCATAGCGACAACTTGAAAGTGGAACCGCGCAAGAAGTGGTTCTTTGAAGACTAAAACCGCTCTCGTGAACTAAACCAAAAAGTTAGACACTAAATAATTTTTCAGGCAACTTCGAGAACCTGGGTCCGGTATTCCACCGGGCTCAGTTTTTTTGTCGTTTTTTGATGCGGCGGTGATAGTAGGAGTCGACATAACGCTCGATCTCTTGTTTGAAATGAGTCATGTCATAAAGAAAGCGTTAGTGAAGTTACAGATGTACCATAATCAGCTGGTTGAACTGCTTTTTGAATAAAAAAAAGCATCAGCTAACTTGGCTTTTAAAAAGTCAGTTAGTTGATGCAATTTTTATGAGCTGAGCTTGTTTATTTTTTATTTTCGTCACGTAAGGGGAGAACCGGGTTGAACCCATGTAATGATCTTGTTCCGATAGACTGGAGAGTAACGCGAGGATACTTTTAAGCTGTTTCGCCCCTTCTTGGATGCTCAAGTGGTTGACATGCCCTTTCTGATCTAATCGGTTTACAAACAGCTCGACTTTCCCGCCGCTTTCAATCAATTCCCGACTGACCAATGCCGTATCCTCTATCAGTTCCTCAAACTTATGATGTAGGCCGATCCCGTTCGAAGCTGACAAATCGAGGTACACCGTGAACATATCTTGATTGACCGGCTGGTACAGTTTCGTCTGCAAGGTGGACTTCTTCGCCGTCGCATACCAATCGATTTGTCTGGACGGTTCATCCTCATAGGGCTTCGAGGAGATTTGTAGTAACCGATCCTTAATTGGAGAATATTTAGAGACGCGCTCACCAAGCTTCAGGTGTGATCGGATACGCTGCGCATGAGTACTTGAAATCGATGGATAGACAGTCCAACGTAACGGGGGAGCCAAATAGAGTGTCAACGTCCCTAACGATAGAGGCAAGCTAATCGTGATGGAGATTTCAGCTATTTCGATAGGTCCCCTTCGATTACCTGTAAGTTCGAAGACGAAATCAGAAGGTAACTCGTCCAATTCGATGATGGATTCCGTATGCCCCTCTAGATTCACCACGTAATGTCCATCGTTAGAAGTACGTATATATGTTTTCGTGCTCATTTCGTTTAACAGGTGCACGTTCGTCAGGGCGAGGGTGAACTTACACCTGTCGCCCTTGAACAGAATCGAGTCGTACTGTCTCCACGTGACGTCCATTTGTGCAATCAGTCGTTTCGTGTAACGCTCGATGTAAAGACTTGCCGCCAAAAAAACAGCGAGAACGAATGAAAGGATCGAGAGGTACGGCACGAACAATAAGATGAGCATCACTGAAAACAAGACGATTTGGATGCGCTTCTCAAGCAAGAAAAATACATTGGTCGAGATGTTCATCCCGGTCACATGCCCATCTCGACCGGGACCGGGACGGACTCCAAGATTTCTTCCACAACCATTGCTTTCGAGGACTTGATCTCGCCCTCGAGCGTCAGGGTCAACCGATGAGCGAAAACGTATGGGGCCAAGAACTTGATGTCCTCTGGTGTGACATAGTCACGATTGTGGATATAGGCATAACTTTGCGCGGCTTTCGAGAGCGCGATCGTCGCACGTGGACTGATGCCTGTCTGAACGTTCCGGTGACTACGTGACGCGGTCGCGATTGAGACGATATAACGTAACACGTCTTTCGAGATGTGAATTTTCATGGCATCGGCTCGATATTGTAAGAGTTGCTCAAAATCGACATTCGCTAAAATGGTCTTACGGGTCTCGGTGACGGATTCCTCTAACAATTGAAGTTCGAATTCCTCAGTCGGATACCCTGTATGTAGACACATCATGAAGCGGTCAAGCTGCGCATCGGGCAAAGAGAAGGTGCCGGATGATTCAATCGGATTTTGCGTCGCGATGACAAAGAAAGGGGTAGGGAGATGATATGTCTTGCCCCCGACCGTCACCTGTCGTTCTTCCATCGCTTCGAGCAACGCGGACTGCGTACGTGGGACGGCCCGGTTGATTTCATCGATGAGCACGATGTTGGAGAAGATCGGGCCTTGCTTATTTTCAAACTCTTGCGTCTTCAGGTTAAAAAAATCCGAACCGATAATGTCAGATGGTAATAAGTCGGCTGTGAACTGGATCCTTGAAAAGTCGCCATGGAAACTCGTCGCCAATGTCTTTGCCAGCATCGTCTTCCCGGTACCAGGGACATCTTCCAAGAGCACATGTCCGTTCGCCAGCAGCGACGTCACACACAGTTCGACCACTTTCGGGTTGCCCAAATAAACTTGGTTGATTTCATCGATCATCGTACGAATGTTCATCAAGATTTCTCTCCTTTATGGTGTTGTATGTACTGTCTGACAGATACTTTGAAGTCATGAAGTGAGCGCTCGTCAATCACGTCCCGTTCTCCATATCGTACATCGGCATACGGCTTCGCAGATTGATCGAATCGAATGCGTGCAAACCACTCTGAGACGGTCTCATGTGGTTTTCGTTTTTGAGTGTCGTTCAAGGCATCATTCAACGCCACGAGTAGTTTTCCAAGCTCAGTATCAGAGGCATAGAGAACGGTTGGTGTGGTCGTGGACACTGTGTTTATGTTGGCTTGCGCTGACAATGGTCTCTCGTCAGCTGAGGACAGAGTCGCTTTGCGTCGCCGCTTGTCCCACCAATCCCGTACGCGCTTGTAGTACTTGAGAAATAGAATGAGCAAAAGACCTACAACCGCCCATTTCAGGACGTCTGAAGCAGTATTTTGATTCTCACCGGTAATTTTTTTCTCAAAGCGTTCTTTCGACAAAAGATCATCCCATTTCGCTATATCATTAGTGTCCTCTAGATTGTCTACTTTATCAAAGGTTGCCGACTCACCGTCGATATACCTTGGCTTCCCAGACATGTCTTGTTGGGTGGGACGATCTACAATCATTCCATAAAGGAAAGTCCCGCCGATCTTAACTAAAGCGACGATGATCAAGGTCGATATGATGAAATAATACATTCTTCTTTTCTGCATAAACCCTCCTTCATTTTATTCTTCGAAAAGGTAAAAGCATAAATCAATCTTTCAAACGAATTCAGTAGAGTAAGTTAATTTATACTTAAATATTCCATTATAAAAAAATAATGTCAATAATTGAATTTAAATACATTTAGAGGCCGTTAACCACCAACTTTTTAATTCGTCGTATAATAAAGAAATCTTAAGCGATGCGGAGAGAAGCGAATGCAGACTCATTTACAGCATATGCCGAAGTTCTGGAACATCCGGTTCAGGTCCGACGAGTCAGACATCGATTGGGACCGGTTGAACAGTTTCACAGTATCAAGGTGAAACTTTTTTGAGGGATGAGCCGTATACTAGAAGGAGAACGGACAACGCGTCCGAACGGATAGGGGGAAACACCAATGTCAGACATAGAAACAGTACCAGCATCACTCAGCGAAAAACTACCGATCGAAGCACGGACCGTGTTCCGGTTGTCTAGCGCTATCTTTTACTTGATCGGTCTCGTCATCACCGGCGGTCTCGTCGTCGCCTCGCACTATTTCGACTGGCCGACATGGCTCCAATATACGATGTACGCCTTGCTCGCCATCGATCTCATCTATAGCGTGATCGACATCGTCGTCTTCCAAAAGTGGAAACAAGAGCGCTTCACGTATGACGTGCGACCGCTCGAGATTCGACTGCACCACGGCATCATCACGACACACGACGTGTTGATCCCGATGACGAAAGTACAGTACGTCCACGCCCAACAAGGACCGCTGCTCCGGAAGTATGGTTTACAGACGATCACGATCGGCACTGCGGCCGGATCGCATGATATCTATGCGATCGAGGAGTCGTTCGCGAAGACGCTCCGTGAACAGATCGCAGTCTATGCCCGCATCGAGGAGGAGGATGTCGTATGACGGAAGCGACGCTCACTTGGCATCGTCTACCGACTCGCGTTTTACTGTTACGTGTACTAGAGGTCATCAAGTCATTTATCATCCCGCTCGTACTGCTATTTGTGATCAACAACGATTGGAGCTCGACGTTCGGCATCATCTTGCGCGTCGGGATCTTGCTCTTCCTCTTGCTCGACGTGATCCAAAAGTTCTTCGGCTGGCGCAATTTCCGTTACGCCTTGGACGACAAGACGATGTATATCATCGACGGGAACTGGATCAAAAAAGAGAAGTCGCTCCCGCTCTATAAGATCCAGAGCGTCCATTCGAACAGCCCGTTTCTTTACCGTCTGCTCAGTGTCGTCGAGTTGACGTTCGACACGAACGCGAACAGTGATGACGCCTCGTTCAAACTGGCCGGCGTCTTCCCGAACGAGGCGAAGCGGCTCGAGGACATCCTCGACCAGGTCCGTCATCGGAAGACTGAAACGGACTTACCCGTGGAAGAGGAGACAGACACGACATCTGCACCGGTGGCGATTGAAAAACCGGCGAGCCGTTTGTTGTATGCCATCTCGACCCGCGAGATCATCATCGCCTCGCTGACGTCACTGTCGGTATTCGCCATCTTCCCGGTCGCCTCGACGGTCGTGTCCTCGATCGATGACTTCATCAACCTTGATGGGACGTTTGATCAAGTCGGGGAGTGGGTCATCAGCGCCTCGATCATCGCCATCGGCGTGCTTGTCCTTACTGTCTTGTTCCTGTCTGTCATCATCGGCATGGTCATCAACTTCTTGAAATATGGGAACTTCCAACTCGAACGAAGAGGCGATCGGATTCGTGTCGAGAAAGGGCTCTTGAACCGCTCGGCGAAAGAGATCCCGTACGAGAAGATTCAAGCGATCCGCATCAAAGAGACGTTCATCCGGCGCTGGTTTAATATCGTCGGCGTCGAGCTCGTCGCTGCGGGCACGATGGACGAGTTGAAAGACGAGTCATCGACGATCCTCCCGTTCGTCAAACGGGACAAGGCGATGGCCGTGCTGAACGAGCACTTCAACCAGTTCACATGGGCCGACACGCTCCATCGTTTACCGACACGGTCGCTTTGGATCAAGCTGATGCGGATCAGTTGGTTCGGTCTCATCATCAGTGGTGTCGTCCTCTATTTCTTCCGCGATTACGCCTGGTGGCTCGTCCTGTTGTGGGCCATCATCATTGGCGGCCGCCTGTTGAGCTATATGACGACGCGCTACGCTCGGAACGGTCGCTTCGTCGAGCTCCGGACCGGTGCGTTCAACGTCCACTCATTTTTGACGGACAAGCCGCGGATTGAACAGGTCCAAGTGACACAGACGCCGCTTCAGCGCCGTTTCGATGTATGCAACGTCCTGTTCTCGACTCGTGGTGTCTTATCGAATGAAATGATCGAGGATATCCCGAAACAAGAGGCGGATGCCATGTTGAAATGGTTCTCCCGCTACACGGTAGAAGAAGATATGAAAACACCGGGTTAAATCACCCGGTGTTCGTCACGTCAACTTCATGTTTTTTGTGTTTCTAATACTGAAAACCGGGAACAAATATGGTATGATGCAAGTAGAAAGAGACCGGTGCTCGATACACCGGCCTCTGGCTTACAGGCTACCACTTTAAGAGTGGCCCAGCCGCCACAATGGTTAGTGAATCAGAAAGTGACCCATCTCATTGCGCCGAGGGGGTCATTTTTTTGTGCGTTCAGACTTTGCACGATCGGATGATTGGTAGATTACCAAGTGAACAATGATCGGAGCGAGGATCGGGACGATTACGTAATCGCCGACCCAGGTCCATAGTTGTTCCATCCGCACCACCGCCTTCCTCCATTGCGGAATTGGCGGCTGACCCCACTATTGCTGTGTTAACCTGCCTCTTCATTATAGCAGATTCCGACTAAAATAGATGCTGAAAATAAGAACGTTTGTTCTTATTTTATAAAATGAACCTTTAGATGGAGTCGTCTCAACACTGGGTCCAAAGGTGGAATTGAACTACGATAGTGTTGCATGTCTGAAGTCAGACAGGATATAATGAGTCTCGTGTGTAACCACATGGGTGGGTGAGGGTGCCAACAAAGGATTGATTCCTATGGCAAAACAAACAGAATGGAAAACAGAAACATACGGGGGCGTGCTGAACTTTCTGGCGACAGCATACATCCCGGCCGTACATGCGGCAATCTTGACACAAGCCGGACTCCCGTTCGAGGGAGCGCTCGTCGGAGCGATTTTGACAAGCATCATCGGGACGTTCATCGCGGGACTGTTCAACTTACCGTTGTTGCTCCTACCTGGTATGGGCATCAATGCGTTGTTCACGTACACGCTCGTCTTGCAGATGGGATTGAGCTGGCAGAGTGCGCTCGCCGTCTCGCTCGTCTCGGGGGCGCTTGTCGTCCTCATGACGGTGACGAAAGTGGCGAGGAAACTCGCGAACGCGTTCCCGCCGATCATTCATGACGGACTGACGGTCGGGCTCGGCCTGTTCCTCATCTTGATCGGGCTCGAAGCGGCAGGGATCGTCTCGGGCGGTGGCGGGGCACTGCTCCACATCGGAGACCTCGGGGAGCGACCGGTGCAGGTCGCGTTCCTGACGCTATTCGTCGCGATTCTTTTGTTCTTGAAGATGGGACCGAGCAGCTTCCTCTGGACGATCGCGTTCGGTGTCGGCTTGAGCGCTGTCACGGGCACGCTCGACTGGACAGGTGAGTTCGCGCTCACACCGTTCTTCGAGTCGTTCGGTACCGTGTTCGGCAACGTGTCGTTCGCGCAGTCGACATCACCGATCTTCCTGATCGCGGTCGGCGTGTTGACGCTCGTCTTGTTGATCGAGAACATCAGCCTGATCCAGAATCAGACGCGGGCGATCGGCAAGGACGATCAAGCCCCGAAAGGTTTGATCGCCCAAGGGTTGTCGACGATGGCGGGTGCCATGTTTGGCTCGAGCCCGACCGTCTCGACGGTCGAGGTCGCGGCCGGCATCTCGGTCGGCGCACGCGGCGGCATCTCGTCGTTCGTGACGTCAGGTCTATACGTCGTCTCGCTGTTGTTGTTGCCGCTGTTCGCGATCATTCCGGTGACGGCGATCGCGCCGGTCTTGATCATCATCGGTATGATGATGTTCCAGAACGTGAAGCATCTGCCGCTCGACAATTGGGAGCAGGCCTTCCCGGCGATCCTCGTCATTATCATGATCCCGTTCACGTACTCCATCGTCGATGGCATCGGGCTCGGCTTCATCGCCTATACGATGATCGTCTTGTTCAAGAAGGGCTATCGCTCGCTCAGTCCGGTCGTCGGTGTCTTGACCGTATTGTTCTTGGTTTTCTTTTCTTTACCAGTCTGGCTGTAAACATGCTGAACGGGACCGTTCAGCATATGCTCTCCAATCGACAGTAGAAACTTGTTCCTAACGATTGGGGAGATAATCACGAGAAGAGGAGCTTCGTCCTGGGAGGATGATGCTCCTCTTCTTTCGTGTAATCAACTTTATTCTTTACTAATCGTTCTAGAAAGGATATAGTGAGGGTGTAGTTAGAACGTTCATTCTAAAACTATGTGGTAACCAAAGGAGGATCGAGATGGCTAGAAGTAAAGAGTTTGACGAAACGATTGTATTAAAGAAAGCGATGGAATTGTTTTGGGAACAAGGGTATGAGAAAACATCGATGCAAGACTTGGTCGACCACATGGGCATTCATCGACGAAGCATTTACGACACGTTTGGCGACAAACGCTCGTTGTTCTTAGCATCGCTCGGCGAGTATGAAAAATTCATCACGCATGAGATGGAGACGATTATTCGTCAACATGAGTCCATCAAATCAGCCATCGAGGACGTGTTCCGCTTCATCCTGCGGTCTTCTGAAACGTATCCGAAAGGGTGCCTATCCGTCAATGCGGCCGTCGAATTGTCGCTCGTGGACCAAGAAATCGACCGGATGGCGACGACGATGTTCCATCGGACCGAGAACATGTTCCAAGAGTTGATTCAACAAGGGCAACGCACTGGCGAACTGTCAACCGACATCGATGCGGAACAGACGGCGCGTTTCTTGCATAACAACTTGATCGGTCTTCGTGTCTTGATCAAAACGAACTACACGCAAAAAGAATTAGAAAGCATCATCGCGTTGGCACTTCGCGTGTTGGACTGACTTTCTTTTTTTACTCTTTTTAGAACGTTCATTCTAAAAAACGTCAACAGGTTTTTATCATACTTAGGGTGCACAGTTACAAGCCGTTGCGAAATGGGCGCAACAAAAGCCGGACGAAGACTATGCATGGCTACATGCGATCGAACAACCTGTCCTCGTGACAAATGGGATTAAAGATGTCATGGTGCTGACTGAAAATAGTTACATTTTGGCCGAAAAAATACCGAACGCACAATTGATCGTCTATCCGGATTCTGGACACGGTCATCTGTTCCAGTTCCCCGAACGATTTGCCGCACACGTCAACCTATTCCTCGATTCAGATGCGATTTGATCATCTGTCGAGACAAACAAAGGAGAGTCAATCATGAACAAAATGATGAAAGCAGCTCAAATCAGTCGATATTCGAAAGTAATCGAAGCGCAAGTGAACGAGGTACGTGTTCCGGACATCGGGGACAATGATGTGTTGATCAAGGTAAAGACCGCCGCCATCAATCCACTCGAGATGTTGATCATGACCGGTAGCGTAAAACTGATTCAAGATTATGCTTTCCCGCTGACAATCGGGAACGAACTGGCGGGTGTCGTCGAACAGGTCGGGAAACATGTGACCGGTTATTCCGTCGGGGATGACGTCTACACGCGTCTGCCGATCGAAAAAATCGGGGCCATCGCTGAATATGTAGCAGTCGATGCATCTGCCATCGCAAGGATGCCAAAAAACTTATCTTACGAAGAGGCAGCAGCTGTCGCTTTAACGGGACTCACAGCCTACCAAGGACTACATGAAGAATTAAACGTCCAGTCTGGACAATCTGTGTTCATTCCGGGAGGATCGGGTAGTTTCGGTCAAATGGCCGTTCCGCTCGCGAAGTCGTTAGGTCTGACAGTGATCGTCAGTGGAAATGCGGAGTCACGCGAACGGACGCTGAAGCTCGGTGCCGATCAATATTTGGATTATACGACGCAAAACTATGAGGATGTCTTGAAAAACGTGGATTATGTCATCGATACGTTAGGGCCGACAGAATTCAAGAAAGAGCTGAGCATCCTCAAACGAGGCGGACGACTCCTGTCTTTGCGGACAGGACCGAATAAACGTTTCGCAAAAGACCGACAGCTCCCGTTCTGGAAACAAACGATCTTTTCGATGGCGGGTGCGAAATATGACCGGATGGCCAAAAAACATGACGTCGAATACCGCTTCATCTTCGTACGTGCGAATGGGGTACAACTCAAAGAAATCACGAGCGTCGTGGAGGCGAACCAAGTCGTTCCTGCCCTTCATCCGAAACGATTTACGATTGATGAAGTGAACGAAGCACTACAGTTAGTTGCGACGGGTCGGCCGAAAGGAAAGGTCATCATTACGTTCTGAAGTATGTGAGACTACTGCTTGTAGCAGAAAAAGAGGGAGAGACTGCCATGAAAAAAACGGTTCTCATCACAGGCGTGTCAGGTGGGATCGGCAAAGAATTGGCCGATCGCTTTGCCCGGGATGGACATGAGATGGTACTCGTGTCACGGAATGAAGCGAAACTGTTAGAAATCGCTAAAGATTATCGGATCAATCATGGTGTCGGCGTCACCGTCACCGTCATCGCCAAAGACATCGCGTCACCGGGAGTGCCAGAAGCGATTTACAAGGAGCTCCAGGAGAATGGGATCCACGTGGACTACTTGGTCAACAATGCCGGGTTCGGTCTGTACGGGACGTTCTTAGAGACAGATATGAACCAAGAGGTGAATATGATTGACGTCAACATCAAGGCGTTGACGGTGATGACCAAATTGTTTTTACCCGGTATGGTTGAACGGAATCAAGGGGGCATCATGAATGTGTCTTCCATGGTCGGTTTTTTCCCGGGACCGTTGATGTCGGTGTACCACGCGACGAAGTCATACGTGTTGTCGTTTTCAGAAGCGCTCGAAAATGAAGTGAGCGGGACGAACGTGACGGTGACCGCTTTATGTCCAGGGTTAACATCGACTGGTTTCGTCGACCGCTCCGGGATGCAGGCGTCAAAACTGTTTCAAACGGGCACGATCATGGAAGCAGGACGGGTCGCGGATATCGGGTATCGTGGCTTTATGAACGGAAAGACCTTGATCATCCCAGGGAGACGGAATCGGCTCGTTGCCTTCCTGCCCCGACTGCTTTCGCGTAAGCGAATCACTCGCATGATGCGAACGATGCAGGATGGATCGAAGCAGTGAATGAATAGGGCGTCATTAGCATAAACATCTGAGGCTCAAACATAGCGCGGTACCGTTCCTAACGGTGCCGTTTTTTGTATGATTGAAAAAGGAGGTGTTCGAATGGATCAAGCAGGCGGATTCATTTCCATCGGGATGGCTTATCCGAACCATTATCCGTTACCTAAACTTGCTCAAAATGTATGTGAGGAACTGTTAAGTAGCGGTGGAGAAATCATAAACGTGACATTCAGTCAGGATGAAGCGGGGAACGATTGGACGACAACGACAGATACCGACTTTGCTCGGATCGGGCATTACGGATCTATCCATTTACGAAGTAACTATTTTGGAGGCGTGGATATGGTGATGACCGTGTCCCTTCAAGTGATGGACACTTATGTCGGGATTCTCATCGATTTGAACTGGGGGGATGTCGTTTCACATCCTGCATCGAGATCCGCGTTCACACAGCAAATCGAACGACTGCTCGTCGACGTGTATCGTCATGTGCCATTCTCCTACGCGATTGCTGGGCACGAACTTGAACTGGATTGGGCCCCTGGGGTATTTCCGACGTCAGCGGACTGGCTAAATGCGTTTTCCCTTTCTATTGTCCCGACGCCAGAAGGCTTAACGGTCACTTACGGTTCGATTTCAATCGACGGGATAACTCCACAATTCAAAAAGAAAGTGTCCATCTCGCTAGATGTATAAGTCATCATTGTGAGAATCAATCGCTTCCGTCAAGCGTTCCTTGATTGACCAAGGATAAAAAAATATGACCGGAACAGAAGTAATCGAACATGATACAATTTCCTTACCTTATGAATTGAGGAGGGACAGATTCATGACTAATCGTTCAAACGTCATCGACGAATTTGCATCCTATACAGATTGGCTAAACACGCTAGAGAGATTGGATGAATCGATGTGGGAAAAGCCAATTGCGACCGACAAATGGTCAATCAAAACAGTCGTCCTTCACATCGCCCATTGGGACAACCATCTGTTGAACGTCATCATCCCAGCCGTGAAGAACGGAGAAGGGATGATCTTCCCTGAGTTCGACTCGTTTAACGCGCGGGCGACCCAAAAAGCGAAACGTCTCTCGGGAGAAAACGTTCTCCAATTAGCCAAAAAGAGTCGAAGTTCACTCATAGAAGTGCTGCGGTCATTGCGTCAAGAGACGCTGACTTCGCACACGACGGCGAACGGGGTGACCCATTGCCCGCATCAGGGTGTTCCGTATACGCTTACTTATATCGTCACCGAGTTCATCGGACATGACCGGCATCACCAGCAGCAAGTCGACTCCATATTGGGAAGAACATCTTGAAGAGACGAGCGAAAGTGCGCGGTATCAGACGAAGATTGAAACGGTTGCACATGTATATCGAAGACCAGACCCATCCGTTCCCGACGACGTTCCATGACGGGTATTGGCACAACAAAATCCCAATTGATCAATCGTTCTTACTGTCGGTGCAGGAGAACAGCCGGATTCAATATGCGGTCATCGAGGCAATGATGGAGGGGGCCTCCCGTCTCGTGCGTCTCCGAGAAGAGGAGCGGAACCGGGTCGTCTTGTTGGACCTTCCGACGCTTTGGCAGTCCGAACTCCTCGTGTTTGAAAATGATGCACGACTGAAGACGTTTATGGAACGTGACTCGCCAGAACAGACATGGACACCCTTGCCCTTAGATGATGTGTTTCAACAAAAGCTCGTCGCCTCAGCGGATGTCGAGGTGCATCGGTTCCACGAACTGATTCAAGATGAAGATTATATGCATAGTGGAGAAGTCTGGTTGCTCGTTCAATGAACGGGCAACTTTTTTGTATGACGAATAATAGGAAGTTAAGCACAACGTCTCAACGTAAACCCAAAAACAACAGTGATATTTACAAGTTGATTAAAATGTCGAAAGGTAACTTGATAGAAAATATGGTACAATTTAACATGTAAAAGGAAGATGACTCATAATCTTTACTACACAGTCTTTCGAAGAGAAAAAACATCATCATGATAAAAGCTCACGATAAATGTTTGATGGTTTAAAAAGAGACGGAGGTCGTTCAGTTGAAAAGATTCACACTTCTTCTACTTTGTATTCCTTTGATTCTTTTATCGGCATACATTGGTGACAAAGAAAATGTCGAAGCTATAAAAGAGAACGTTAACGTGCAGCCTAAGACTATAAAAATAAGCGACGATAGTGAATTAAAAATCGTGCCACTTTACACACAGTATCAAAAGTATTTGGAGGCATCTCTAGAGACGAATGATTCAGAACAGAAAAAGAAATTTTTTAGAGAATTTGTTCTCGATTACATAGGGAAGATTGGAGAAGAGGAGAAGTTCGGAACAGCGGATTTGAAAGGCAACTTTTTGATGAAATCGACATCCTATGAGCAACAACTCCTAAATCGAATCGATGTGCTGATGAGCAAACATGGTGAGATTGAAGAAATGATTATAAAAACTTACATCGCTTCCCATCAGGCACTTCCTAAAAAGAAAAGTACGATTTTTCTCGTACCAATCAATTCAGAATTTGCATTTATCGGTGAGTCACTGGGTGGGATTAGTGGAAATGCATATAAAGATACTTTTGTCTTTTATCTGAATGAAGACTTCGATAAAGATATCCTTGCTTATGCGACTGCACATGAATATCATCACTTGATTCTTCGCGACACACCAAACTTTATGGTTAGTTCGGTTTTAAATTCTGTCATATTAGAAGGGAAAGCAGATGCTTTTGCAGATCGAATTGTCAAAGGCGTCTCACCTCCTTGGCATGAACCAATGGATGAGAAGACGAAGGAGCATGTAGCCAACCTTGTTAATGATTATGAAACAACATTTAACGATTTTGTTATCGGTAATGAGCAAAAGAATCTTCCTCGCTGGAGTAACTATATTTTAGGAAAAGATATTCTCAACCATTACTTAGAATCAAATCCAAAGCTTTCGATTCAAGATTGGACATTCAAAGAAGATCATGAAATCTTAGAGGGCTACAAATATCAAGAGATTCTTCAGCAATGACGAAACAAGTCACATGATTTTCCAGTATCGCAGTCGTGATACCCGGTCCCCAATCAGTTCGCTCTATTGATTGGGGGCTTTTGTTTAAAGGAAGGATTACTGAGCTGTGATTATGAAGGGTGATGTTTGACGAAAATCAGCGCGTGCATTCCCTACAACTTCGTGACGAAGCGACCTATCTACTTCCGATTCACGCCTGGTAAGGATGGGGGACCGACTCGTCAAACATTCACCGCTCCACGACCCGTTGATGATCCAAAGCTCAAAACAATATGAGCAAGAGCCGGTGAAACAAATTGACTGGGTCGCTACAGCCAAGACAGGGAAGCTACAGGCGAAAGTATATGAGCGCCAAAACCTCGATATGTTCACATTGATGCTTGACTTGAGCGGTCCGCTCGGGAATGGTCTCCACGCCCGTTACGAAGAGTTGATTCAACAGGCCGCTTATCTGGTATCCTATTTGGTGAAGGAAGAGTGTAAAGTCGAGCTGTTCATCAATCGCCTAGATGCTGATAATAAAGTCGATCACCTTCGGATGAGTGACGGTCGTAAGCAGTTGCGCCTCGCACTCGTGCGCCTGGCGTGGATTCACGAGTCGAATCGATTCGTCGCCTCAAAACGGTTTGGCCGAATCATCGAGCGCCAAAAACATCCACATGCGGAACTGATTCGGATTGATGCGTCATTCCTAAAACAAATGTCTGTCGGTTGAAAGGAGAAAGAAACATGTTCCGCCTGATCACAACATTCGCTTTAGCCGGGGTCTTCACGCTCGGTGCTACGTCGGCAGCTGCGGCGCCGACAGAACGATCCGCGGAGCGTTTCGCTGAAGAACATTTCGAGTCAATCGTCCTCGACCATATCGAAGGAGACGACCCGAGTAACTATCACTTGACGGAAAGTCGCACCGTCTCGTTCGGTCCGCTCCATGAAGTATTGATTGCCGCGCAATCCTGTTATTCGTTGGACGAAATGTGTACGTTCGTCTCGAGCAAGGAGTACGTATCAGCCGTCCTACAAGATGGGGAGCCGAGAAACGTCATCGGTACGTGGGAGCAAGAACCGGGCATTTTCGCCTTCTCCACGTTCGGGTATGGCGACGAGTTGGCCATTGCCTTAGCTGATGTGTCCGGCTCACTCGTCCATTCTGCTCAAGAGAATGCCTGGTTTGACTTAAACGGGGAGACGTTGACCGCCATGACGACCGATGCGAAACGGTTCATCAGCGGAGACACGATCACGCTCGAGATGTATCAGAAACTCTTGGTCGAAACACATTCAAACGATCAAGGTTCTGTGGAGGATGCCCTTACTGGTGGTTCAGGTGACGTTCAGACGATAGAGCCGAAATCTTTTCGGATGATTGGACTCGCGTTGTTGACGGGACTCCCGCTCGGTTATCTTTTTTACCGGAGGCGATGGAAAAGGTGAATGTGAAACGTCCGTGGTTACGTGAAGTTGACGCGACCACGGCTTTATTTGTGCGTCGACACGCAGTGGACACGGATAAATTTGAACAAAAGACGGAAAGATTATCACGTTCGAACGATGGGACGTTATGGAAAATCGACCGTTATGAATTCGACCAAGTCTATGATCAAAGGCTTGATGAGGTGTATCGCTCGATTCGTCGACAAGATGCTGACATCTTTTCATTTCATTCGGATGACATACAGATCGATAAGGGTTTTACCGATGTAACGATACTACGTTACCTCATCTTGCATCCGTTCACGCGAGACGTCTATGTCGATGCCGCATCATCTGGGGTCGTTGAGACGGTGTATGTCTGGATGCATCCGATTGAGGTGTGTAAACAGAGAGACCGAATCACTCGTGTGACGCTAGACGTCTCGGACATCGCGACATGTTTTACGGACTACGAGAAAGAGCCGGACTTGAAACTTTGTCGAATCCTCTATCATCAGACAGAGATGCTGATTTTACCGAGCCATGCATTCAAAGAGGGAGAAGCAAATCGCCTAATTTACCGACATCTCGCCGACGCAGAGTTCCCGTTACGCGTGGAGCGGAAAACAAAGGTACTGTTGCCGAAGAGACATCGTTTCTCGTTTGAACGCTTAGAAGAGGATTCTGTCACATCCGGAATCGTTCATAATCATGAGACGATCGCCCCATGGCTGACACTTTCCCGTGACGAACATCGCCAAGACGTCGTCACGTTCTCAAATGAAACGGATTTGCTGGTGAGCTATTACCGTGAGGGACTGACACTCCAAGGGACGACAATCGAATCCGTTGAGTCGATTGACACAGCGGATTATGAGACGTTCTTTCACCACGTGACAAAGGGTATGTTTCCAATCGAGTTGACGTTCTGTCTCGGAGGAACGTTCGGCCCGAGGGAGAAAGTGTATCGATTGACGCTTCATGATGACGACTGGAAGAAGTTGATTAAAGACAAGCTGCTGCCCCAGCTCGGCAATCTGAAAGCAAGCGGGTTTTGGCAGTCCCTCTCATCCCCTACATCTGTACAGACACTTGAAACGTTCATGGGAGAGTATCATCCTCATATCTTCGGAAACTTCGCACTGGCGTATGATGCGCACGACGTGTATCACTTTCTCGACCATGTGAACGGAGTGATTAAGCGGTTTTGAAGTAGTAAGCAGTGTTTTTACATTGCTTGTTGCATATTTTTTACGAAATGGAGCTGTACAAATGAAAACATATACGTGTCTCTGTTGTGGTTACAAAACGCTGGAGGAAAAGCCGCCCGGAACGTTTTTGATTTGTCCGAACTGCTTTTGGGAGGATGATAGCGTAGGCCCCGACGATTGGGGAGGGGCAAACGGTGTTTCTTTACGAACGGCGCAGCGAAATGTGATTCGTTTCGGGTTTTCCGAGGAACAGTTGGTCGGCGATCGTCCATCGAGAGAATATGAAAAGGACGCGACATGGAAACCCGTATGGGAAGCGAATCCGTCGATGTCACCCTCCTTATTAATCGATGGTGTAGTCTTGCATCGAAAAAAGAATAAGCCTATTGATATCAACCGGTTCAATGAACAGTTTGAAAAAATGTTGAAACAAAATGGATGGACGTTTGGCGGAAAATTTGTTCAGTCTGAAGAATAAGAGACTGTTTCGAAAACTACACAACGCATCAAGCCATAAGGTTATACCTCGCTGATCTTGTTTGGCATTTAGAGTAAGAGAACATACAGAAATCAGGTGAAGTTATGTACCGATATAGAATAACCAAATACAATCCCGCTTTTCGAGACGAGCCCTATGGATACAAAAAGGATGAATGGACAGCCATTTCTGATATCGGAAAGTCGTTTGAAGGCATCACGCTTCACTTTGAAGAGTACATGAGAGTTGAAGATGCCTATGTGACCTCGGTCAAGTGGATCATGAAGCATTGCAATGTGATTTCCCTAAGAGTGTCTTATATTGAGAAGCGAGGTCGACTTTCACGTCATGAAATTCAACGGCCTGACCTTTCGGAAATCGTTTATACTGCAAAAACGAGAGATTTGTATAAACGGGTAAAGAAAGGAACTGTGCTGACTGGGTGGAGAATCGAACATATGATTCGCTTGATGTTGCGAGAAGAGCTTTATGCGCAACTCGTTGGGAATGAATCGCATCATAAAGATGAACCGTTTAAAGTGTTTATCGGATACGATTATTTGATGGGGATTCATACGAATATAAATCTTCAGCACCTGAAAGAACAGCTTTTGAATATCGGAATGTATCTCGAAAATCCGTCTGGGGAGAGTTGACTTGAACATACTTAGAGAATTCAAATCAATCGATAGTGAAGTTTGGCGAGTGCAACTCGACGAGAGTGACGCATTCCTCATCATCAAAGATGAGAGAAGGCGGAGTGATCTCACCGATTATCCGTGG
Source organism: Exiguobacterium sp. s142 (assembly GCF_018618455.1). NCBI lineage: Bacteria > Bacillati > Bacillota > Bacilli > Caryophanales > Exiguobacterium > Exiguobacterium sp. s142. The sequence goes on along the minus strand of NZ_JACSMB010000001.1, from coordinate 71,998 downwards.
TTTTCTGAACATGAGGCTTCTATTTTTGAATCAAAAGAAAACGTGATTCATGTCAGTTATCTCGTCACCCCGGACGTCCGATTGAGTCCGGAACACTTGGCTGAAGTGTATGTAGTTGTCGAACAGCTATTGCATCACATCGCCCAGGCCTCATGTGATATCGTATTCAGCCCATACAGTTTCCCTACCAAAACGGAGATACATACTCATATAAATGAGACGTGTAAGATTGATTCGTATTCAGTCGATGCGTATCGACACCTGACTCAAGTACAGTCCAAATAGATTACGGTTATACAAAAACACCGCCCTTACGCCAATGCGTAGGAGCGGTGTTTTCACATGTACGGCCCGTTCGCCTGAACGACGAACTGCGAGTGCTCGTAATGATAGGTGATACGGGAGTAGTCGAACGGCTTCCCGTTCGTGAGATGAAAGATCGTCTCGATGCGAAGCGTCGGGTCGTCCGCCTGCAAGCCGAGGTATCCGGCTTCCGTCGCGTTCAACCGACCGACCTGCATGTACATGTCGGAGAAGCCGATCGTGACGCCGAGCGCGCTCTGGACATAATCGAAGATCGAGTCGGCAACGATCTCCCGGTTCAAATACGGGACGATTTGCTTCACGTAATACGACTCCTCGTGACAAAGCACCTCGCCATCGACGAAGCGGACCCGTTCGACGTGATAGACGTCGTCCGTCACGTCGATCCCGAGGTTCTGCGCAACTGTCTCGTCAGGTTTTGTGACCGAGACGTCGAGCACGTCCGACGTCAAGACGCGGTCGCCGAGATTGCTCTTGAACCCTTGCGTCGAGAACAGGCTCATGTAGCCCGGGCGGTTATGACGCCGGACGAAGATGCCGCTCCCGCGAAGTTGGAAGACTACCCCACGCCGTTCGAGCAGTTCGAGCGCTTTCGTCACCGTGCTCTTACTGACGGCATATTGGCTCATCAACTGTTCGAGCACGGGAAGTTTATCGCCTTGTTTCAAATCATGTTGATTGATGTACTGTTCGATCTCTGCTGCAATCTGTTGGTATTTTAGCACGTTCATCCCTCATCTACTTGAAAATGTTGCCTTCATTATACCACACACATGTTTGCTAAACGTTCACAAACTTTTTTATTGTATCGTTATTGATTAATTGTACCGGTACAATTATAGTAAGGGTGTACAAAATGTAAGCGTTATGAAAAAAGGAGGGTATTCACTTGAGTAAAGTTCGGGATTATTCAAAACTCGCCAAGGACATCTTGGAGGCTGTCGGCGGGGAAGACAACATCATCAACGCAGCCCGGTGTGCGACACGGCTTCGTCTCGTCTTGAAGCGGTCAAACCCGCAGGCGAAAGAGCGTGTCATGGCGATGCCAGGCGTCATCACGGTCGTCGAGACGGGCGGACAGTTCCAGGTCGTCATCGGACAGCACGTCGGAGAAGTGTTCGAGGAGTTCACGCAGCTCGTAAAAATCGAAGGCACTGAAACGGAGGCGGACCAAAAAGGAACGATACTCAACCGGATCATCGCGACGATGTCCGCGGTGTTCGCGCCGTTCATCTATATTTTAGCGGCAGCCGGGATTTTGCAAGGGGTACTCATTTTAACGACATTGTTGTTCGAAGGTTTCGCCGAGACGGGAACGTACGAAGTGTTCAGCTTCATCTCATGGGCACCGTTCACGTTCTTACCAATCTTTATCGCCATCACGGCATCAAAACACTTCAAGACGAACACGTTCATTTCCGTCGCGGCAAGTGCGGCCTTGGTCAGTCCGACATGGGCCGAGATGGCGGCACGCATCACGTCAGGGGAGACGATCAGCTTCCTTGGGATTGCCTTGTCCGGTACGACGTACACGTCATCGGTCTTGCCACCGCTCTTCCTCGTCTGGATCTTGTCTTACGTCGAGCGGTTCTTGAACCGGCATATGAATGAGGTCATTCGTCCTCTATTTGTGCCGTTCTTCAGTTTGGTGCTCATGGTGCCGCTCACGATCCTCGTCATCGGACCAATCACGACGATGGGTGCGGTCGGGATCGCCAACGGCTATAACTTCTTAGCTGAAAACGCGCCGTTGCTCGCCGGCGCCATCATCGGGGGGCTCTGGCAAGTCGTCGTCATCTTCGGGGTCCATTGGGGCGTGACGCCGATGGTGCTCGCAAACTTCGACTTATACGGCCGTGACTCGTTCCAAGCGTATCAGACGATCGCCGTCATCGCCCAAGTCGGTGCCGTTCTCGGTGTCATTTTGAAAGCGAAGAGTCAGGAAGTCAAAAAAGTCGGTGTCTCGGCTGGGATCACTGGGCTGTTCGGGATTACCGAGCCTGCTATCTACGGGGTGACACTCCGCTTTAAGAAACCGTTCATCTTCGGATGTATCTCGGGAGCGATTGGTGCCATCGTCGCCAGCTTCTTCAACCCATATTACTTCGCCTACGCCGGACTCCCGGGTCCACTCACTCTTGTGAACGGAATCAGTGAAGACGTGCCGACATCGATTTGGGGACTGTTGATCGGGACGGCGATTGCCATCATCCTCCCGGTCGTCTTGATTCAAATCTTCGGTTTCGGGGAAGACACTGCCAAACAGGCAAATGAAGAATTGGCGACGCCAGCGACAGCGGAAGCGAGCGCGACGGTCGTCCAAGAAGAAACGATCTCTGCACCGCTCTCAGGCCGAGTCATCGCCTTGAGTGATGTCCCGGACGACGTGTTCGGCTCGGGTGCAATGGGGAAAGGTTACGCCGTCGAACCAGACGGGAATGAAATTATTGCACCGTTCGACGGGACAGTCGTCATGGTCGCACCGACGAAACATGCAATCGGACTGCGTTCGAACTCAGGGATCGAACTCTTGATTCACATCGGCCTCGACACCGTGACGCTCGATGGGAAACCGTTCACTGTCCACGTCAAAGATGGGGACAGCTTCAAAGCGGGCGATGTATTGATGACGTTCGATCGCGACATGATTGCCGCCCATAACTTATCAAGTATCACACCAGTCATCGTGACGAACAGCTCGACTTACGCCGATGTACTCGTTCAACCAAGCGATGAGACAGACACAACGAAGCCGATGCTCACGATTGTGAACAAATAAGGAGGAACTATAATGAAGACATTACCTAAAGATTTTCTATGGGGTGGCGCCCTCGCCGCTCACCAATTTGAAGGCGGCTGGGACGCCGACGGCAAAGGACCGAGCGTCGTTGACGTCTTGACGGCCGGCGCCCACGGCGTCGCGCGTCGAATCACGGACAAGGTCGGGCCGGACGAGTTTTATCCGAACCATGAGGCGATCGATTTCTACCACCGCTATAAAGAGGACGTCGCCTTGTTTGCCGAGATGGGTTTGAAGTGTCTCCGGACGTCGATCGGCTGGAGCCGCATCTTCCCGAACGGTGACGACGCCGAACCGAACGAGGCCGGGCTCAAGTTTTACGATGACTTGTTCGATGAGCTGTTGAAGCACGGCATCGAGCCGATCATCACGTTGTCACACTTCGAGATGCCGCTCCACCTCGCCCGTGAGTACGGCGGGTTCCGTAACCGGGCCGTCGTCGACCATTTCGTCCGCTTCGCCGAGGTGTGTTTCGACCGTTACAAAGACAAGGTCAAATATTGGATGACGTTCAACGAGATCAATAACAAGATGGACGTCAACAACCCGCTCTTCCTCTGGACGAACTCAGGCGTCATCGTCGAGGAAGGCGAGAACGCCCGTGAGGTCATGTATCAGACGGGTCACCATGAGTTGATCGCGAGCGCGCTCGCCGTCGCGAAAGGGAAAGTGATCAACCCGGACTTCGAGATCGGGGCGATGGTATCGCACGTGCCGATCTATCCGTATTCGTCGAACCCGGACGACGTCATGCTCGCCGAGGAGATGATGCGCCAGCGCTACTTCTTCCCGGACGTGCAAGTACGTGGGTTCTATCCGAGCTACGCTTTGAACGAGTTCGAGCGTGAAGGCTACAACATCCCGTTCCTGGACGGGGACGACGACATCTTGAAGAACGGGACTGTCGACTACCTCGGTTTCAGCTACTACATGTCGACGACCGTGAAGAGCGACGTCGTCGCCGACAACAGCGGCGACATCGTCAACGGCGGTCTGCCGAACGGTGTCGAGAACCCATATATCAAGTCGAGCGACTGGGGTTGGGCGATCGATCCGGTCGGTCTTCGCTACGTGCTGAACCGGTTGTACGACCGCTATCAGATCCCGCTCTTTATCGTCGAGAACGGTTTTGGCGCCGTCGATGAGATCATCGACGGAAAGATTCACGACGCGGCCCGCATCGATTACTTGAAGGCCCACATCGAGCAGCTCAAACAAGCGGTCGTTTATGACGGAGTCGACTTGATCGGCTACACGCCGTGGGGCATCATCGACATCGTCTCGTTCACGACGGGCGAGATGAAGAAGCGGTATGGCATGATTTACGTCGACCGTGACAATGAAGGCAATGGCTCGATGGAGCGGATGAAGAAAGACTCGTTCGATTGGTATAAGCACGTCATCGAGACGAACGGGGAAGCGTTGGAATACGAAGCGACAAAATAATTTTCCATGAATAAACCCACCTCTTTCAAAAAAAAGAGGTGGGTTTATTCCTTCTACAGATATTGCGGCAATAGGAATTTGCAAAAGTCACTGATTATAGCCGAAGAATAACGTAAATGTGATGAGCATGACGGATGAAATCATGAGAACCACAGCGAGTGAGCTGGCGAACAGCAAAAAAGTTTTGAGAAGTTGATCCGTTTCTTCCAAACCCCTATTAGGAATGCAAGATTCAGTACCAAGAAAAATGTGAGCACGAGCAGAGGTACCGCGCGCTCTTGCATTAAAATAAACAAATCCATAATAAAACACGTTCCTTTCTGTCTTTATCATATTTGCAAAAGAGGTATATTTCTCGTAATCAACCGTATAATGATGAAAACTGCTAGACGTATCGTCTGCTAATTTGGAGGAAATAAGAATGAAGAAACTGCTTCGTGCAACTGTGGCCTGTCTCGCTTTGTTTACGCTGAGCCTCGCTCCTGCGAATCCGGCTGATGCCGCTGCCAAAAAGTTTAAAAACTGTACCGAGCTCAACAAAACCTACAAGGGTGGTGTCGCGAAAAACAAGACCATCAAAAACAAAGGCGGCAAGACGAAATACAAGCCGTATGCCAACAGTTCGCTGTACAAAGCGAACGAATCGAAAGATCGCGATAATGATGGGATTGCCTGTGAACGCTAAGAGATGAGGGGACAGTCGTCCTCCATCTCTTATTTAGTTATTGAAGCGGTATGATACGTCTCCCGCAGCATCGTAACCGGTGATGGCGTCAATCGATTCGATTTGGTCGACGACGACAAACCAGACGTCATTCCCGGATTTCGTCTTCATTAATTCCGGCTCGAAGCGGTCCCCGTCCAACTCGACGACGACACGTGTCGTCGTCCCATGATTCATCCCATATAAGATATCAAACGGAACACAGTCTGGCTCATCCCCGCACGTCCGTCCGTCGACCGACCAGGTGAGACCATCATCTGACAGCGAGCGGGACGTGACCGATTCGACACGGTCGTCGATGGTAATCTCTAAGCCGATGCCTTCGATGAACAGTTCATCGCTCAGCTCGTCCGTTGAGTAGCGTTCTGTGAAGAAACGGATTGTCATCTCAGGGTCAGCGACCTGATGGACCAGGATGGGCTCGGCCGTCGCTGATAATTCGGGTTGCTCGGTCGATTCCACTTGCCAGACAATCCCGGCAGAGAGTAGCAACACAACGACGATGATGAGCACAATCTGTTGATTACGCTTCATAAGAACTCGCTCCTTGTGTTGATAATAAAAACTGACGCACCCGCTCGAGCGGGAACTCCGGACTCCAATGAACGAAGTGACCTCCGGGAACGGACTGATAGGTGACTGGAGGTCGATCTTGCTGAAGACTCGCAACGGCAGACTTCGTCAATTCAGCTTCTTTCGTGTCCACGCCGATAAAGTCAGCGTAGACGAGAAGCGTCGGTACGCGGAGCATCCTCATGAGCTGAATCATGTCCAAGTTGTAGTAGCCGAACAGTAAGTTCACTCCACCGGGACCTAGTGTGGCCGGACTCTCTAAAGCCCGTCGCACTTCGTTCCGCTCAGGTAAACCCGTCTGCGTGCAGAACGCTTTGAACTGTTCATTTGAAATCGGTTCTGTCGCTTTGTCCGTTATGAACCGCGCCTCGATTTTCCGGACGGCTGTCGACCCAAGCATGCGGTAGATTACGTTCAAGAGCGGGACGACGAGTCCAAACGCGCCATATTCTTGCAGCGGGACTCGTGGGAACGGCTTATGTCCGGCGTCGAGCAAGACGAGCCGCTCCAGCTTTTCAGGGTAATGGGCGGCAAACGCAAGGGCGACCGCGCCCCCGAGCGAATGACCGCTCACATGGACAAGGCCGAGTCCTGCTTCTGCGATATAGCCGTTCACCCAATCCGCCAACTCCAAAGAAGTGACTCTCCCTTTGAGTCCTTCGCTACGCCCGAATCCTGGCAGATCGAGCAGATGGACCTCGAAGTCGTCGGCAAGCGCCTCAGCGAGCGTCAGTCCCTCGTTTCCTGAGAACCCCCCAGCTGGTAGAAACAAAAGCGGAGGTCCGCTCCCGATCACTTCCGCATCATATCGTCCCAAGTCATCAATCCTTCCTCAAATCCCAATATATGTATTCCTTTCATTGTAAAGGAGATATCGTACGAAAAGAAGAACATTCTTCCATAACAGCATGCAGGTCACTTAAAATTCGGGTATAGAGTACTGACACGTGTTCAGTCCGCACTTGTCGTTTTGCTGTGTCGTCTTCTACTTAGCCAAGGAGGAATGCTGTGTGAAACTATCAGGCAAGACAGCGCTCGTGACCGGTGCCGGTTCTGGAATGGGGCGGGCCATCGCCAAGCTATACGCCGCGGAAGGTGCTCGCATCGTCGCCGTCGATATGAACGGGGATACAGTCAAGGCGGTCGCAAGTGAGATCAAGTCGTCCGGCGGGGAAGCGGTCGGTATCGCCGCGAACGTGACGAAGCAAGCGGACATCGACAACATGGTCGCGACGGCGACGAGCCAGTTCGGCTCACTCGATATTTTGGTGAACAATGCCGGCATCATGGACAACTTCATGACGGTCGGTGAAGTGACCGACGACGTGTGGGACCGTGTCATCGCCGTCAACTTGACCGGTCCGATGAAGATCGCCCGGGCCGCCATCAACGTGATGGAGACGCAAGAGTCGGGCGGGGTCATCATCAATATCGCCTCGGTCGGCGGCTTGTTCGGGACACGAGGCGGGGCCGCGTATGTCGCATCAAAACACGCGCTCATCGGCCTCACGAAAAACATTGCCGCGACGTATGGCACGTTCGGCAAGATTCGGGCCAACGCCATCGCACCAGGCGGGGTCAATACGAACATCGGGGCGACGATCACGGCGCCGAGCGAGCTCGGGATGCGCGCCATTCAAGCGGCAGGAGAAGCACCGATGGGGGAACCGGATCAAATCGCAAACGCCGCGCTGTTCCTCGCTTCAAGTGACTCGAGCTTCGTCAACGGGGACGTCTTGAAAGCAGACGGTGGTTGGACCGCCCGCTAAAAGAGAAGCGACTTGTGAGGAGGTACACGATGAGAGCAGTGATTTGTACCGCATATGGTCCGCCGGATGTGTTACAGCTTCAAGAGATTAAAAAGCCTGTGCCGAAAGCAACCGAACTGCTAATTAAAGTACACGCATCAGCCGTTCAATCCGGGGACCGCCGGCTTCGTGCGTTAGATGTACCGTCAGCAGGCAAGTTGCCGATGCGGGTCGTCGTCGGCTTCAAAGCGCCGAGACAGCCTGTCTTAGGTGTCGTCCTAGCAGGTGAAGTGGTCGAGACGGGCAGCCGCGTACAACACTTCAAGGTGGGAGATCGTGTCTATGCGCTGACCGGGATGCGATTTGGCGGCTATGCCGAATATGCGTGCATCAAAGAGACAAAATGTGTCGAGCTCATGCCTCAACACGCAAGCTTTTCAGAAGCAGCCAGTCTTCCGTTCGGTGGAACGACAGCCCTTCATTTTTTGCGTAAAGTGAACATCGAACAGGCGAAGTCCGTATTGATTTACGGAGCTTCCGGGGAAGTCGGCTCCATCGCGGTACAGATCGCCAAACATTTCGGTGCTCACGTGACAGCTGTCTGTCGGGAACGAAACTTCGAATTGGTCAAAATCCTTGGCGCAGACGTCGTCATCGATTATACAAAAGAGGGCTATGACAGCGAACTGACAACGTACGACGCTGTGTTTGACGCGGCAGGAAAAATCGATAAACGGATGGCTCGTAAACATGTCGGGGAAAAAGGCCGGTTCAGTTCAGTTGCCGGACAGGGAGTAGCAAGCGAACGGAAAGAGGATCTGACCCTGTTGAATCAGATGTTTGAAGCCGAAGACCTGAAGGCCGTCATCGATTCGATTTATCCGATGGAGGAAATCGTCGCAGCGCACCGCTATGTGGACGCCGGCCAGAAAGTTGGAAATGTCATCGTGTCGGTCGTGCATGAGGAATGACATCGTCTCTCGTCCATCGAGAACGCAAAAAGAAGGAGTCTAGCCATCGAAACTCGGCGGCCAGACTCCTGTTTTCATTTCCTCTTCACTTGGTCTTCTTGCTCTTGCGGTAGACGAGCGGGGTGACCTTATGTACTTTCTTGAACGTCTGGACGAAGTGACTGACGCTCGTGTAGCCGTAGTGACTCGCTATTGCGGCGACCGACTCCGTCGTCTCTTGTAACTGATGCGCCGCCGCTTCCATGCGGACGTCACATGCATAGGCGAGCGGACTCTTGCCCGTCCACTTCGTGAAATAGCGGCAACATTCCGCCCGGCTCAAGCCACCGGCCTCGGCAATCTGTTCGAGCGTCACGCGCTCCGTCACATGTTCATGGATATAAGCGAGCATCGCCTTCATCCGGTCTTGACCGACGAGTCTCGTTTGCTCGTTTGTCTGTTGAATCCAGTAACGCCAGACGACCGCCATCTGGAGCGTGGCATCTAAGAGGGCGAACGATGAGTCGCCATGTAAACTTCGGGATACCTTGTCGATCGTATCTAACACGGCCTTCTCCGCGCGCTCGGTCGGCGTGAGGAGTTTTAGGGGCAACGTCGCCCCCGTCATGAACGGCGTGACGAACCTTTCGGCAAGCAACGGTGCGAATAAGTCGTATGGATCGACACGGACGTCGACGAACCGAGTCGCTTCTTCGGACGAAACGACTTGATACAGTTGCCCCGGCGCCAACAAAAGGCCCGACCCGGTGCGAAGACTATGACGGTCCCCGTTGACCATCAAGTCGACGCGACCTGCCCTCACTATAAAGGCGTGGAAGTGATCGGTCACGTGGATCATAGCTGTCATGACCGCGCCTGTTGTCGATTCCACGATCTGAAGTGAACTTTGTTCCAACATCTTCATCCCACCTCAATATTTGAACATTTGTTTCGGGATTACACCGGGCTGACAGTCTTGAACCAGATGAATTCATGATTAATCCGACATTTATATCTCTATTGTCACGAGACGTCTTATCACGTTCCTTCTATATAATGGAGCAGAAAAGATAGCCGGCTCCACTCAGAAGATGAAAAGTGACGTGATCCCGGCGTGAACGAGAATCGCGACCGGGACCCCGATCCGAAACTTCGGCTTCAACGTCTTGTGACGGAAGAGGCGCATCGCGACATAAGCCCCAAACGCTCCACCGATCCAGACGAGAATGAGCAACGTTTGTTCCGAAATACGCCAAGCCCCGGATTTTGCACGTCGTTTATCGAGGAAAAATGACATAAACGCTAGTAAATTAGTCACAATGTAATACAGCAGTAATAGTTCCAAAGACTAAAACCTCCTTTCTCACCTTATCAGTATAGCTGAAAACGGCTCAACAAAGCCATTTTTATCTAGATTGTAAGAATTCAGACTCCTCTCATCTCCCTGAAAGCTTCTGTAACTGAACTGATATCACTCTCATATCAGCCTGTAACGGCAGTGAAATATAGAGGTGTTACAGTAAGGGAGCGTTAGAAAAGGGAGGAATATTCTTATGAAAAAACCACTATTGACACTAACGGCACTCGCTGGCCTTAGTTTAGGAGTCGCTGCTCCAGCTTCGGCAGCATCAACACACACGGTTCAGTCTGGAGATACTTTGTACCGTATCGCCGTGAACAACGGTGTATCTGTGAACGACATCAAACAAGCAAATAGCTTAAACTCGAATATGATTTATCCTAACCAAGTGTTGAAGCTCGCGAAGTCGGAAGCAAAAGCGACAGCTTCTTCAAACACTTACACAGTTAAATCAGGCGACACGTTGTATCGGATCGCGACAAACAACGGTGTCTCTGTCAATCAATTGATGACATGGAACGGTCTTAAATCAGATCTCATTTTCCCTGGTCAACAATTCGCTGTGAAAGGTGCCAAAGCAGCATCGGTTGCGAACAGTGCACCAGCAGCTAAACCAAAAGCATCAACGTCTGCACCGGTGACAAAACAGTCTACGTCTACAACGCAAACTCAAGCTCCGGCTTCGGGTAAGACGATGACAGTTGAAGCAACGGCGTACACGCCATATTGTGCAGGTTGCTCTGGTATCACGGCAACAGGTATCGACGTTCGTTCGAACCCGAACCAAAAAGTCATCGCGGTTGACCCTTCAGTCATCCCGCTCGGCTCTAAAGTATGGGTTGAAGGCTACGGCGAAGCAATCGCTGGAGACACTGGCGGCGCTATCAAAGGGAACAAAATTGACCTCTTGATGCCGACACAACAGCAAGCGCTCAACTTCGGTCGTAAATCAATCACAATCAAAGTCTTAAACTAATCGATCGACCCCAAAAACACCGCAGGCGCGGTGTTTTTTTGCGTTCTATTCGCTCAAACCTGCAAGCTCGTATACCTTTCTCCTTCGAAATCAGGCAAACTAGATATATCAGGTCTTGTCTGGTCAGAAAAACCGGGTATGTACCAAATCGTAAAAGGGGGGAGAACCTGATGCTCACGACAGAAATCATCATCAGCGTGTTCGGCATCCTGCTCGTCATCTTGAACATGACGTTCGCCATCACGATCATCTTCTTTGAACGGCGCGACATCGGCTCGACATGGGCCTGGCTGCTCGTCCTCTTCTTTTTGCCGCTCATCGGTTTCTTCATCTATATCTTCTTCGGTCGTTTGATCAAGTCGAACAACTTCTATCAAGTCGATGAAGAGCGGCGTAGTGAGTATGCGTTGCACGTCCAACAACAGCTCGATGAGTTGGATGGGAACCAGCTGATCTTCAAGCAAGACCCGCTGTTAGCAAAATACCGGCGTCTCGCCCGGCTGAACCTGTCGTCGACGAACGCGCTCGTCACGTATCATAACGACATCCAAGTCATCCATGACGGGAAACAAAAGTTCGCTGCCTTGTTCGACGATATCGAGGCGGCCAAACAAGAAATCAATATCCAATACTACATCATCCAGAACGATTCGCTCGGCCAGGCGTTGATCGCGGCGCTGACCAAACGGGCCCAAGCCGGTGTCCGGGTCCGGTTGCTCTATGACGCCGTCGGCTCGAGAGGGCTGAGACGTAAACATTTCAAAGAGCTGCTTGAAAGCGGAGGCGAGGTCAAGTCGTTCTTCCCGTCGAGCCTCGGCATCAACTTCCGCGTCAACAATCGCAATCACCGCAAGCTGTGTGTCATCGACGGGGGCATCGGCTATATCGGCGGCTTCAACGTCGGCGACGAGTATATGGGGACGAACCAGCATTTCGGCTATTGGCGTGACGTCCATCTGCGGATGAACGGGGAGGCGGTCCAAGAGTTGCTTGAACGGTTCTTGCTCGATTGGAACCGTTCCGTCCCGACGAAACGAAAAGCGTTGAAAGAAGAGTTCATTTGGCCAAGCAAGACACTCGAGGCGTTCAAGTCACCCGTCCAGATCGTCACCTCCGGTCCGAACTCGACGACGGAGCATTTAAAGAACATGCTCGTCAAGATGATCGGGGAAGCGAAAGAGACGATCTACATTCAGACGCCATACTTCATCCCGGACGCGAGTTTCCTTGACGCCTGCCGGATCGCCCTCATGTCAGGGACGAAGATTCAACTGATGATCCCGAACAAACCGGACCACATGTTTGTCTACTGGGCGACATACGCCAATGCGGCCGAACTCGTCCGGTACGGGGCCGAGGTGTATACGTACGAGGGCGGTTTCTTGCATGCGAAGACGCTCGTCATCGACGGCGAGGTCGCTTCAATCGGGACGACGAACATCGACGCCCGCAGCTTCCACCTCAACTTCGAGATTTCAGCCCTCGTCTATGATGAGGCTGTCGCCCGGTCCGTCATCGACGCATTCGACCGCGACAAATCGTGCGCTGAGCTGTTGACGCTCGAACGTTATGAGACACGGACGAAATGGATTCGTTTCAAAGAGAGCGTGTCGCGTCTGTTGAGTCCGATACTATAAAAAAACCAGCCAAGACGCTCGGGTTCAATCCTGAACATCTTGGCTGGTTTTATTTTTTCAACACGTGTTTGACGTGTCGTTCAAACGCCTCGACGACCGTGGTCGGCGCTTCCTTCTCACCGTACTCGGCCGCCTCGAGCCAACTTGCGAACAAGCTTCCATCGGTAAAGTCGATCCGTTCCAACCACTCGTGCGCGGTCTCCTCGCGATGGCGAGGGTGCACCTGTTCAAGCCGGCGTCCGGCCTCGAGCAAGCGGACATCACGTGGCGTCCGCGTCAAGCGACGTTCCGTCCGTGCCGTCTGATGGGCCTTTTTCGGGACCGACAGCACTTCGTGGATGTCTTTTCGCTTTTGTAAATAGAAGAACAACAGGACACCGCCGACGAGCAGGACGATGAAGAAGATGACTAGCGCGGAAGACTGATTCTTCGCCGATTCGAGCAACGTCTCGTTCGCGATCGTCTCGGCATCGAGGTTCGGGTTGTCCGGTATCATGAATCGGTTGACCCGGTCGGACGGGTCGAGCGTGATCCCGTCGAACCAGCCGCCGATCCAAAGCAAGAACGGTCGGATCCAGGTGATGAGGTCGCCGAACAACAGCTCTTTGACCGTCCGGATGACAAAAGCCATTCCGAGACCGACCGCTAGGCCGACGACGAGCGTCGACAACATCCGTTTATAGTCGCGACGGTAATACAGGCTCCGTTGCCAAAACAAAAACAGGAACGGGAACACGATCATGAGGAGCGGTTGCTCGGCCGGTGGGAACAGCCAATCCGTGATCAAGAACAACACGCTCGCGATCGCGTAACGGTCGGTCCAATCGAGCGTGCGGATGAAGGCGTGCGCATACGTGAACAACAGCAACGTGATGCTCATCTCATACGAGAACCAGAGCGCACCGATACTGAGCAAAGTCTGGATGCCGAGCTGCCAGTTCCGCGGCAGACGGAGCGTCAACAGGAAGACGAGCGGATAGACGTGACCGACATAAAATGCCGCGAACAACCACCAGAGCCAGTTCATTTGCCGTCACCTCCGAGCCGAAGAATCGATTGGCTGCCGCCGTATTTGGCGACTTTCCGTTCGAATAACGACCGGGCCATCGGGAAGTCTCGTTCCGACAGACAAGCGAGCGTCGTCATGACCTTGCGGAAATGGGTCTCGCCGCTCCCGGGTGCGAGGTCGTACGTGATCCCGTCTTTCGTCAGCGTCGGGACGATCAGTCCGTAGCTCGCGTTCTCTTTCTCGAAGTCACGGCACAGCGCCGCCGCTTGCGAGATCACGCGTTCCATCTGATGGGTGAGGGAGCGCCCGTCTTTCGTCAACAAGTCCAAGACGACGACGTACTCGTTCGCCTGGACGGGCTGTTCGGTCCGGGCCAGCAGTTCGCCCGTCTTCGCATAAGCCGACCAGTACAGTTGACGCATCGGTTGACCGTGATACGGGGCGACCGACTGGAACGTCTCCGGGTCACGATAGGCGCTATGACGGACCATCTCCTCGCCCGGTAGCGTCGGCGGGCGTTTCGGGATCGGATAAGGCAGGAACTCTGGGAAGACGTACCCGATCCTTGCGAGCGGTTCCTCTTTATAGAGCGAGAACATGCGGAGCGGGTCACGGATCTCCATGCCGATCGCCTCGACACGGATCGAACCTCGCTTGATGGCTTTGAGCGGTAGGTCGTAAGAGACGACCGCCTCGCCACCGACATAATTCTCCTGGCGCCAGAAGGCGTGGTTTTCCACTTCGACGGTCGGGTGGAGATAACCCGACAAGCGGACGACACCGAGCGGGACTTTCGCAGTCGAGATGAGGCGGATGACGTACGACTCTTCGTCACCCGGGAACAGTTTCAGTTCGTCCGTCACTTCGACACGGACGTGTTCGGCCAGGCGGAACAACAGCTCGGGCATGACGAGCGCGTAGATGCTGACGCCGAGCAAGGCGCTCGCGAGGAACACGTTCCCGTAAAGCGCCGTGAAGACCCCGACGACGAACAAGAGCCACATGTAGCCGGATTCTAGATAGCGCGGGCTGACGAGTTGCATGTCACACCTCGGATGGGACCGCGATGGTCTCTAACACAGATTTGATCAGTTTCGACGGTTTCGTCTTGAGCGATGCCTCGACCGTCAAGACGATGCGGTGCCCGAGAATCGGCAAGGCGAGCGCCCGGATGTCTTCCGGTGCGACGTAGTCCCGTCCGTCCATGTAGGCGTGGGCCCGGGCCGCCATCGTGTAGGCGAGCGTCGCCCGCGGGCTCGGCCCGACCTCGATGTCCCGGTGGTGCCGGAGCGCCTCGACGAAGTCGAGCAGATAGTCTTCCATCGCCTCGTGCAGCGTCACGTCACGGACGGCTTGCTGCATCACGGCGAGCTCTTCATGTTTCAACGTGAACGGCGCTGCGCTCAAATGCTCGTTCCGGAGCAGTCGGCGCTCTGACTCCCGTGACAGCGGGGCGAGCGAGAGCTTGAATAAGAACCGGTCGAGCTGTGCCTGCGGAAGCGGGAACGTCCCTTGTCCGTCGAACGGGTTCTGCGTCGCGATGACGAAGAACGGGTCCGGCAAACGGAGCGACACCTCACCGAGCGTCACTTGACGCTCTTGCATCGCCTCTAAGAGCGCCGACTGTGTCCGCGGTGTCGTCCGGTTGATCTCATCGACGAGTAAGATCGATGTGAAGATCGGTCCGGTCCGACGTTCGAACGCACCTGTCGTCGGATTGAACAGTTCCATCCCTAAAATGTCACTCGGCAGCGTGTCCGGCGTACATTGCACGCGCTGGAAAGCGGCCGATACGGAGGAGGCAAGGCTCCGGGCGAGCGTCGTCTTGCCCGTCCCCGGCCGGTCCTCGAGTAAGACATGTCCCCCTGAAAGCAAGGCGATCGTCGACAGCTTGATCGCTTTCGATTGCCCGATCACTAAACCGTTTAAATGTGTTGTCCATTGTTGCACCATAATAAAATTCCCCCGTCTGTTTTCTGATAATTAAGAAAATCATAGCACACTCGACGCTTACACAAAAAGGAAAACAAAAAACGATGACCGCAAAGTCATCGTTTCGGTGTATCCAAATAGCGTTCGAAATGCCGCTCGAGCCAATCTTGGAAGAACGACATGAACGTACAGATGCCCCAGTAGATCAGGGCGACGACCAAATAGACGGTCATATAGTCGAACTCACGACCGCCGACGATCTTCGCCTTGTTGAAGATCTCAGGGACGGTGATCATCGCGGCGAGCGAGCTCGCCTTGATCAGATCAAGGAACACGTTCGAGAGAGGGGGCAGGGCGATTCGCGTCGCTTGAGGCAACGTGACCCCTTTCAACGTCAGCCACTTGTTCATGCCGAGCGACCGGGCCGCTTCAATTTGTCCCTGATCGACGGCACGGATCGAGGCGCGGATGATCTCCGCGATATAGGCGGCCGAGTTCAAGCTGAATCCGATGATCGCTGCCGTCAACGCCGCGAACTCGATCCCTATGAACGGGAACCCCGAGTAGAGGATGAACAAGATGATCAAGATCGGGACGCCGCGCATGAACGAGACGTAAAACGTCGACGGATAACGCACTAGCTTCGATGGAGACAGCTTCCCGAGCGCGAGCACGAGTCCTAACACTAAACCGAAGAACATGCTGAGGAAGGAGATCCAGAGCGTGTTCGGCAGCCCACCTAGCAAGTATGGGAACGAGCGGATGGCGAGGTCGGCGTCAAAGATTGCTTCCCACTTCACACCTTCGAACATATCGCCTTAGTCCAATTCGACGATTGTCGCGTCGACGTCCGGTTCGACGGATACGTCAGCACCGTTATAGAACTGTTCGGACAGCTGCTTCACCGTGCCATCCTCAAGCATCTCTTCAAGGACGCGGTCGATGTTCTCTTGAAGCTCTGAATTGTCCTTGTTCATCAAGAACGCGACGTCTTGCGGGTTATAGGCGATATCCGGGTGGATCGCGATATCGAATTCCGGGAAGAAGGCGAGGGCGAGCGTCTGGAGGTAGTAGTCGTTCAAGATGACGTCGGTCCGACCTGTCGACACGTCGCGAAGATACTGATCGTTCGTCGCGTTGTCGTAGATGACTTCTTCAGCCCCATACTGGCGCGCCACGTCCATGAAGACGGTCGTCGCTTCACCAGCTGCCTTTTTGCCTTTCAAGTCTTCGAGCGACTTGATGCCTGAAAGATCGCTCTTCCGGACGATTGCCGTCCCGTAAGTGTGCTTATACGGTACGGAGAAGGCGAACTTCTCTTTGCGGTCTTCCGTCACCGAGATGTCGTTCGCCACGACATCGACTTGTCCGTTCTGGACGCTCGTCAACATGTTGTCGAACGCCATTTCTTTGAACTGGACCTCGAGGTCGAGACGTTTTCCGATCTCTTTCATGACCTCGACGTCAAACCCCGTCAAATCGTCACTTTCTTCTTCACGGAACGAGGCGGGATAGAGTGTCCCGGCCGTACCGACCGTCAGCGTACCTTCTTCTTTGATCTCATCCCAGCGCGAAGTTTCGGCCTGATCGGTGCCAGAATCACCACACGCCGCGAGCGGGACAGCGAGCAAGATAACTGCTGCTAAACCTTTTGTCATACGTTTCATTCATGTTCCTCCTTAAAGTATCATCTGTCTAAAAATAGCATGATGAACGCCTAGAGGCAACTACGAAGAACATAGAAACAGCAGGTAAGATATTTTTGAAACGTTTATTCTAAAAGCGCTATCATGTCATTGAATCAGGGTTTCATACAGGTAATACAGATAAGAATAATTTATGAAACAGCATGCTATTCACCAACCTTCAACCTCTAGAGAATCGACAGGTGCGCAAGTGGGAGATAGAGGCAAGATGAGTCCACAGCTTTTTAAATCAGGTGAGAGGACTGTGCTAGGTCCCGAGAGGAAGGCCTATGCTATCCTGTCCAAGAACAGGCGAGGACAGTTAGGTTCTTTGCCATCGTTTAAGGGTATTTCCTCTGTAGATAGAGGGAGGGAAAACTAAAAACGATGGAAGGAGTGACATAATGAAGAATAGTAGCTTGATTGTGTATTACTCATGGATCGGCAGTACAGAAGTAGTCGCGAAAGAAATTCAAAGGATTACAGAGTTTGACATTCAAAGAATCGAAGATAAAAAGCAGCGAAAACTCGGTAACATCGCCGGTGCAGCAATGGGAGCGTTTTTTGGTCTGAGAGGCGTTATCATGCCAATGGACTTTGCATTAAAAGAATATGAGCATCTATTCCTAGGAACCCCAGTCTGGGCAGGAAAGACGCCTCCGGCAATTAATAGTTACTTAAAAAAGACTTCTTTCAAAAACAAGAAAGTTTGGCTGTTCATAACTAAAGGTGATGAAAAAGTTCCCCAACAGGTTATCGATTCAATTACAAAAAGGATTGAGAAGAAAGGCGGAAAAGTGATGGGCAGTATTTCGATAACGACAAAATGGGATCCCAAGACGAACATTCCTATTGCGCTTGAGGATGTCCAGAAACCGATCTATGACTGGCTGAAAAGAGGAGGCATTTTATAAAATCTGAACGGAATCAAGCTGTGCCAACGTCCGAACGAGGAACAACAAAACGAATCGGTGGCTAAGAGAAGCACGACCTGCCGACATAACTGATCACATAAACGTGGGAAGCAGGTGAGTCCTGAAAACTACCGAGGAGCGGTTCAAATTTTATTAGTTTACATAACATATATTATCAGTAAAAATAAAACTCTGTCTCAATCCTTTAGTATACTTAAAGTAGTGAGACAGAATCTAGAATTATGAGATTGGGATCAAATTCGCGTAAACCGGATCAATGTGACACATGGTTCCGGTTCGAACTCGGCGCTCGGCTCGAAGCCAAGCTTTGAATACAATCGTTTGGCCGGACCGTTATGTTTGCCGGTATGCACGTAGACAAGTTTGTCCTCGTGTAGACTGAGCACGTGTTCTAACAACGTCGTCGCGAGCCGCGCCCTGAAGTATGTCGGATCGATGCACAGCTTCGTGATCTCGACCGTGTTCTCGGCCGCCTCGATCGTCACAAACCCGATCATCCGCTCCTCGTTGTATAAGCCGTAGCTCAGACCCGGCAAGTTTTGAATGACCTCGACCGTCTCATATCGGGCCGGGATCTCGTCAAATCCGATCAGTTCGGCCTCGACCGCATAGGCGTTCCGTTGAATCTCGAGCATTTGCTCGGCTTGCCGGTAATCCGTCGTCCGAATCTCCCGTAACTCCATCTGTCATACCCCCAAAGATTATCGTGAAAAGCGACGGGCTTGCTTACGCTTAGCCCGTTTCAGTGCCAAATAGAGCCGATGTGTGCCTTCAAGCGCTTTGCCGTGGCCGACGAACGTATGACGCGGCGCCAAGTCAAGCAACCGCTCGGCATGGTCGACCGCGGCCCGCTTGTCCCATGTCGCCAGACCCGGGAGCGGGAACAACGGACGCGTGTCCCCTGCCACTGCGACTCCCCCATGTGATTGGAACGCGTCACCGGCGAACAACAGGCGATGCTGTTCATCGAAATAAGCGATCGAGCCCGGGGTGTGGCCGGCGGCGGCATAGACGCGAAGACCGAACAGCCGCTCACCCGGGTCGAGCAACTTGTCCGGTAGCGACCGGATCGGCGGCAACGAGCCTCTTATGTTGAGTGGCCGCTCACCTGAGTCCGTCGTTCGGTCCCCTGCTAACAAGCGGGCGTCACGGCGTGAGACGTAAAGCTCGGCGTATGGATGCGCCTTCAGGATCGTATCGACCCCACCGACGTGGTCCCCGTGGGCGTGGGTGAGCAGAATCGCGAGGAGGGGGCGGTCTTGTGCCTCGATATACGTTAAAATGTCAGCGGCGTTCTGCTTCAACCCGGTATCGATCAAGACGAGGCCGAGCTCTTTCTCGATCAATTGGACGTTGATCGGCAAGACGGGTGAATAGAACGTCAGCTGGTGGACATCTTCAATCCGTGTGACTTTCATAAGACCTCCCCTTTCCTAGTCGAACAGTGTGACCCAATCGTCCTGCCACCGGGCGTCAAAGCACATATGGAGCTGTTCGAGCGTGTTGCGTGCGAGCGACAACGGCGGCAAGGCGTCACGCGAGAAGAAACCGATCTCGCTCGTCTCATGGCTGACTTGAGCTTCCCCGCCAATCAGCTCACACTCGATGAACAGTTTATAATAATGTTGTGACAACGGCGGGTGCGGGTGACGGTGCATATCGAACAAGGCGACGAGGCGCATCGGGGCGACATCAAAGCCTGCCTCTTCCCCGATTTCCTTGATGATATTGTCTGACGGTGACAGGCCGACCTCACAGAAGCCGCCTGGCAGCGTCCACAGCCCGTCCGACCGCTCACGCACGAGCAGCAACTCGTCGTCTCGGAAGACGACACCGCGTACGTCGAGCTTCGGTGTCGGATAGCCGTTGACGTGCGTCAGTTCAGTGATCTCATGCAAGGCGAGGTTCGACTGTCGTTCGAACATATCGGTCGCAATCTGCTGAAGCTCGAGATAACGCTCGCGGTCGAACTCGTCCTTCGTGAACGTCAAGCCCGCTTGCGACAGTGCTTGTAGCCGTTTGGCCCAAGTGAGCCAGTCTGACATAGAAATCCCTCCATCGTTTGTCCTGCTTATCCCATTCGCCATCGGGCTTGATTGTTCCTTTTCATAATACCCGCTCCCACAAGAAAGTATTTGTCGCTCCAGTCTGGAGTTTACGACACCCGGCTCATGGTATACTTGACGGAAACATCCGTAGCAGTAGAAGGAGGAGGCATATGTCCGCTATCGAATTGTTGTCCCGGTTCAAGCAAGACCTCGACCAATACTCATCAAATCAACTCCGCTATAAGGAGAAGACGGATGTTTGGTCGATCGGGCAGATGTATGACCATATCATCGTCGTCGCCCATGAGTATCTAGACGAGATGGAAGTATGTCTGACGAATGCTGAGCACCAACCGCTCGGGAAGACCGAGTTTGGGGAGCTGTTGTTTAGCGACGGTGGATTCCCCCCTATTAAAATCAAACTACCGGACGAAATGAACGGCCCGCCCGACAATACCGATAGCCGTGAAGCTTTGAAACGCCGTCTTGACGACCTCATCACACGGTTGGAGAAGTGTGCGCCGATGATTCGCGCGGCCGACCCGAACTGTAAAGCGCTACATGGCGGCTTCGGCTGGTTGAACGCGCAAGAGTGGTACACGCTCATCGAGATGCACACCAGACACCATTTGCTTCAACAGGCGGAATTGGAACAGTATCTTAGAGCGTTCCATGACTGACAAAGACGAATAGAGACAAAAAAAGCCTGCACACATGACATATACTGTCGCGTGTGCAGGCTTTTGCTGAATCAATCGAGATAGACGTCCTCGATGTCACCGAACGTCTCCTCGTCGAAGACGAACGAGCCGTTGGCGTAGCGGTCGAGCAGTGTCAGTTGTTTCGCGTTGACCGTCTTCGCGGTCTCTTTGCCGACGATGTGGATCGTCTCATCCCCATGCACCGGCAGCACGCGGCGGATCTGGTGCGGTTTTGATTTGACCTCACGGATGAGCATCGTGCCACGCAGGTTGCGGTTCGTGCAGTCGAACTGGTCTTCGAGCTTCATCTTCTTGACCGCTCCGCGTTGCGTCACGAGGACGAACAGCGGCGGTGTGAAGAAGGCGAACGCGTCGGCGACGACGTCACCGTCTTTCAAGTTCATCGCTTTGACACCGGCGGCACGCTGTCCGACGACCGGGACGTCGTCTTCTTTGAACCAAAGCCCGTATCCACGCTCAGAGACGAGGAAGAGTTGGCCTGGACCGTCACTGATGCCGGCGAAGACGACCTCGTCGTCCCCTTTCAGTTTCAGCGCCATGAGCGCCTTCGACTTGCGCTGGGCGTCATAGTCACGGAGCGGCGTCCGTTTGACCATGCCGTCTTTCGTGACGAACAGGCAGTGCGCGTCCGTCTCGAACGTCGAGACGACATCGGCCGAGACGACTTGCTCGCCTTCGATCGGCACGAGGTTGGCCACGTGTTGGCCCGCGTCTTTCCATTTCGTCTCCGGGATCTGGTGGACCGGGATGAGCAGGTAGCTGCCTTTGTTCGTCCAGACGAGCAAGTGGTCGGTCGTCATCGCCTGGGTGAGGAGGACGGGCCGGTCTTTTTGTTTCATCTCCGGCATGTCCTCGCTCGAGGCGCCGTATGAGCGCATCGACGACCGTTTCACGTAGCCGTCACGGCTGACGAACACCATCGTCTCTTCGACGGCGATCATGACCTCGGTCTTCAGTTTCAATTCTTCGACTTCGGCCTCGATGACCGAACGCCGCTCATCACCGAACTCGTCACGGAGCGCCGTCAACTCTTTTGAGATGAGTTTCCGCTTCGTCGCGTCGACGTTCAAGATGTTGGCGAGGCGCGCGATCTCTTTTTGCAACACTTTCGCTTCTTTTTGGAGCTCGACGATGTCCGTGTTCGTCAAGCGATACAATTGAAGCATGACGACCGCTTCGGCTTGACGGTCCGTGAACGAGAAGCGATCCATGAGCTTCTGCTTCGCCTCGGACTTGTCCTTGGCCGAACGGATCAGTTCGAGCGTCTCGTCAAGCACTGAGATGGCTTGTTCGAGCGCGTCGACGATCTCGGCGCGTTTCTTCGCCTGTTCGAGCTCGAACGTCGTCCGGCGGGTGACGACTTCCTCGACATGTTTCAAATACGCATCGATGATCGGTAACAGACCGAGCTGTTTCGGTGTCCGCTGCACGATCGCGACCATGTTGTAGTTATAGGCGAGCTGCAGGTCGGTATGCTTCAAGAAGAAGTGGAGCACACCTTCCGCGTCCGCTTCTTTCTTCAATTCGATGACGACGCGGACCCCGGTCCGGTCGGTCTCGTCACGGACTTCGGCGACGCCTTCGACTTTCTTGTCGAGACGGAGTTCTTCCATCTTCTTGACGAGATTGGCCTTGTTCACCTCATACGGGAGCTCGGTGATCGTGATCTGTTCACGGCCGCCCTTGAGCGGCTCGATGACCGATTTGGCGCGGATGATGATCTTGCCTTTACCGGTCTCGAACGCTTTCAGGATGCCGTCTTTGCCCATGACCGTGCCACCGGACGGGAAGTCGGGACCTTGCATGTAACGAAAGGCGTCATTCGGCGTCTCGACTTCGCCGGCGAGTCGGGCGATGGCGAGATTGAGCACCTCGGTCAAGTTGTGCGGTGGGATCTCGGTCGCATACCCCGCCGAGATCCCGGTCGTCCCGTTCATAAGCAGGTTCGGCAGGAGTGACGGCAAGACGAGCGGTTCCTCGGTCGAATCGTCAAAGTTCGGCGTATAGTCGACCGTGTTCTTGGCGATCGACGTCAGCATGACACCGGCGATCTTCGACAGCCGTGCCTCGGTATACCGCATCGCGGCAGCCGAGTCGCCGTCCATCGAGCCGTTGTTCCCGTGCATGTCGATGAGCGGGTAGCGGAGCTTCCAGTCTTGCGACAGACGCACCATCGCCTCATAGACAGAAGAGTCACCGTGCGGGTGGTAGTTCCCGATGACGTTCCCGACCGTCTTGGCCGATTTCCGGTACGCCTTGTCGTTCGTATTGCCTTCATGGTGCATCGCATACAAGATCCGGCGCTGAACGGGCTTGAGCCCGTCGCGCGCGTCCGGGAGCGCCCGGTCTTGAATGATATATTTCGAGTAACGCCCGAAACGGTCTCCGACGACCTGTTCGAGCGACAAGTTTAAAATGTGTTGAATCGTCGACATCGTTACATCACTTCCTCAATCGCTTTAGTCACATGTTCATTGGCGATGATCGAATCATCTTCTTGGAGACCGAAGGCGACGTTCTCCTCGATCCATTCGCGGCGGTGGGCAACGTTGTCCCCCATTAGCACCGAGACGCGCTTGTCAGCGACGGCAGCGTCATCGATCGTCACACGGATAAGTGTCCGTGTGTCCGGGTTCATCGTCGTCTCCCACAGTTGATCGGCGTTCATCTCACCGAGACCTTTGTAGCGCTGGATGATATAGCCTTTTTTGTACACTTTGACGAGTTTCTCGAGCGCTTCCTCGTCCCAGGCGTATTCGAACTGCTCCGACTTGCCTTTCCCTTTCGAGATGCGATAGAGCGGCGGCAAGGCGACGAACACTTTGCCCGCCTCGACGAGCGGTCTCATGTAACGGAAGAAGAACGTCAACAAGAGAACTTGGATGTGGGCCCCGTCCGTATCGGCATCGGTCATGATGATGACTTTGTCGAAGTTGCAGTCACTGAGGTCGAAATCGTGTCCGACCCCGGCGCCGATCGCGTGGATGATCGTGTTGATCTCCTCGTTTTTCATGATGTCATTGAGTTTCGACTTCTCCGAGTTGATGACCTTCCCGCGGAGCGGCAAGATCGCCTGGATCGTCCGGTCACGGCCTTGTTTGGCCGAACCGCCGGCCGAATCCCCCTCGACGAGGAACAGCTCGTTCTTGGCGGCGTTTTTTGATGTCGCCGGCGTCAGTTTCCCGTTCAGAATGCTCGAACGTTTCTTTTTCTTGCCGTTACGCGCCTCTTCACGCGCTTTTCGGGCCGCTTCGCGGGCCTGGGCCGCGCGGATCGCTTTCTTGATGAGCATCGTCGCCATCTGCGGGTTCTCCTCGAGGAAGATCGTCAGCTGCTTGGCCATGACGGCGTCTGCGCTGGCACGGGCTTCAGGCGAGCCGAGTTTCGACTTCGTCTGTCCCTCGAACTGGAGGAACTCCTCCGGGATCCGGACCGAGACGATGAGCGTCAAGCCTTCACGGACGTCGCCGCCGTCGAGGTTCTTGTCTTTTTCTTTCAACAAGCCGTTTTTGCGGGCGTACTCGTTCATGATCCGGGTCATCGCCGTCTTGGCGCCGACTTCATGCGTCCCGCCGTCCCGGGTGCGGACGTTGTTGACGAACGACAACACGTTCTCCGAGTAGGCGTCCGTGAACTGGAAGGCGAGTTCGAGCTCGATGTCGTTCTCGGTCCCTTCGAAGTAGACGGTCGGGTGGAGCGTCGCCTTGTCGTCATTCAAATAGTGGACGAACTCGGCGATCCCGTTCTCGTAATGGAACGTCTCTTGCTTGTCCGAGCGTTCGTCGGTCAACGTGATCGTCAACCCTTTCAATAGGAAAGCCGACTCCCGGAGCCGTTCGGCGAGCGTGTCGTAGTTATACGTCGTCGTCGAGAAGATGGTCGTGTCCGGCTTGAAGTAGACGCTCGTTCCGGTCTGGCGGGCTTTCCCCGTCTCGAGGAGCGTCGTCTGTGGCACACCGCCGTCAGCGAACGTCTGCTCGAACACTTTGCCGTCGCGATAGATCGTGACGAGCAGCTTGCTCGAGAGCGCGTTGACGACCGAGGCGCCGACCCCGTGCAGTCCGCCTGACGTCTTGTAGCCGCCTTGGCCGAACTTTCCGCCGGCATGGAGGACCGTGAAGATGACCTCCGGCGTCGGTTTTCCCGAGGCGTGCATCCCGGTCGGCATACCACGCCCGTGGTCACGGACCGTGATGGCATCGTCTTTATGGATCGTCACATCGATCTGGTCACCGAAACCGCCGAGCGCCTCGTCGATCGCGTTGTCGACGATCTCGTAGACGAGATGGTGCAGCCCGCGATGGTCGGTCGAGCCGATATACATCCCTGGTCGTTTCCGAACGGCAGCGAGCCCTTCGAGCACTTGGATGGCGTCTTCATTATAATTAAATAGTTTTGTTGACATGTCAGTCACCTCATCTTCGAACACATGTTCGTTTTTCATACCTAATTGTATAGCTGTTTCGGGATTCTGGCAAGCCTCCCTCTCCGCGCCGTCGACGCGTGAAAAAAAGTAGACCTGCCGCAGGGGCAGGTCTCAGCCGAGGAGTCGAGCGTGCTCGACGTAAATACACCGGTTCTCGATGTAGTCAAGTCCGGCAGCATGAACGATTCGTTCGGCGTCCTTGCTCGACAGACCGAGCTGGTTAAAGACGAGTCCGACATCCCCATGACGGACCGCGTCCTCGGCCACGCCGGCCAAATATTCGTTCCGGCGAAACACGTCGACGATATCGATTCGTCCCGGGATGCTCTCGACCGTCGGATACACCTTGCGGCCGTTCCACGTCTCGAGCGTCGGATTGACAGGGATGACCGTATACCCTTGCAGGAGCAAATACTCCGCAATCTGGTTGGCGGTCTTGTTCGGGTTCGATGACACACCGACGACAGCGATCGTCTTCGCTTCAGCGAGATGTTGTTTCAAACGTTGGTCGTCCATCCTGAAATCCCCCTTTTGTTTACGTTCTCAGTGTAACGTTACCTCGTTCCCCGTTTCAAGCTTTATTTTCGCTTAACGGATGAACGGCTGTCGAAACAAAAGTTTATATCCCTCATAGTGGTTTACATAATAATGTATTGTCACCCTGTTGATTCGCTCTTAAATCGGAAGATGCCACCACGTCTGTTTTAACGAATCAAACGACGCTTCTATAAACCTTGCGTGAAATATCTATTTCACGCAATTATAACGTCCTGAAATCAACGTTTACAGAGAGTGGATTGACTCGATTCTCGAACAGGCGTAGGCAAATCCTTACAGTTTCGGTATACTGGAACGAGGAGGTGTTCACGTGGGGACTGCCTATGAGGAACGTCGCGGTACACTGTATAATTACCGCATCACTTTTTACGGGAACGCGCTCGCATGGCTCATCCATGTCGTGTTCTTGGTCACGTTTTGGCGTCTCGACGTCACGGTGCTCGCCTGGTCGAACGTGTTCAGCGTTCTTTATTACACGCTCTCATTTTATTTCGTACATAAACGGTACTACCGGACGTTCTTTATCGGACTGTTCGTCGAAGTCGTCTATAACGCCATCATCTCGACGATCGTCCTCGGGTGGGGCGCAAACGTCCATTACTTCATCATCATGGTGGCGTACGGTGTGTTCTTCATGCCGAACGTCAGCCGCTTGGTCCGCGTCATGTCGACCGGGCTCGCGATGGCGATCTACGGGTTCCTCTACTGGAACGTCACGGTCGGGACACAGCCGCTCGCCCCCATGATCGAGCAAGTGATCGGGCTGACTTGTCTGCTGTCGACGATCGCACTCATCGCCGGGCTGACGTTCGTGTTCGAGAACTCGGTCGTCGAGGTGACGACCGAGTTAGAACGGTCGAACGAACGCTTGAACGTCCTCGCTTCACGGGACGGATTGACCGGGCTGTATAACCGGATGACCGGCTATCAACGAATCGAGCAAGCCATCGCAGAAGCGGTCGCAGACGGCCGCCCATATGCCGTCGCACTCGCCGATATTGACCACTTCAAAGCGTTCAACGAGCGCCACGGCCATGATTGTGGCGACCTCGTCCTCAAACAAGTCGCCGCCGCCCTCGAGCGGACCGACGGGATCTGTGTCCGTTGGGGTGGAGAAGAGTTCTTGCTGTTCATGAGCAATCAGACAGCAGATGAGGTCGCAGAGACGCTCGACTGTCTCCGGGAACGGATCAAGACGACCGAGACGATCTATGACGGGCGTCGCCTCAGTGTCACGATGACGTTCGGCGTCTCGTGCCGTGACGGATTAGAGGCCGTCGACACACTTGTCAAAGAAGCAGACGACCGCCTCAGGGCCGGGAAACAGGCCGGTAAGGACCGGATCGTCACATCGATCAGTTAACAAAAGGAGAGATTTTTTGAGTATATTCCGCCAGCTCGGGCAAGCGCCGGCACGTGTCACGACGCAGCGTTTCAAGCTGAACGGATACGAGCGCATGCCCGGCTTCATCCAACGTTTCTTGAACCATTTGGCCGCGAAACACTATTCAGAACAGACCGCGCAGCGGTACTTATACGATTTCTTCGACTTCTTCCGGTGGGTCGAGGCCGCGAGCGCATCCGAGGTCGACCCAACCACGGTCGACCTCGCCTCGTTCGTCGAACTCGATTATGCGGGCGCGGATGCCTATGCGTCCTATCTCGCGCTCGAGCTCGATAACGCCCCGAGCGTCATCAACCGAAAGTTGTCGACGATGCAGTCGTTGTTCAACTTCTTGATCGAGTCCGGGATCGCGTCACACAACCCGTTCCAAGCGGTCGAGCGCCCAAAGCGCGCCAAACGGAACCCGGTCTATTTGACTGAACACGAGTGGCTCGACTTCTCGACGCTCGTCCGCAGCAACGTCGGCATGTCCGACCGCGAGGCGAGCTGGTACGAACGGAACCGCGACCGTGATTTTCTGATCATCCAGCTGCTCGGACTGACCGGGATGCGCGTCTCCGAACTCGTCGGGCTCGACTGGAGCGACATCGACCTCGCGACCGGGACGATCCGTGTCATCGGGAAGGGGAACAAAGAGCGGGTCATCCCGCTCGCCTCCCCGCTCGAGCCGTTGCTGCTTGACCATCGTCAAGACGGGACCGGGCCGCTGTTCCGTTCCGAGAAAGGAAGACGCATCTCCGTCAGGACGGTGCAACACCTGCTCAAAGGACATATCGACCGGTTGAAACCGTATCTCCCGTTCTTGACCCACAAGCAGGTCACGCCCCACAAACTTCGCCACACGTTCGCTTCCCGGTTGGCGATGAGCGGGGTCGACGTCTTGACGATCCAACAACTGCTCGGTCACGAGTCGGTGGCGACGACGCAAGTCTATGCCCATATCGGTGACGAGAAGAAAAAACAAGCGTTATCCGGTTTACGATAATATGTTATGTAAACCATACTGTAAAAGCACGGCCCTCTACGAATCGAGGGCCGTGCTTTTACAGTTGTTTCGTCGACAAGATGACGATCGTCTCGTCGAGTACCGTATAATAAGCGTCTTCGAACGTCTGTCGCTCGTTCGCCTCCAAGTTGAAGATGCTGACCCCGCCGTTGCGCCCATCGGCCGATTCGTGGATGAAGTAGTTCGCGTCGAGCACCCGTTCGAACGGTGACGTGTCCAAAAATCTCGCCCCGGTCGTCGCATCGATCAACTCCGTATGCTCCATCGATTCTTCGACCTTGATGAAGATGGTCGAACTGACGTCGTCATACGTGAAATCGATCGGCTCATAGGCACCCCAGTCGACGACGGCGAGCTCGTGCAGGACGTCCGGTGCCGCCAGTTCGTACACCGTCTCCTCATTGGCTGCGTCGATGAACGCCGCAAACCGGAGTTTTTTGTCACGCTCCCCGAGATACTGGACCGTGTCCCCCTCCCCTTGCAACCGGATCAAATCATCGAACGGGATCTCGTCCGCTTTCGACCAAACGGCCTCGACCGCCTCGTCGAGCGGACAGATGAGAATCGCTTCGGAATGGTCGATCGGGTCATCGGGTGAGATGCGTCCCGATTCGAGCGCGTCATAGTAATCAAACTCGTCCAACCGTGCGTTACATACAATGTAAGACACGCCTTCGAGCTCCGTCGTGAACAAATACAGTTCACGGAAGCGCCCGGCATGGCCGACGAGCCGCTCGTCACGAATACGTTCTTCGCGGGACGTCTCGGCGTCGAACAGCCACGCCTCGTCCGTAGCCTCGAAACTCGTCAAAAAGAGGAAGTAACGGTCGGCGAGCACCCAGTATAACGTGCTGTTGCCCCGTTTCTCGAACGTCGTCAGCACTTCTTCATCACCTGTACGGTAGTCGAACGCGATTAGTTCCGTGCTCACGACCCCCGTCCGGTCCGGGTTTTCGTTCAAAAAGTAGACACGGTCGGCGCTGATGAACAGTTTTGATATGCCATAGTCTTCGAAGACGCGGCGATTGATTTGCGTGATGGTGCCATCCGCTTCATCGTATCGAAAGATGGAAAAGCTCGTCTCCCCCGTCTTCTCACGGTAGTACACGGACGACTCGGTGACGGCGATCAAGTCTTCGTGGCTGATTGACATGGCACGTGCATCGACGATTCTCATAGAGCACCTCTTTCATAAGTGGATTCGATCGGTTCGACTGTGACGATACCGGGAGGACGTTTCGGGAACGAGATCCGAAGGTGGGCGTACTCGATGATCGACTGGTGAGAGTCTGCCTTCTCGACCCAGCGGATCCGTTGCTGGTTCGCGAGCGCGTGGCCGATCTTCTCTTCGATTTGAAACTTGGAGATGCCGCGATAAGCGACTTCTTGAATATAGGTCGACTCATCGGACTCGAACTGCTGCCACACTCCCATGACGAGCTGTCCGAGGGCCGAGACCCGGTTCTCGGGTAAACGGACCGTGCGCAACGTCTGCTCGACTTCTTTCAGACAGACGACCGGGTCGTCGGCGACCGCGAACAGCCGCTTCGCCGAGTTGTTCATGACCCGATAACGGCGCTTCCCGCTCTCGAGCCGAAGCACTTGGGCGTACGGTTCGACCGGTACGCCGTGGAAGAACGTGTCCGTCCCGCCCCAGGCGAACCCGAACGACGGGTCGAACTTCCGGATTGTTCGCATGAACGCGAGCATGAAGTCTTCGACTTCCCTGCGCTCGAGCCGGAGCCATTCGGCGAGCGCCAACGGTCCGTGCTGTTTCGAGATCCGGTCGACCGGAAAGAACAGGTCCCCTTCGGCGAGACGGTGAGGGCGCAGTTCGACCCCATCGGCCCGGTAGTCGGTCGCTTGACGGCCGCTGCGCCCCGCATAGATGATCCACTCGTCGTCCGTGCTCTCGATGGCGTACGCCTGATGCGCCCAAGGCGGCGTCACATATAGCGCCGGGAACTCCTCATACGTCTCGAGATGCAAGTACGAGCGGTCGTTCCAGATTTGGGCGAGCAACCGGACGATCTCCCCCGTATCCGAGTCTTTCGGGGCGATATAGTTGCCGGTGTTCCCGATATAGGTCAAGACGTGGAAGTCGTAGGCGTGGTAGAGATGCCGGACGATCCGTTCGAACACCGCTGCGATCATCCGCTCGAACAGCGGGTGGTCCTCGCTCCGGTCGACCGTCGTCGCATCGACGGTACACATGAGCCAGCCCATGCGCACATACAGCCGGATGCGGAGCGGATAAGAGATCAACGGCGACGAGGACGCGTGGATCTCCGTCATTCCGATGTTGGCCATATTCTCAACCTCTAGCGTAAACCCGCTACGCCTCAGCTGCTCCTCCATCTTCTTCTTCCAATTGATCGTCTCCATCTGCCTCACTCGCTTTCTGTCGCCACGTCATCTTGACTGACTCGTTCTGAAATTTTTCCCGTTTCTCGTTTCATACAAACGCTTTTCCATCGGAATGGGTCTTGATCCGTCCGAGCGCCTCGTCAACGATCGTCCGGGATGTACCGAAGTTGAGACGCTCGAACGTCGACGCCGCCCCCCCGAACGGAACACCCGGTGACAAGAAGACCCGCACCTCCTCGTGGAGCCATTTCTTCCGAGCTTCGGGCTCAAGGCCGAGCGCGGCGAAATCGATCCATAACAAGTAACTCGCCTCCGGTATGAAGCACGTCAGCCGGGGTAACTCGGCATTCAGGCGCTCGACGACATAGGTGGCTTGTTCCTCGAGCTCGGCCGTCAGCTGGTCGAGCCATCGTTCCGCCCGGACGTCTGTGTAGGCGGCGATGATGGCAGTATTGGCGAACGGTGTCGGTAGGACGTGGTGTTTGTTTTGGACTTGGATGATCCGTTTGCGCCAGGCGTCATCCGGACAGATGATGTACGACGCGAACAGGCCGGCGATGTTGAACGCCTTCGACGGGGCGCTCACCGTGATGACCCGGTCGTCGAGTCGATTGATCGCCGTATGATGCTGCGACGGATACGTCAGATCGGCATGGATCTCGTCGGCGACGATGATGACGTCGTACGTTCTCGCCAACTCGACGACGCGCGCGAGCTCGGACTCTGTCCAGACGCGACCGACCGGATTATGCGGTGAACAGAGCAAAAACAGTTTCGCCTGTCGCATTGCGTGTTCGAGGGCGTCAAAATCCATCTCATACTTGCCACCGACTTGTTTGAGCGGGGCGTCACGCACAACGCGTTTCAACCCGGTCACGAGCTCATGGAACGGTGGATAGACCGGGGATTGGATGACGATCCCGTCCCCTTCCTTCGTCAACGCCTCGACGATGTGGGTCAGTCCGGGCACGACCCCGCTCGAGAACAATACATGTTCGGGGGTGACGTCGAGTCCGTGTCTCCGCCCGTACCAAGAGCTGACGGCTTCCTGGGCTTCTTTCGCGAACATCGTATAGCCGAACTCTCCTGTCGCCGCACGCGCCGCGAGCGCTTCCGAGATCGAAGGTGCCGTGCGGATATCGATATCGGCCACCCAGAGCGGCAGTACGTCAGACTTCACATGGAACCAGCGCTCGAGGCCGTCCCATTTCACCGAGTCGGTGCCGACCCGGTCAAGCGGTTGATGTAAGATTGATTTCATAGTGATCCCTCCTGTCCCTACTGTAACAAAAATTGAAGCCACTGGTCGTCAAAAGCGTGGCGGATTTTCGAGACGTCGGCTATAATCGACCGAGAACAGTGTTTGGAGGTGACAACGATGAGCGTAAGTATTATCCGCCATAAACGGCGAAAGAAAGCGGCTTTCTACATAACGGCCGAAGGGATCGAGCTCCGCATCCCGGCCCGACTGTCGAACCGGGTCGTCGAGACGATCTTAAGCGAGCATGCGGACTGGATAAACGACCGGCTCGCGGCATTACCTAAAGCCCCGTCATTGCCGAACGACCGGCTCCGTTATCGAGGTGAGACCGTGCCGCTCGTGCGCACGAACACCGTTGACGCCTTCGACTACGACGGGACAGCTTTCCGGTGCCCGGACCGGTGGGACGAGTCCAGGATAGGGGCCGCCTACGAGGTGTGGCTCCGTGACGAGGCGCTCACTTATGTCACCGGGCGGGCGCCCCACTATGAACGTCTGCTCGGGGTGAGTGCCGCGCGCATCCGCATCGGCCATCAAAAGACGCGCTGGGGCTCGTGCCGCTCGCGCGGAACGATCTCGATCAACGTCCGGCTCATGCTCGCCCCGGTTGAGGTGATGGATTACGTCATCGCCCATGAGTGGACGCATCTCGTCCATTTCGACCACTCCAAATCGTTTTGGTCGACTTTATCCTCTGTTTATCCGGACGTCGATGGTGCGATGGCCTGGTTGAGACAATACGGTCATACGCTCGTCGTCAAAAAAACCAATTGAGCGGACTCGCCACCGACGACGGTGGCGGTTCCTTCAATTGGTTTTTTCGTCAGATCGCCGAAGTGAACTGTTCGGCCGTCCCGTTCAATGACTGAGCCGACTGCTCGATCTTCCCGAAGCGTTCGAGCGTCGCTTCCATGATGTTGACACTCGCATGAATGTCTTCGTTCGATCGTGAGACGCCGTCGACGATCGAGGCGAGCTCTTTGTTCATCCCCTCGGTATTGGCCCGGACCTCGATGACGGCGCGCTCGACGAGACGAGACAAGTTACGGACCTCGGTCGCGACGACGTTGAAGCCGAGGCCGTGTTCACCTGCCCGCGCCGCCTCGATGGCGGCGTTCAGTGACAACAAGTTCGTCTGGGCCGCGATCTCTTTGATCGTGCTGGCGATTTTCGTGATTTCTGCCGCTTGGTCTTGAAGGTTGCCGAGCGTCTTCAAGTTTACCGATGCGTCCGACTCGAGCCGCTCGATCGTCTGCTTCAAATGTAGGCTCTCCTCCATGCCACTGCGGGCCCGGTCATCAAGATTCTCGGCCATATCACGGAACGTGCGGGCGTATCGTTCGATCGTCTGTTGCCGCTCGGTGATGTCCGAGGCGATCTTGACGACACCGATGACGTCATCCCCCTCATAGATTGGCATATACGTCGCCTCGAGCCAAATCGAGTCGCCCCGGGCGTCGACGCGCTCGATCTTGTCGGCCGAGCTGAACCCGTCGAACAACTTGTTCCAAAACGCTTGATAGTCCGTACTGTTGACGAAGTTCGGCGTACAGAACAGATGGTGCTGCATCCCGATCATCTCGTCGCGTTTGTATTTCATCGCCTTGGCGAAGGCGTCGTTCACATCGACGACACGGCGCTGGCGGTCAAATCGAATCATCGCCATGTTCGCTTCGATGGCGCGAAGCACGTCTGGTGACGATAGGCTGACATCTCTCGTTTCAATCATTCCGATAATTCCCACCTTTATAATTTGAGTTATTTCAGGACATTTTTCCTTTGTTAGTACAATCGAATTCAAGTGTAACTTGTGACAAAAGTCCTGACTAGCGCCGTTTTTAACAGTAAGTCAATATCTTGAGTTTGAAGTATTTACCAACTTCATCACAGGTTATCAGACAATGAATCGCAAAAAAAAGAACTCCTTGTTTACAGGAGTCCCATTCGGACCTTTTCGTGAAACTGACGGTGCTAATCTTGTAAAAAGATTTGCTTCTACATAGTTGTCGATTCTTCGGTCAGTTGCGCGCGACTGGCGGATTCATCGACGCCGCCAATCGTCGCTGCAGCCGAAGTCTCATCAAACCAAACGCTCTGCTTACTCCACGGCACCGGGAAAAAGTTCATGGAATATTTTCGCACCTTCACTCGACAACTTGAACTGTTCGTCCGTGTTCATATCTTTCACGAAGACATCAACTTTCTGCGAACGTTTGTGGTAACTCAACTCGAACTGTTGACCTCGATTTCCTTTCAGCAGCGTCAAATACATGTACTCTCCCGCTTCCCCATTCTTGGTCGAAGGTGTCCCCGTCTCGAGCGCCTCGGTCAATCGTTCATAGCCTTGCCCCTCGATGCTGACTGCGTCCGGATAGTAAAACGGGACACTGGGATGGTACGGGTATTTATGGACATAACCGATCGAGACGGCATCGGTATCGGTCGGCTCCGTGATGAATGGATTCGGTTTGAATCGAATCGAGATCGTCTTCGTCATCTTTTGACCGTTTGACTCGTAGGTTAATTCGTATAACGGAAACGGTTCGAGCGGTTCGAGCGTACCGCCTTCAAGAAGCGTCCGGACACTTAAGTTGTCGACTCCGTCCAGTAATTCGCCATCGTTCAACGAATGCTGTCCATAGTGAATCCCGTCACTCGACATTAACATGTATGGCGTCTTCGTCTTCGTGCCATATCCTAACGCAACATGAGTGTCCTCCCTGACCACGTAAGGAGCAAAATCTAAATACGGTGTGAAGACCCCGTCGTCCCCGATTCCAAACTCGATGGACCCGTTGAAACCGGGCGAGATCGTATAAAGACTGTTCATGAACGGTCGAATGGTGAGGTCTTGCCTGTAAGAATGGATCGCTTCTTCCCGTGATAACCTTTCCCGAATTTCTTCTGTCCCGCTTACTACGCTAGGTAGCAACGAGATCTCGCGTGCGGTCTCGTCTTTCAAAAACTCCGGTCTTTCCTCCAGCTTGACCGCCCGATATCCCTCGACATGGTCCGACTTACACAGCGCGTAAACGGCATCACCTTCGACGAACGATGCCTCATTGAAGGCGTATGTTTCCGTATCGGGCTCAGTGAACGGCATTCGGCTTGCAAACGTCACGCCAAGCAAGGATAGATGGTCCTCCTCGATGTCGTTGAGTAACTCGCCTTGTTCACAATAGGTCAACACGTCCTTTGCCTTGATTGCCTGCACTTCAAGGTCGAGTGTGATGTGCTCTGCCGTCCAATGGGCCTCGACAATATCATATCGGACTACTTCTTGGTCCCGGACGCATCCTGCGGCCAAAACGATTAGCGATAGACCGATTCCTAATCCGAACTTTTTCATCAGTTCACCTCAATTCTTCGGTTTCTTCTTCAAGTCGGGGAAGTAGGACAAGAACGTCTCCGCCCCTTCGCTCGTCAGTTTATACGTTTCCTCAGTAGATTGGTCCGTCACGTAGATATCCAGTTTCTTCGATCGCTGTTTATAAGTCACCTTGAATTCCTGACCTTTGAGCCCGTCGACGATCGTTAGAAGCGGATAGTCGCCCTGATCGCCTACACGTTTCGTCGGCTCGGCGGAATCGATTGCTTGAATCAGATCATCCATCTCGTTGCCGGCCGCACGCAACACAGCGGGATAGGATACTGTCGATTCGTTGTCAAACGGTTCCTGATGGAGATACACGAGCGGCCCGGTCACAATCGGCATATACTCCTCGTCAGGGTGTGTCTCGAGCGTCTTTCGTTCATCAGTGGACAACAGCTTTGCGGCACGATATGTGATGCTTGCTGTCTCGGTCACCCCTTCTCCGTCGCGGGTGTAACTGAACTCATATAACGGATAGGTCTTATTCGGCACGAGTTCCGTGTCAAGCGGGAGTCTCTTGACGACGAGGTCGTCATACGTCGGTTCTTCTTTCGTTGGATCATTGATTGTATGTAACGGACTGACCGAAACGTAAAGGTCAGCAAGTAGTAATAACACGTATGGTTTGGCGTCACGCGAATCATAGCCAATGGCTAATTTGACATCTTCCACATCCGCCATCATCGGTTCGAACGCGAACAAAGGGAATTGGCTCGGCCGATCCCCGACGGTCAATTCGATCTCTCCGTGGATCGCAGGAGAAAACGCCATGACCGTATCGGGAAACGGCTCGATTTCATTCCCGGCCTCTGTCAATTCATCAGCATTTTGCACGGCGAGGCGAGCGGCTTCGTCTGCTGGACGGACAGACGGATAGTGCCGAATCGAATGACCCGCAGTCAAATCGACGAACTCCGGGAATGCATCGACCATTTCCACTGAATAATGTGGTGAGGCCATATCCCGACACATCGCATAATTTTCGTCCCCTTGTATGTATGTCACGGCTTTAAATCCATATTCCCAACCCGTGTCCGTCATCGGATGGCGGCTCGCCACGACCGTATCGAACACAGTCAGGTCGCCCTTCAACTCGGTCGTCAAGTCCCCAGTGCAGGCCGCGAGCGTCTCACCGGCCGATTCGAGCACCACTGGTTGTTCTAGTGAGTATTTGCTGACGGTCCAATGTGCGTCGACATACGACAAGTTCACGACGTCTTGTTTCTCTTCCCCACAACCGGTTAATAAACCAGTGGAGAGTAAAAGTAATCCGACTAGTTTTTTCAACTCATCCGCTCCTCAAAATCTATTTGTACCAATTTTACCATTATATTACTTTGGAGAGGGTATGAAAAACCCGCCCATGAAATTGGACGGGTGCGATGAATCGATTAGATGCTGTTATCGATGGCGCGTGTCAGTCTCGTCTCGACATCCAGTGCGATGGACTGGAGCGACTCGTCCTCGATCAATTCGATCAGTTTCGTCGGTTTCGGCATCCCGACGTGGGTCGCCCCGTCTTTCGTGAAGACGGCGAGCTTGCACGGCAGGAAGTAGCCGCCCTCACGGTGCGCCGTGATGACTTTCTTGGCCTCTTTCGGGTTGCACACTTCGAGGATACGATAGTCCCCGTCGATGGCTTCACCTTTCTCTTTGAGCGTATCACTCAAGTCGAAATCCCACAGCACGCCGAACGCTTCGTCCTTGAGCGTCGCTTTCAACTTTTCGACCACTGCTTCGACCGACTGATCCGTCTTCACCGTATAATCAAACATGTAAGCCCCTCCTTGTTTGTTGTCTCTCTCGTCATGTACCCGAACTCGCTTGAAACGAATCGTTCCGACGATTTCGAAAAAAGTATATGTGATTTGAAACATATTCTACGCCGAACCCGTATAATCGAGAGACAATAAAGTAATCCAACCTTAGGAAAAGGAGAAGTGGTTGTCGTGACGGTCACCGTATTCACGCATACAAGCTGCAGTTCTTCCCGCAAGACGCTCGATTGGTTACGCGAACAGAATATCCCGTTCATCGAGAAGAAATTGACCGACCAAGGAATGTCATTCACCGAGTTCAAGGAGATGCTCCGGCTCACCGAAAACGGGACGACCGATCTCTTGTCTGTCCAAAAAAGTGTCTACAAACAAGCGGCCGACCAGCTCGACGAGATGTCGCTCCGCGAACTGTACAGTTTTGTCGCGACGCATCCGCAGATCTTGAAGAGTCCGATCGTCGTCGATGACAACCGGATCCAGATCGGGTTCAGCGAGAAAGAGATTCGGACGTTCATCCCGCGGCATAACCGGATCGCCGACTTGAAACGACTATTAGACAAACAGTAAGAGCGCCGCAAATTTTGCGACGCTCTTTTGTCAGGCTTTCTTTAGACGGGCCGCCAAGCGGTTGCCGAATGATTGGATCGACTGCACGAGCAGGATCAAGACGAAAATCGTCACGTACATGACTTCCGGCTCGAACCGGAGATGCCCGTACTGATAGGCGATATCGCCGAGTCCACCCGCACCGACGAGACCCGCCATCGCCGTCGCACCGATCAGACCGATCGTCGCGATCGTCAGACCGAGCACGATCGACGACCGCGCCTCACGGATCAATACGTACCAGATGATCTTACGCGTCGAGATGCCCATCGCCTCGTACGCCTCGACGACGCCGCGATCGACTTCGAGCAGTGCCGACTCCATCAAACGGGCGATGTATGGCGCCGTGAAGACGATGAGCGGCAACAGCACGCCTTGAACGCCGATCGTCGTCCCCATGATGAAACGGGTGAACGGCAAGATGAAGAATAGCAGAATGATGAACGGGATCGAGCGGACGACGTTGATCACGCTCGACAATGCCCCGTAAAAGTAACGGTTCGCGAGCCGTCCATTCGGCCGCGTCAAGACGAGGAGCGTCCCGAGCGGCAAGCCGATCAGTGTCGAGATGACGAGCGCGATGCCGGTCATCGTCAGCGTCTGGATCGTGCCCGTCCAAATCAAGTCACCCCAATTTTCCCAAAACTGCAGCATGGTTCGTCACCTCCTTCACTTTGACGCCGCTCGCTTCAAGGTAGCGGACGGCTTGGTCGGTCTGTGCCTGGTCCCCGTCGAGATGGACGAGCAAGTTGCCGACGAGACCGCCTTTCAGCTTTTTGATCCCACCCCCGATGATGTTCGGCAGCAGGCCGAACCGTTTCGTCAACTCGGCGAGGACGGCCTGTTCGGTCTGGTGACCGATGAACGACAAGTTGACGAGCGTCCCGTGCGAGCTCAATACGTCGACGACTTCTTTCGGCACGTCGAGGTTCGCTTTCAAGAAGCGACGCGTCGTCGGATGTTGCGGGTCCGAGAAGACGTCGAGGACGTCGCCTTCCTCGACGATCTTGCCGGCGTCGATGACGGCGACCCGGTCACAGATGCGCTCGATGACTTCCATCTCATGGGTGATCAAGAAGATCGTCAGCCCGAGCTCACGGTTGATCTCGAGCAACAGATCGAGGATCGATTCGGTCGTCTCCGGGTCGAGCGCGCTCGTCGCCTCGTCGCTGAGCAGGATGTCCGGCTCGTGCGCCAAGGCCCGGGCGATGGCGACGCGCTGTTTCTGGCCGCCGGAGAGTTGCTCCGGGTAATGTTTACGGTGATCGGTCAGTCCGACGATATCGAGATACTTGTCGACCCGCTCGCTGATCGAGCGTTTATCGAGTCCTTCTAGGCGGAGCGGGATGGCGACGTTGTCTTCGACGGTCGCCGTCTTCAGCAGGTTATAGTGCTGGAAGATCATCCCGATGCGGTGACGGAGCTTTGATAACCCTTTTTTGTCGAGCGTCGTGATGTCTTGCCCTTCGATCTCGACTTGACCTGACGTCGGCCGTTCGAGCAGATTGATCATGCGGATGAGCGTGCTCTTGCCGGCGCCGCTCCGACCGATGATGCCGAAGATCTCGCCCTTTTCAATCGTCAGCGAGACGTCGTCGAGTGCCGTGACGGTCCCTTTGTTTACCGTGAACGTTTTTGAGATCTGTTTGAGTGCGATCATAGTGCCTCCTTAAAACGCCGGGACGATCGAGCCGTCGAACGTCTCTTCGATGAACGTCCGGACCTCGTCCGAGTGGTAGTAAGATTTGAGTGTCTCGACGACTTCATCGTCTTTGTTGTCGGTACGGACGACGACGTAGTTCGGGTACGGGTTGTCGACCGTGTCTTCATGGAACAAGGCGTCCTCATTGATCGATAGCCCGGCACCCATCGCGAAGTTCGTGTTGATGGCCGCGAGCGCGACTTCCGGGAGCTGGGTCGGGAGCTGTGACGCCTCGAGCTCGATGAATTCGAGGTTGAGCGGGTTCTCGGCGATGTCACGTTTCGTCGCCTTGTCCGTCAATCCTTCTTTCAAGGTGATGAGTCCGGCCGTCTCATACAGGCGCAGCGCCCGAAGTTCGTTCGCCGGGTCGTTCGGGACGGCGACTTTATCGCCTTCCTTCAACTCCTTGATGTCCGTCAGCTTGTCCGAATAGAGCCCCATCGGGAAAGCGACCGTCTTGAACACGTCGTCGATCTTATAGCCTTTGTCCGCCTTCTGCAGCTCGAGGAACGACAGCGTCTGGTAACTGTTCACGTCGAGACTGCCTTCGTCGAGTGCGGTGTTCGGCGTGTTGTAGTCGTTGAACACCTTGATGTCGAGCTCGAGGCCATCCTCGGCCGCGAGTTCTTTTACTTTCTCGGCGATCTGCTGATGCGGTCCGCCTGTCACGCCGATCGTGAGGGCTTCTGTGCTGAGCGATTCGCTCGCGTCCGATTGGCCGCACGCCGACAAGGCGATGGCCGCGAGTAGAGATGTTCCTGCGAGTACTGTTTTCTGTTTGATGTTCATGAATGATTCCTCCTCCAAAATAAAAGCCCGCTACTCATAAAGAGTGGCGGGCACGACAAGTCAAAGACAGTCGGACACGCTCATCTCCCAGACGTTTCGTCTGTTGGAATTAGCACCATGATCATTACGATCTGGTTGCCGGGTTTCATAGGGCCAGTCCCTCCACCACTCTTGATAAGCTATCGGTCTTATTTAATTGTTATCATCTTACTTTTAATTCTTTTATTTGTAAACAGAAAATACTAAATTTTCAAAAATTATTTTCAAATAGTCAATATCGAGCGGGACGGGTGAACGTTGCAATTCGGTCTCGACCCGGACCGCCTCGACCAGTTGCGGGATGTCGGCCGGCACGAGTCCGAGCGTCTCAAGTGACGTCGGCGCGCCGATCCTGGCGAGCCACGCCTCTAAATATGGGGCGTCAGACGAGCCACGCAACCGTTCTTGGACAAGGAGGCCGAATCCGACCTTGTCGCCATGTAAGAACGGATGGGTCGACTCGAAGCGGCTGAGCGCGTTGTGGACAGCGTGGGCGACGGCAACGCGTGTCCCGGCGTCCCCGAAACCACCGACGGCACCGCCGACGGCAAGGATGTGATCGACCGCGAACCGGGTCTCTGGCCCATACGCGGTGAAACTGGACTCACTCAAGTCGAGTTCGACGAGCCGGCCGCATTGCTCGGCCAAGGCGAGACCGGTATTGACGCCGGCATCAGGCGAACTGTCGCCGCTCAAATAGCGGGCCTCGTAAAACTTGGCGACCGTGTCGATGACGCCGGCCCGGAAGTAGTCGTACGGCGAGTCGGTCACGACCCTTGCGTCGACGATGACCCGCTCGATGACGACGCGAAACACGTCGTAGCGGTCATAGGTGCCGTGCTCGTCATAGATGACGCTGAGCGGTGTGAAGGCGGCACAGTTCGAGGCGAGCGTCGGGATGACGATCAGCGGGACACCTTGCCGGTAAGCGACGAGTTTCGCCGTGTCGACGAGCTTGCCCCCACCGACGGCAAGGAGGACGTCCGCATCCTTCAAACGGAGCCGTTCGACCTCGGCGTCCGTGCATTCGCCACGGAACAGCGATGTCGGATAGGCAGTGATCGCTGGCAGGACACGCTTGACGACGTCAAAACCGTTCTGCCCGCGCAGCACGTGAGCACGACGGCCAGCGATCAATTCATCGAGCCGCTCGAGCCCGTCATCCGCATGGTCGTACTCGAGCACGGCTTGGCGGATCATGCCCGGACCTCTTCATACGTCGCGAACAGTTTCTCGATCCGCTCGACGGCCTCGTCGATCTTCGGCTCGGCGGAGACGAGCCCGAACCGGACGTACCGCTCGCCTTCTGAGCCGAAGAAATAGCCCGGCGTCACGGCGACCCCTGCCTCGTGGAGCAGCTTATGCGAGAACGATTTTGCGTCCCCGTCCGGCACTTTCGCCCAGACGAAGAACGAGCCACTCGGGGCCGTGATGTCCCATCCGGCCTGACGTAACCCGTCGACGAGCCGGTCGCGGCGGGCCTCATACAACCGTGACAAGTCGTCCCGGAGCGAACGTGGCGACTCGAGCGCGGCGATGGCCGCCTCTTGGATGGCCGAGAACACACTCACATGGACGTGGTCTTGATACGTGTTGATCGCCTCGATGATGTCGCGGTTGCCGACGGCGAAAGCGACCCGCCAGCCGGACATGTTGAACGCCTTCGACATCGTATACACCTCGATGCCGATGTCTTTCGCACCCGGCGTCTGCAGGAAGCTCGGCGGGACGTGCCCGTCGAAACCGATGCTGCCGTACGCGAAGTCGTGGACGACCATGAGGTCATGCTTATTCGCGAACCGGACCGTGTCGTCAAAGAACGCGGGCGACGCGACGGCGCCGGTCGGATTGCTCGGGTAGTTCAAATACATGAGTCGCGCCCCCAGCGGATCGAGCGTCTCGTAATCAGGAAGATAGCCGTTCTCTTCCCGGAGGACGAGGTCGTGGACGACCGCTCCGGCGAGACGTGCCCCCGAGATGTAGTCCGGATAGCCCGGGTTCGGGAGCAACATGCCGTCACCTGGTTCGAGCACACATTGCGG
The DNA here is from genome assembly GCF_018618455.1 of Exiguobacterium sp. s142. NCBI lineage: Bacteria > Bacillati > Bacillota > Bacilli > Caryophanales > Exiguobacterium > Exiguobacterium sp. s142. The sequence goes on along the minus strand of NZ_JACSMB010000001.1, from coordinate 29,777 downwards.
GAGCGTGATGAGTCCCGACTTGCTGCCGATCAAGATGGCCACTTCGGTCTCGGCATCGAGCGCGACGCCGTATTCGGTCTGGTAGAATGTCGCGACCGCTTGCTTCAGGCGCGTCTGTCCCCGGAACGGTCCGTATTGGTGTGTCGCCGGGTCGAGCAGGGCCGTCTGCAGCGCCTCGCAGATCGGGGCCGGTGTCGGCAAGTCGGGCGTCCCTTGGCCGAGCCGGATGACGTCGCGGCCTGAACGCTCGAGTGCGGCGACTTCAGCGGCGAGTCCGACGAAATGCTGAGGTGGTAACGTTTTAAGTAACTTCGAGCGTCTGTCTGTCATGAATAGTCCTCCTATGCAAAAACACCCCTTTCCGCGGAAAGGGGTGTCGAGATACGGACGTATTCAAACAACCACCTTTCCATCTCTCAAGGTCACCTTGCTGGAATTAGCACAGTATTGAAACAATCTGTTGCTGAAGCTTCATCGGGCCAGTCCCTCCGCTTCTCTTGATAGAAAGTGTTTTTATATGCAATTGATAATTTCTGTAATATGTCATTTAGTAAACCAAACGTTACCAACCTTGTCAATCCTTATTTCAAAAATTCCTTACCGCTATTGAATCCCGGTAAAAAAACGTTCATAGTAAAAGGTGAACGTTATTCTGCAAAATTTACAGCATGAGGGGATAGACCATTGGAACTAAACCGTCAATTGATATGGAAGTTAAGCGTGATCGGACTGATTCTGCTCGTCCTATGGAAAGTCATCAGCGAGCCGGACACGATCTCTCGGGTCATGCAGTATGCGTTTCAGCTGTTGACGCCGATCATCATGGGGATCGCCATCGCGCTGCTCCTCAACACCGTCCTGTCCTATATAGAAGAGCGGTTCCACTTGAAGCGCTACCAAGGCTTGTTGATCGTCTACGTCACGTTCATCGGGATCCTTGTCGTGTCAGCGGTGACGCTGTTCCCTCGCATCTATTCGAGCGTCGCGTCTCTCATCGAGGAGCTCCCGTTTTATATTCGCCAAATCGATGGCTTTCTCGGGCAGCTGAAAACGTATGTCGAGGAGTATAATGCGACGATCGCCCAAGCGATCGATTTTAACCGGTTCGAGGAACGGTATTCCGGATGGGTCGAGACGGCCGTCGTGTCTTCGGTCGGTTACGTGTCGAGCTTCACGATGACGTTGATCAACTTGTTGATCGGGATCGTCATCTCGATCTACTTGTTGAAAGACAAGGAAGTGTTCGCCCGGATGTTTAAGCGTCTACTGTACGCGATGTTCCCGGTCGCCTCGGCGAAGACGACGATCGACATCTTCCAAGAGATGGACTATATCTTTAAACGCTACATCATCGGAAAGTCGCTCGACTGTCTCATCATCGGCGTGATGGCCGTCATCGGGCTCTTGATCATCGGCGCGCCGTACGCGCTCTTGCTCGGTGTCATCATCGGGGTGCTGAACTTCATCCCATACGTCGGGCCGCTCTTAGGGATGATTCCGGCGTTCATCATCACCTACTTCTACGACCCGTTCACGGCCCTGCTCGTCTTGTTGTTCATCTTCTTGCTGCAACAGTTCGACGGACTTTGGCTCGGCCCGAAAATTCTCGGCGACAGCGTCGGGATCACCCCGTTCTGGGTCATCACATCGATCATCATCGGGGGGAGCCTGTTCGGCCTCGTCGGGATGTTCATCAGCGTACCCGTGACCGCGATGATTCAAGTCGTCTTGTCCCGGTTGATCGATTATCGGCTCACCCGCAAGAATTTAAATGAACTGTTATAACGCAAGTCAAAATATGTTGACACATTTCAAGAATCTGTCATACAGTTGAAACGAAGAGTAAACTTTCAGAAAGGAGGACCCGCCATGTCAGTCATGACGCAGCCACATCGTATCCAATTTCATACTGACAGGTCGGGGTCTTCCGTTTCATGAACTGAAGTCACCCGCCTGTCTTCCGAGGCGTGCATAAGCAAGTAGGGACGAGTATGCCTCCGTGCATCCTTCGTCCCTTTTATTTTGTAGAAGCAGGTGAAACGCATGATTCAATCACTCAAACGGCTCGACCGTAACATTTGGATTCGCTTCCTCGGCGAGACGATCACCGGTGTCATGATGTTCATGATCGCCCCGTTCCTCGTCCTCTATTACAGCGACAAGCTCGACAGCTACGTCCAAGTCGGCGTCATCTTAGCGACCGGACCGATCATGGCGCTCATCGGCTCGGTCGTCGGCGGACGTCTCGCCGACTTATACGGTCGAAAACCGGTCATGATGACCGCCATCCTCGGTGATGCGGTCGCCCTCATCGGTTTCGCTTTCGCGGAAACGTTTTGGCCGCTGCTCCTTTTGAACGCCATGCTCGGTTTGACGAACTCGCTGTTCCACCCGGCCGCGAGCGCGATGGTCGCCGACGTGACCGAGCCGGAACAGATGAACGAGGCGTTCGGTCTCTTACGGATGGGACATAATATCGGCGCGGCGTTCGGTCCCCTGCTCGGCAGTGCCGTCTTGTTCATCGACCGACAGTACATCTTCTTCACGGCAGCGTTCGTCTTCGCCCTGTATGCGCTCGTTCTCGGACGTTTCATCCGCGAGTCGCTTCCTGAGACGACCGAAGCGGAGACACCGTCGAACCGTGACGTCTTACGCGTCTTTTACAACGACAAAGTCTTTCTCGTCTTCATCTTCGCCGGCGTCTTCATCTCGATGGGCTTCTCGCTGATCGAGAGCATGTTGCCGCTGTTCTTGAAAGAGTCGATGCCGTCGTTCACCGACCGCGAGAACCCGTTCGCCTATCTGCTCGCCTTGAACGGCATCATGGTCGTCTTGTTCCAATTCCCGATCGCCTCAAAACTCGGGCGCAAACCGTTCGGCAACGTCATGCTGGTCGGGGCGACGATTTTCGGGATCGGGATGATGTTGATCGCGGTCGTGCCGCGGCTCCTCTATACGCTCGGTACCCCGTACCTCGTCCTCGTCGGTATCCTGCTCGCCGTATACGCGTTCTATACGCTCGGCGAGATGATCATGTCGCCCGTCCAACAGACGTTCATCGCCATGATCGCCCCCGAGAACATGCGCGGTGCCTATAACGGGGCCGCCAGCATCCAATGGTTGATCGGCGGTGTGACCGCGCCGCTCATGGCCAGCCTGTTCCTCGACCAGCGCGCCGGGCACATCGCCCTCATCCTCGTCGGGGCGGCGAGTTGTCTGTCGGGTCTCATCTATTGGCGTCTCGGGAGATACGTCAGCGCGGAAGAAGCTAAACAAAAGACCGCTTAATTGTTCAATCCACCTAAAACAACTTGGTTTAGGTGGATTTTTGTTTCGTTTCAAACCTGTTAAAGTTTGAATTTTACATTCAGTTTTCCTTTACAAACATAATGATTCTTCTTATGATAATACGGTTAAGGAGGGATCTTTCATGGAAAGGATCGATAAACAGAAAATTGTGGACAGTGTGCCACAAAAAGGATTTTTCGGACAGCCGAAAGGCTTGTTCACGTTGTTCTTCACTGAATTTTGGGAACGTTTCTCGTATTACGGGATGCGGGCCATCCTCGTCTTCTACATGTATTACGAGGTATCGGAAGGCGGGCTCGGGCTCGACCAGAACGTCGCCCTGTCGATCATGTCCGTGTACGGCGCGCTCGTCTACATGTCAGGAGTCATCGGGGGATGGCTCGCCGACCGCGTCTTCGGGACGTCCCGGGCCGTATTTTTCGGTGGTGTGTTCATCATGCTCGGTCATATCGTCTTGTCGATACCGGGCAGCCTCACGTTCTTGTTCATCTCGATGGGTCTCATCGTCATCGGGACCGGACTGTTGAAGCCGAACGTGTCGAGTATCGTCGGTGACCTGTATCACGAGACGGACCGTCGCCGTGACGCCGGGTTCAGTATCTTCTACATGGGGATCAACCTCGGGGCCTTCATCTCGCCATTGATCGTCGGCGGCGTCCAAAAGAGCTACGGCTTCCATTGGGGCTTCGCTCTCGCCGCGGTCGGGATGTTCATCGGTCTCGTCGTCTTCGTCCTCACGAAAAAAGGCAACCTCGGCCTCGCCGGGTCTTACGTGCCGAACCCGTTGACGGCGTCTGAAAAGAAGAATGCAATCAAGTACACGACATTGGCCGTCATCCTCATCGGAGGATTACTGGCCATCCTGATCCCACAAGGCTTGTTCACGATCAACACGTTCATCGGACTCGTCGGTGTGTTCGGGATCGTCATCCCGACGATCTACTTCATCGTCATGTACCGGAGCCCGAAAACGACAGAAGTCGAGCGGTCACGCATCATCGCCTACATCCCGCTCTTCATCGCCTCGGTCATGTTCTGGGCGATTCAAGAACAGGGCGCGACGATTTTGGCAAGCTATGCCGATAAGCGGACCGATCTTGAATTTTTAGGGTTCACGCTGTCGCCGGCCTGGTTCCAATCACTGAATCCGTTGTTCATCATCCTGCTCGCCCCTGTGTTCGCCTGGTTATGGGTGAGGCTCGGTGATCGTGAGCCGAGCATCCCGACGAAGTTCGCTTTCGGGATCTTGTTCGCCGGTTTGAGCTTCCTCGTGATCTTGCTGCCGGCCTACTTCGGTGGACCGGACACGCTCGTCAATCCGCTCTGGCTCGTCCTCAGTTACTTCATCATCGTCCTCGGTGAGATCAGTCTGTCTCCGGTCGGTCTGTCGGCGACGACGAAACTCGCCCCGGCCGCCTTCTCGGCCCAGACGATGTCGCTTTGGTTCTTGTCGAACGCGGCGGCACAAGGGATCAACGCCCAGCTCGTCCGGTTCTACTCGCCAGAGAACGAGATGCTCTACTTCGGGATCATCGGCGGAGTAGCGATTGTGCTCAGCATGATCTTGTTTGCGCTGGCCCCGGTCATTAAAAAGTATATGCGCGGTATCCATTAAGTCAAAAAAACGCCATTCCTCGCGCGAGGAATGGCGTTTTATTATCCATCGGATTACTTACGGACTTGGATGAGCGACAAGTAACGGTCGATCATGTCGTGGTTGAAGTAGTCGTGGAAGTGGTCTTGCTTCAACGCTTGGATCGACTCATGGAACGTCGCCGGGAGCGACGAGATGCCTTGGCTCTCGATCTGTTTCGCCGAGTACTCGAACAAGTCGTCCTCGTTCGGTGCCGACGGCTCGATTTTCTGCTCGATCCCTTCAAGACCGGCGTAGATGAGCGCCGCCAGTGCCAAGTACGGGTTCGCGCTCGGGTCTGGGTTACGGACCTCGACGCGTGTCGCGCTGCCGCGTGAAGCCGGGATGCGGATCATCGAGCTACGGTTCGACGGGCTCCAACAAATGTTGACCGGTGCCTCGAACCCTGGGACGAGGCGCTCGTATGATTCTGGGAGCGGGTTCGTGAAGATGGCCGTCGCCCGGGCATGCTTCAAGATCCCTTCGATGAAGTGGCGGGCCGTGTGCGAGAGACCGTAGTCAGACTCCGGCTCTTCAAAGGCGTTATCGACCGGGTTGCCGTCTTTGTCGTTGTTCCAGACCGAGATGTTCAAGTGCATACCTGAACCGTTGACGTCACGGAGCGGTTTTGGCAAGAACGATACTTTAGCCCCTTTTTCCTGTGCCGCGAGCTGGACGACTTCCTTGAAGAACTGGATGTTGTCCGCCGTGTGCAAGGCGGTGTCGTATTTGATGCCGATTTCGTGTTGGGCCGGTGCGACCTCGTGGTGGACCGCTTCGATGTTGAAGCCGACCTCGCTCAAGCGGTTGGCGATATGTTGACGTACTTCGTAGCCTTTATCTTCTGAACGTGTCGAGAAGTAACCGGCCTCGTCATAAAACTCGCCGTTTTCGTCAAAGATGAAGAATTCTGGTTCGGCCCCTACGAAGATGGAGTAACCGTCACGGGCAGCGCGCTCTAACGCATCTTTCAACACGTTGCGCGGGTCGAACTCGTAACGTTCGCCGTCTGGTGTGCAGACGTCGCAGAAGAAAGCGAGGATGCTCTCGTCACCGTCTTGTTCGTAGCGTGGTCGATCTAAATCCGGTCTCAAGAATAGGTCTGAGTTTTTGATAGAAGAAAAACCGGCGATTGACGAGCCGTCGAACATCGTCTTCCCTTCAAAAACTTCCGGCAACAACTTTGCAGAAAGAGTCAACAGCTTCAAGTCTCCGATCACGTCAGAGAAATACATGTGGATTTGTGTAATCCCTTTCTCTTGGACCGTTTTTTCAATCTCTTCTTGCTTCTTCCTATTGCCGTCCTTATCAGTTCCGAATAGATTTGCCATGATTCTTAAAAACCTCACTTAATTTATTTGACAGGTCATCACTGTCATGACGTACCATACGTACGCTTCTCCTTAAGTCATAACCTACTTTTTAAAAAGTTAAACCCCTATTCTTTCGATTTTGGCGTCTCGGCATCGATGAGCACGCTGCTCGGGAAGGAAGTTCGCGGCCCCGCTCGCGCGTTTGTTTTACTCGCGGCGGATCGCGTAGACCGTTGATGCTGCTATAAAATCTGAGTTCGAAGTGGCTCATTCTCGTGACGCTTGGTATGATGGGTAGAGACTGAACAGAGAGGAAGAACGCTGTGAATATATTTATGACCGGTGCGACCGGATTTTTAGGAGGACGGCTCGCCCGCGAACTGATTGCCCGAGGACATCGACTTTGCGTCTTGGCCCGAACGCCACAGAAAGTGACGGCGATGTTTACGAAGAGTGAACTTCGTTCGATTGACGTGCTCGCCGGTGATTTGACGGCTCCGCTCCTTGGAGCGGACGAGGCGTTTATCCAATCAAACGTTGATCAATTCGATTTGGTGCTCCACATGGCGGCGCTCGTCAAATTCGACGAAGAATTGCGCGAAGAGCTGTTCGATACGAACTTGACGGGGACGAGACAGGCCCTCGCTTTAACGAAGGCGTTGCACTGCCCCCGCTTCTTCCATGTCAGCACGGCCTACACGCTCGGGGCTCGTGAAGCAGGGGATGAGACGCTATATGCGACGGACCAGCCGTTCCATAATCCATATGAGGAGAGCAAGGCCCATGCCGAACGCGAAGTCTGGGCGGCCCGACACGACCTCGCCGTCTCCATTTTCCGGCCGGCCATCATCGTCGGTGACTCGAAAACCGGGGAAGCCGACTCGAAGTTCACGATGTACGGTTACATGCGCGCCCTCGAGGTGTTCAAGCGCCGCCTCGAGCGTCGAGGTGCCCCGGCCGAACCGATCCGTCTGCTCGGCTCGGAGACCGGTACGTCTAACCTCGTCCCGGTCGATTACGTAGCCGACGTGTTGCTCGCCGCCATCGAGCACGCCCGCCCGAACACGATTTACAACGTGACGAACGATGCCCCGCCCCGGAACGAGACGATGCTCGAGTATATGAAGCAGGCGCTCGCGTTCCCGCATCTCAAGATCACCGAGACTCAATCCTCAAAGCTCAGCAACGTTGAGCACACGTTCAACGAGATGGTGAAAGTGTTCAATCCTTATTTGAATCGTAATATCGTCTTCAACGATCAAAATACGAAGCAACTTTTAGCCGATGCCGGCTATAAGCCGCTTGATTTGGATGAACGGTCGCTCCGCCGGATCGTCGACGCCTACTACGATACGAAGTGACATCAAAAAACGGACCTGACAAATTTGTCAGGTCCGTTTTAAAATGGTCATTCAACTTTTGTCGCAAACGAGAACGATTTTACCGTCCTGAATCTCACTTTCAAGTGATTCGACCATCTGCTTCGTCAGCCCGAGGCTCTCGAGCTGGTCAAGACGGTCATCCGAGTTTTTCGTGAATTTTGACACGAGTGATTCCCACATGCCTTTCTCGGTGATGCGGTAAGGCTGCACACCCGCTTCGGCAGCGAGTCGAATCGTCAATTCTTCATCTTTGGCAAATAAGTAAATGCTCTCATTGACGCATCCGCCCGACACCATTCCGTTCACTTCATGGTCGACCGAAGTCATATCTGGCACAATTCTCGTTTCTAACATCTTTCATCCTCCTAAACGTTCGCTTTCTAAAATCGAATAATATACTATTCCCGAAAAGTGAGTCATAAAACCCGATTGGACGAATCGTTTTATTAACAAGAGGTCAATGTATCGTGTAAGACCAATACTCGATCTCGAAGTGGTCGACGAGCCCTTGGATGCGCTGTCGCTCCCCGGCTTCGGTCTCCACCCCTTCCCGTCCGACTTTCATCCGGAACAGTTCGGGTTGCGAACTGAGCTTCGAGACTTTGTAACCGGCCTGTTGCAACAGGCCCGAAACGATTTCAAGTTTCTCGCGCTCAGGCGATTTGAACGTATGCGACACTTTCATAACATTCTCCCTTCCCCTTTTTCTCTGACGTATTGTATCATATCAACCGGGAAGTACCGCCGTGCTATCAAGTTTTCATTGATGATATAATAAGAACAATGAGACAAGGAGTGATTGAGATGCCGAGACAGGATATGAACACAATCATGCTCGACTATATGAATGAGAAAGAGGACTATGAGGCGTTCGCCGCCAAGCTGAAGTCGCTGCTGAGCGAACTGTTGGACGATGCCGGGATCCAGTTCCACTCGATCGTCGCCCGAGCGAAAGAAGCCGAGAGCCTGTATGCAAAACTGTCCCGCAAGCCGTACCAGTACCGGTCGCTGCGTGACGTCCAAGATTTGGCCGGGATCCGGATCGTCACTTATTTTCATGATGACGTCCGCGCCGTCGCCCATATTCTTGAAGAAGAGTTTCGAATCGACCGCGAGCAGTCGATCGACAAGTCGACGTTGCTCGACCCGAACGAGTTCGGATACCTGTCCGTCCATTACGTCGTCGGATTGAGCGATAAACGGCTCGCCCTCGGTGAATATCGCCGTTTTGAGGAGAAAGAGGCCGAGATCCAAGTCCGCTCGATCCTCCAGCACGCCTGGGCCGAGATCGAGCACGATTTAGGTTATAAGAATCCGAACGCGGTCCCACCGGAGATCAAGCGCAGCTTCAGCCGTGTCGCCGGACTGCTCGAGATCGCGGACTCGGAGTTCGTCAATATTCGCAAACAGTTGCGCACGTTCGAACAAGAGACGGTCGAACGGATCGTCGAGTCACCGGAGAAAGTCACGATCACCCGCGATAACTTGAACTACTATATCGCCAACGACGTCACCGTCGAGAAGCTTGATAACGCCATCTTCCAAAGCGACTGGCTGCTCGAGACCGACTTGTCGACCATCGTCGAGCTGACGCGCATGTTCCATTATGCCGAGATCCGAACGTTTCAAGATTTGAGGGATACGCTCGATCGTTACTTCAATCGAGCCGTTCAATGTGCGACGCTACTGCCGTCCTCGTTACTGCCGCGTCAAGGGATGGGTGTCGTCTATGCCGTTCTCGCCAAACTGCTCGCGGAAGGCGATGATCAACAGATCGAATTCTTCTTCCGTCGGTTTTATCCGGACTTGAAGCATTACGACGAAATCATTCAAGAATTGCGTATCCACGAAGAGCCATCATAACTTTACAGACTTCATGTTTTTGTTGTAGAATGTTTTTATGTACTGAAATATATGCAAATAATGATTTTTTATAGAAGGGACTTTCGAGGATGACAACACCTGTACACACTGCATCCCGTCGCCAGCTCGTCGCAGACGCCGAGCGTGGGATTCGCATGAACTACCGCGGAGTGAAAAAGAACCTCCGCTCGATGTTTTCGCAATACTTGACGCGTAACGAATTCTTCATCCTCCGATCGCTCTGTCAAAATAGTCCACAAATCGCCTCGGCTTTGTCGAATGAGTTTCAATTCTCGGCCTCGATGATCACGGCCCTTGCTGATGAGTTGACGAAAAAAGGCTTGATCTCGCGCGAACGCAGCGAGCGCGACCGTCGTGTCGTCGAACTTCAAGCGACAGAGGAAGGCCGTGTCTTGTTCGAAACGCTCGAACACCTTAAAATCGAGTACTTGATGGACGTGTTCGACGATTTTTCAGACGAAGAATTGGTCCTTCTCTCGAAGTTGCTCGACCGCATGGACGCCTAAGGCGAACCAGACTTTATAGTGAATACGACTTAAAACAAGCAACAGGTCCCGATGATTCGGGACCTGTTGCTTGTTTTAGATATCAGATTCATTCCCCTAGCCGCGTCTGATCGGCTGCCTGTTCACGCGCCCTCATCTTTTCATTCCATCTTCGGTGCTCTTCAAAAAACAAGTCTTGCTCGTTATGGAGACGCATTTCTCTCATTTTCTTACTCAGTTCCCGTTTCTCTTTCACTGAGTCACGACCTAACACGAACTGCCAAGTCAAATATATGCCGATCGCAAGTAGGAAACTGCCGCTGCCAGTCCCAACTCTCTCATAACTGATTAACCAAAAAATAATGAACAGTCCTACATTTGCGATGTGTTTTCTTTTTAGCACGCTCTGTTAAATCCCCCGTCAATTTATTCAATCAATTTTCCGACAGTTTATAATATATCAAAAAACTCGGGATGATTTTCATCCCGAGTTGAAAAATTGTGCTATTGCTTAACAATCGCCGTGACGACGATCCGGTCTCGATACCCATGTTCTGGGTCATAAGGACCCGCACACGTGATGAGTTGAAGACGAACCGATTGTGTCGCCGCGAAAATCGAGGCGAGCGGAACATCTTCGACCCGGTACCGTTCGACTGACACGACCTCATATTCGATCACTTGCTTGTTACGTTGGAGCGTCACCTGCTCTCCAAGTCGTATCTGATCAAGATTAGCGAAAATGGCCGGGCCTTGTAAATCGTCTAAATGTCCGGATAAGACGACGTTGCCTTTCGCTCCTGCTTTCGCCCCGTAACGATACCAGCCGACCTCGTCTGCTTCAGCCGGTGTGTCCATCCGGTCGTATCGGTCTTTACCGACCGGTTGGATGACAGTATCGACTTCAATAGACGGGATCTTCAGTCGTTCCGGAACGAACGTCTCGGTGTGAAAGGACTGACGATCGATTTCAGTAGCGGCCAACACGAGCGGTTCTGCGAATCCGACAGTTGAAAGTTTCGCATCCACGTCCGGGGCATCCGCTACTGGTGCTACCATGAGGAACGAGAACGTTCCGATCAAAAGTAGCTTAAGCGTCTTGTTTCTGACGACGAAAGACGTAGAAGCCAGCTGCTGCTGCGCCAAGTACTGCTGCTGCGAGCAACCAGTTCATTGAAGCTGTCTGAGCGAGACCGCCTTGACCTGTCTCAGGAGCTTCGGCCATTTCTCCACCATCAGCTGCGAGGAGTACTTCGAAAGCAGGTTCCCCTTCAAGAAGGCCGATTGCGAATGCCGTATAGTTTTTACCGCCTTCGAGGGCGACGCCGTCAAGCGCTTTTACGACGTCAGTCGCGCCAGCTGGGCGAACTTCAAGATCGTACGTTCCAGCATCGAGTGTACCGTAGTCACTGACTGCTTTGAACTCGAGGTTTGAGAAGAGTGGGTCTCCACCTTTTGGAGCTACATCGACTGCAGGTGCGTCAGGTGCGAAGTGAGCGACGCGGACTTTCGATTTGCCATCTTCAAAGTTGGCGTCATCTTCCATCGCTGCGATCTCGATGTTTGCAAGTTGACCGATCGCTGCCGCTGTGTAGAATTTACCAGCTTCGATTGAAAGATCGGCTGCGACGACGACTGTCTCAGTGTCGCCTGCTGGTTTGATTTCGACGTTGTAGTCACCAGCCGGTAGTGTCAAGTAATCCGTAAGCGCTTTGAACTCCGCGCCTTCGACTGCGACTTCACCGTTGACATAGACGTCCACCGCAGGGGCGTCAGGCGAAGCGTGGAGCACACGGACCATCGCGTTCTCGTGTCCATCTGCACTGACTGGCAGGATGAACGCGAACGCTAGAGCAAGTGTACCAAGTAAAGACATCAATTTCTTCATGTGAAATTTCCTCCTTTTTTTCCTTGGGTTGACCGATCGACTGCATACGACAAGTTTGATGCGATGCTGCATAGTGTGCTACATCTGATTGCTATGTAGCTGGTGACATCTTAAACTTAAGACAACAGGACGACGGCGTAAAGATGACGGTGTGCTTTGAATATGCCGGTCGGCACATTTGGTTGTTACCGTTTTCTTTACATAGTCTTCCTTCCCGTTTCCATAAATTTAAAAACCCCGTAACGACCTGTTACGGGGTTGAATGTGCTCGAGCCCACTCGATATCGTTGACGAAAATCGCATCGACACCGAGCAGTTGGAACCGTTTCAGCTGTTCGATCGTCTTGACCGTGTACGGACGGACCTTGACACCGTTCTGTTGAATGAGCTTGATCTCGTCATCGGTCATCGTTCGAACACTTGGATGCACGCCTGTCGCCCCGAGCTCGTTCAAGTAACCGGCCAAGTCGAACAGCGGTTGGGAGATGAGCGCGGCAGACTCGTACTCGGGTGCTAACCGCTTCAACCGGTAGAGCGTCTCATGATTGAAGGAAGAGAACAGGACGCGGTCGGCCGGGAATCGATGGGCTCGCAGCGTCTCGACGAGCCGGTCTTCGATCCCCTCGTACCGGTCGATGTCGGTCTTCACTTCAAGGTTGAGACAGACGCCCGTTCCTTTTACTAAGTTTAACAGGTCGTCTAGTGACGGGATGCGCTCCTCGAGGTCGAATAAGACACCGGCGTTGTATCGTCCGAGCTCGGACAACGTCATCTCGGCAATACGGCCCGACCCGTCTGTCGTCCGGTCGATCGTCTCGTCGTGAATCAAGACGAGGCGACCGTCTTTCGTCAAATGGACGTCCGTTTCAATCCCGTCGGCATGGGCGGCGAGCGCTGCGCGAAACGCCGCCATCGTGTTCTCCGGGAACTGGTTCATCACCCCGCGGTGCGCGAATAGCTTCATCGGAAGACTCCTTACTCGGTGACGTATTTTTTCGTCAAATAGCGGACGAGCGGACGGACCGAGATATCGCCTCCGGTCACTTGCTTGATCAGCTCGTTCGGGGTGAGCGACTTACCGTGGCGATGGACGTTCGTCTCGAGCCACTGTTTGATCGGACCGAACTCGCCTTCATGCACTAACGTCTCAAAGTCGGACCGTTCCGATTTGAGCGTCTCGGTCAACTGCGCCGCATAAATCAATCCGAGCGCATAGCTTGGGAAGTAGCCGAATGAACCGCCGGCCCAATGGACGTCTTGCAATACGCCTTTCGCATCATTCGGCACCTCGACGCCTAAGTACTCTCGATATTTCTCGTTCCAAGCGTTCGGCAGCTCGGCGACGGTCAAATCACCTTGGATGAGTGCCTTCTCAAGCTCGTAGCGAATGATGATATGGAGGCTATACGTCAGTTCATCCGCCTCGATCCGGATGAGCGATGGCTTCGCCTCGTTCACGCCTGCGTAGAACGTATCGAAGTGGATATCTTGAAACGCCGGATGCCGTTCTTGTAGCCGTGGATAGACACTGCGTAAAAATGCTTCGCTGCGCCCGACGAAGTTTTCAAAGAAGAGCGACTGTGACTCGTGGATACCCATCGATGCGCCTCCCCCGAGTCCGACCTCATCGAGCGCCTCGTCGATCTGTTGCTCGTAAGTCGCGTGGCCCGCCTCGTGCATCGTCCCGAACAGGGCGTTGCGGAAGTCCGACTCATCATACTTCGTCGTGATCCGCACGTCGCGGCGGTTGATCGTGATCTCGAACGGATGCACGGTCGCGTCGAGACGACCGCGGGACAAGTCATAATCGACGACCCGCATCCAATCGTGACAGATCTGTTCTTGCACCGCCGCCTCCATCGACCAGTCGAGTTCATGCTTGCTCGACTTCAACTGACGGATCAACGGGACGAGCTCGTCCCGTAGCGTCTGGAACAATTCGTCGAGTTGTTCGACGGTCATACCCGGTTCGTAATCATAGAGCAACGCATCGTACGGATGCGTCTCATATCCGAAATAATCCGCGAACTTACGCTGGAACGCGACGATTTTTTCTAAATACGGGGCGAATGTGCCCCAATCGTTCTTGTCTTTCGCTTTTTCCCATGCCGTCTCGGCTTCAGAGACAAGTGTGACGTAGGCCTGATACTCCGCCGGAGGGATCTTGGCGTTCCGTTCATATTGCGTCTTCGCCACGGCGACCGAGCGGACCTCGGTCGGTGTCAACTCTTCGGTCGCTGTCATCTCGGCGAGCAGTTCCGCGAACGAATCGCTCGTCTGACGTTTGAACGCCTCTGTCGACAAGTAACCGATCGTCTCGGCACGAAGCGGGGCCGACTGTTCCGGCATCTGTGTCCGCATGTCCCAATATAGTAGCGAGATCGCCTCATCGAACGCACGTAACTGTTTGAAATGTTCACGCCATTGCTTTGTAATTTCCATCTGATTCCCACCCCTATGACAGTTGTTTCCTTACCTCTCTACTTTAATCGATGTGACGAAAAATGCCTATTCTTTCGACACATCCGCTTTTTTCTCATAGTGGAGCGGCTTCGTCGCCGGACCTTCAAGGACGTTTCCTTGCGTGTCAAAGCGCGATCCATGGCATGGACAGTCCCAAGACCGCTCCGCGTTGTTCCAATTGACGCCGCAACCCATGTGCGTGCAACGGGTCGATACGAGATGACAGTTGTTATCGAGATCCCGATAAGCGCCGACTTTCTTGCCATCGACGTGAACGACCCCACCTTCGTCGAGTTGGAGGTCGTCGAGCGAGCCCGGCTTCTCGAGCGTTCCTTTGACGAATTGGGTAGCCGTGTCTATATTCGTCTTCAAGAACTGACCGACATCCGCCGGTTTGAACTTCGAACGGAGCGGATCCAACAGTTCGGTAAACCGGTTCTCGTGACCGGTCAGTAGGTCGGCGAGCAACAGTCCGGATGCGATCCCGTTCGTCATCCCCCATTTGGCGAATCCGGTAGCGACGAAGATGTCCGGTTCACGACTGAACATTTGACCGACGTAAGGAAGATGGTCCAACGTGATCAAGTCTTGGGACGACCAACGGAAACTTGATTTTTTAGCGCGGAACGCCTCATTCGCGAACTGCTCCAACCGGTCGTAGCGCGTCCGCGTCTCCGTCACGTGACCGCTCAGATGCCCCTCCCCTCCGACGAGGACGTACGAGCGATCGCCGTCATTGAACGTCCGGAACGAGCGGCTCGGCGAATCGACGCTCAAATACATGCCGTCCGGCACGGGACCGTTCGTCTCGCAAGCGACGATGTAGGACCGTTCGACCTCAAATTTCGAGAAGTATAGTCCACGGATGTCGTTGAACGGATAATGCGTCGCGACCACGACTTGATCGGCTTGGACACGGCGCCCGGTCGATGTCGTGACGATCGGACGCGGGCTTTGGCTGATCTCCGTCGCCCGTGTTTTCTCATAAAGCTTTCCGCCCGCTTCGACAAAACGACGTGCCAGTTCGTTCAAATATTTCACCGGATGAATCTGGGCTTGGTCGCGGATGACGGCTGCTTGTTGTACCGGGAATGGAAAGACGGCGTTGACCTCGTTCGTCGCATCCCCGCCATTCAACCCAATTTTTTGATACGCCTCGATCTCGGAGGCGAGCTGACTCGAGCTGTCGATCGTATACAGATATGAATCTTTCACTTCGTAATCGATGTCGAATCCGGTTTCGACTTGACGTCTCAAATAGTCGAGCGCCTCATCGTTGAACTCATAGTAAAGACGTGCCATCTCTTCATTGAACGTCTGCATCAATTTCGAATAGATGGCACCATGCTGGACGGAACATTTGGCCGTCGTGTGCCCGGTCGTGCCGCGGCCGACTTCCATCGCTTCGAGCAGGACGACCTGCTTGCCCCGGTTTTGAAGCTCATAGGCGGTGACGAGTCCGGCGATCCCCGCCCCGATGACGACGATGTCACAAGAAACGGAACTCTCGAGTCGTGGATACTGTAGGGTGCGATCGTGTTGTCTCCACAATGAATTCGTGAATGGATAGCGATGCATGATGATACCTCCTTTAGGAATGAACGTGTCTGCTTATGTGTATACCCATTCCCTTCTGTTTCATCACTCGATAAATATTGACCTGTTTCTCGATTTTGAAGACGATTTCATTGCCCGACATCCATTATGGTAGAAAAGTAAACTATGAAGGAGCGATTGCAAAGTGAAACGTACCCGTAGACATCGTAGACACACCTATATAATGAGACGCTTGACCGTCGGCTTGATGCTCGTCGGAATGATCGCGATCATTCCGGCACTCATCGGCTTCAAGCAAGAAACACCGGTGAAACCTGATCCGAAGGCGCCGGTGGCCGAACCGGTCAAACAAGGACCGTCTTTCCCGGATATCCCAATCCAAGAATGGGTAGAAGATTCCACTCTGACCGCCGACCCGGAACAGGTTCTTGTCGGGGCGATGACGTTCGTTGATTTGACGGACGGTGTCGTCTTGTTGGACAAACACGGGGAGGAGCGTGTATACCCGGCCAGTACGACCAAGCTGATGACGGCATTGCTCGCCTATGAGAAAGCGGCGGTCTCCGGCGAACTGGACCGCCCCGTCGTCGAAGTGCACGCGACGACGCTCGACATCCCCTGGGACAGTCACATCGTCCATCTCGCTGTCGGCGACCGCCTAACCGTCCGGCAAGCGCTCTACGCGACACTGCTCGAATCGGGCAACGATGCCGCCAATAGCTTGGCGGAGTATGTGAGCGGCTCGACGGCGGAATTCGTTGAACTGATGAATGAACGGGCCCGCGTCCTAGGCTTGACTGGAACAAACTTCAAAAATGCCCACGGCTATTCGGACCCGGACCACTATACGACGGCACGCGACATGGCTAAAATCACTTACGCGTTCGGGACGTATCCCGAACTCGTCGAAATCGCCGGAACGTATGAGTACGAGGCGAAGTTCGAAGACAAAGATGGATTGATGAAGCGACGGTGGTGGTATCACCTCGGGTCGGCGATCAACAGCCGCAGCATCCACTACTCGGACCTCGTCAAGGCGACGAAGACCGGTTATACCGACGAATCGGGCTACACGATGGTGTTTTTGATGGAGCATGAAGGCAAGCAGTACGCGCTCGTGACGATGCAGGCACGTTCCGGACAGACGTTCCCGACGATGCGGCTCGTCGAACAACTCGCATTCGGACGTCAGGCTGAATAAACGTTACATATAAAGAAGACCTGAACCGATCGGTTCAGGTCTTCTTTATGGCATATTCGTCTTAAAACAGTCACTTATGTTACAAGGAGATTACAGAGGCGTTGCCTCAATATTTCTAATTGTCATAATATTTAAACTTTTAGGGTGAAAAATAGCCTGTTTATCCGTTGGTATAATAGGCTTTAGAGCCGTTTTTATGAAAAGATGACAGTTTGCAATCATTCTGAAGGTCCGTTAAGGTTAGTGACAAGTTCGTAAAATCAGTTGGGTTCGTCATCTTTATGGGAGACTTCCCACATTTCAAACCAAAACTGTTGAACAACATTGAAAGCGTACAGGAGGTAATCAAATGTTATGGCAAGAATGGGTATCCATCGCGCTTTACCTCGTGATGATGCTAACGATCGGTTACGTCGCTTATAAGCGAACGACCGACTCATCAGATTATATGTTAGGCGGCCGCAAAATGGGGCCGGGTGTTACCGCCATGTCAGCCGGAGCTTCGGATATGAGTGGTTGGATGTTAATGGGTCTTCCGGGGGCAATGTATGCCACAGGATTATCAGCGATTTGGTTAGCCGTTGGATTGGTCATCGGAGCTTACTTGAACTACTTGTTAGTCGCTCCCCGTCTACGTGTCTTCACGGAGATGGCAAATGACTCGATCACGATTCCTGACTTTTTAGAGAATCGGTTCCGAGATCACTCGAACTGGCTACGGATCCTATCAGCTTCCGTTATCATCATCTTCTTCACGTTCTATACGTCAGCTGGACTTGTGTCTGGCGGGAAGTTGTTCGAAAGCTCGTTCGGGATCAACTATCAGACCGGTGTCATCGCCACGATCAGCGTCGTCATTCTTTACACGCTCTTCGGTGGGTTCACTGCTGTTAGTTGGACAGACTTTGCACAAGGAATTATCATGTTCATCGCACTCGTACTCGTACCGGTCGTCGCTTTGACAGACGTCGGTGGGATGACGAACGCCGTCAACACGGCGACAGCGATCAACACCGATCTTTTCGACTTGTTTAAAGGGACGACAACGCTAGGGATCATCGGTCTCCTCGCTTGGGGACTCGGTTACTTTGGCCAACCGCACATCATCGTTCGTTTTATGGCGATCAGAGATGTGAAATCATTGAAGGCGGCACGCCGGATCGGTATGGGCTGGATGACCGTCTCGATCATCGGTGCGGTCATGACCGGCCTCGTCGGTATCGCCTACTTCCGTGGTCAAGGCAATCCGCTAGCAGACCCGGAGACGGTGTTCATCCGTTTCTCTGACGTCTTGTTCCACCCGTTCATCACCGGATTCTTGCTCGCAGCGATCCTCGCAGCCGTCATGTCGACTGTATCGTCGCAATTGCTCGTCACGTCGTCGGCGTTGACTGAAGACTTCTATCGTAAGTTCTTCAACAAAGATGCAAGCGATAAAACGATGGTACTCGCCGGTCGAATCGGCGTATTGACGGTCGGTGTCGTGGCGACACTCATTTCGCTCAGCCCATCGAACACGATCTTGACGCTCGTCGGCTATGCTTGGGCCGGATTCGGCTCGGCCTTCGGTCCAACGATCCTCTTGTCGCTCTATTGGACGAAGATGACGCGCCAAGGCGCACTCGCCGGTATTCTCGTCGGTGCCATCACGGTCATCCTTTGGATCATCACGGGACTCTCGAGCGTCATCTATGAGATGGTGCCAGGCTTCTTCTTGAGTATGCTTGCCATCGTTCTCGTCAGCACGTTCACGAGCCAACGCGAACAAAAACGGATCAGCCGTGAGTTCAGTGAAATGGAAACAGAACTTGCTGCCGCTAGAAAAGATTAAGTCATACAAAACGCTCGACCCAATTCACGGGTCGAGCGTTTTTTGTCGGTTGTACTTCTTTAGTACATCGTCCCCGCCATCACCCAAAGTTGGAGGAAGAACGTGGCGAGCACGAGTGCGAGCATGGCATTTCTCATCCATCGATTTCGGTTCCAATAATACGCCATTAAGACGAACGGATGAAGCGCGGTCAATTCGTAGGGATTGAACCAAAACCAAGTGAGGATCAAGACGAGCAGGAAGTAGAGCACCGATTTCTGTTTCGTGGCACGATACTCCCGCCACATGTCGTAAGCCCCTTTAAAAAAAGCGACGAACGTGACAACCCAAAACACGATAACAATTATATTATTCAATCACCTTACCACCTTCATGAGACGTTTTCGAAATAGAAGCCACCCCAGTAAATATGTCGATACGTGAACTCCTTGCCGCTCTCGGCCGTGATCACGATCTCATCTTCGGTCAAGACGAGCACGTGCACGGGGACCTCCCCTTCCCGTAGCATCGGGCTGAACAGCTGGAACTGCTTGTTCAACCACTTCCGTTCCGTGAAGTCACGATAGTGGTGCAGTGCCAACGACGGGTGGACCAAGAACACTCCGACGATCAAAGCGATGGCACCAGGAGAAGCGGAGAGCTCGATCAGTAAAAACAGGACGAGCACGAGCGACAAGACCGCATAGCCGAATTCTAACAGCTCCATCAAGGAAGCCCGGCTGGCGACCACGTATTGGATGACACGAAACGTGACGTACAGCAGGAGGCTGACCATCAAGTATTGCGAAAATGGAGCGGTGCTCATTGAGATATCCAAATAAAAGAGTACCGGTAATAACATGACCCACTTCCATAATTGTAAGGCGAGGTAAAACAATGTTTGATCGATGAAACGACGATTGTGTACGAGCCGTTGCATATCCATGTTTCCCACCTCCGATTAAAAGATGTGTCTTAACGGTATCATTCCCTCAATCGTTGAATGATAACAAGCATTTGCAGGTCAATCGGAAATTTCTTTTCGTTCAATGAGCGTCGCGTTCAATAGCCCTCCAAGGAGGATGACGGAAGCCGCCAAATAAAACCAAACCAACAAGATAATAAACGCACCGAGCTGACCGTAAAACTGTTCGTAGTTGGCATATTGAGAATAGTAGCTGAAGACGTTGGAAACTGTCAATATGCCGATAGTAGCGAGTGTTGCCCCGGCCCAACTGTCACGGAACGTCCCGCGATGGCTCGGCAGCCATTTGTAGACGAGCAGGAAGACACCAAACATGACGAGCGTCCCGACGACCCAGCGGAAGTAAAACCATATTTGTGCATATCCCGCGACGATGTCGTCGACAAAAATGATCCGCGTCGACAGTTCGCGCAGCGCGGTCTCGGCCACAGGGATGACCAATGAGAACGGCAGAACGAACATGAGTGCCAGCGTGACGGCGATGTCCTGGAGAGCCCCTCTTAAGAACGACTTGTTCCGGATGAGCCGATACGCATCATTCAATGACCGGACGAGCGACTGGACCGCCATTGACGAAATCCATAGCGCCGGCAAAATGCTGAGCGACGCCAGACGCAGCCTCGAGTCATCAAATATCGCCTCGATGTTCCCTTCTAGCAGTCGGTAGCTCGCTTCCGGCATGACGAGAGACAGCGCCGAGATGACGTCCCCGCTCGTGAACGGGAGCCATCCAACAATGCCGAGGACGAACAATAAGAACGGAAACGTCGACAAGATGAAATAATAAGCCAACATCGCGGCTTGATCGAAAAAACGTTCGGCAAAAAAGCGCTTGAATAAAACTTTAAACGTCTGTATCATGTTGTCTACTCTTTTCTTAATTTATTTAATATAAATGCGGTATTTGAAATAATAATAATGTTGCTTGAAAGGCAAGAATACGACAGTCGTTGCCTATTCTTGCCTCGTCCTTAACTGATGTGTTCTCGTTTCGATTCCCACGCCTCGAGATGTTCCTTGCCCGGCAGATCGACGTCATCGCGCGAGAACACCGGATCCCGTCCGGACCGTTTTTGGGCGACGTAATCGTCGAGCAACAGTTTGGCGACTTTGCTGAGACGGAAGATGGCGTACATGTTGACGAGCGCCATCAATCCCATGAAGATGTCGGCGATCGACCAGACGAGTCCGGCCGAGCGGACCGAGCCGAACATGATCATCCCTAGCACGGCGATACGATAGATGACAACATACACTTTCCGTTCCGAGATGAACTCGATGTTCGTCTCTCCATAGTAATAGTTCGCTAAAATCGAGCTGAAGGCGAACAGCAGGATGGCGATCGTCATGAGCGTCGTCGCGACCGGTCCGATCTCCGTCAACAGCGCCTCTTGCGCGAGCTCGATACCTTGGAAGTCTTCAGAACCAGGAACACCGGAGATCAAGACGATCATCGCGGTCGCCGTACAGATGAACAGCGTATCGACGAAGACACTGAGCGATTGGATCAACCCTTGCTTCACCGGGTGGCTGACCTCAGCGGTCGCGGCGGCGTTCGGCGCCGACCCCATCCCCGCCTCGTTCGAGAACAAGCCGCGCCGTATACCTTGAAGCACCATCGCTCCGACGGCCCCGCCGAACAATTCTTGGAAGCCTAGCACACCTTCTGAGAAGATGGCCGAGAACACGGCCGGAACGACGTCGAGATTCGTCAGCACGACCCAGAGCGCGAGCAAGATATACCCACCTGCCATGATCGGGACGATGATCCCGGACAACGTCGAGATCGACCGGATCCCGCCGAAGATGACGATCCCCGTCGCAACGGCCAAAATAACACCAACCCAGACCGTATCGATGGCGAAGACGTTATTGACAGAAAGCGCAATCGTGTTCGCTTGCACGGAGTTAAAGGCAAAGCCAAACGCGAACGTGATGAGGATCGCAAAGACGATCCCGAGCCAACGTTGACCGAGCGCCCGCTCGATGTAATAGGCCGGTCCGCCGCGCCACGCCTTGCCGTCATGCACTTTGTACACTTGGGCGAGCGTGCTCTCGACGAAAGCCGAGGCCGAACCGATCAAGGCGATGAGCCACATCCAAAACACGGCCCCAGGTCCCCCGAGCGCGATCGCGGTCGAGACGCCGGCGATATTTCCGGTGCCGACCCGTGCCGCTGTCCCGATGGCGAACGCCTGGAACGAAGACACTTGCCCTTTCTCATGTTTGAGCCCTTTGATGAACAATAACTTGAACATTTCCGGCAACATTCTAAACTGCACGAATCCCATCCGGATCGTGAAGAAAATCCCACCGGCAATCAATACGAAAATAAGAACGTACGTCCATAACAGGTCGTTCGCTTGCATGACCAATTCGCGGACATCCACTGCGCATCCCCTCCTTTTATGGAGTTCTTACCCGGTCTAGCCCCGCCAGAAACGATTCCGTCACCGCGTTGCCGCGTCTAGTATTTGTTCACAAAGGGCATGGGTCGTCAAGCTGTCCTCGGCGCGAACACAACCGTTCGGCTCCCCGTTCAACAGTTTGAGAAACGCGTCGATCATCGTCGTAAAGCCGCGCCGTGTCAAATTCGACTCCCACGGGCTCAAGGCGCGCTCGAGCATGCCGTCGGGCGTATAGTCGTAGACGCGCTCGACGTCTCGAGAGACGCGTTTTAGACCCGGTGACATCACTTCCATCACTTCTTCGGTGCAGCCGTTGTCCCGGTTCATGATGCCGACCGCCTCGACGCCGCCGGCCGTGAAATTGATCTGGAGCTGTTTGAGCGTATCCCCTTCATAACGCGTCCGAACAGACAAGTCCTCGACCGGATTGAGACCGGTCAAGTAACGGAGCGTATCGACGACGTGGACGAAGTCCTCGATGATGAACTCACGCAGCGTCGCCGGCTGATATGTACGATTCTTTTGGATCAAGACGAGGTTCGGGTTCTCGACTTCTTTGAGCGCCGCCGTCGCCGTCGCAAAACGACGGTTGAAGCCAGTGACGAGTTCGACCTCGTGCTCGTCTGCGAGCCGGACGAGACGTTCGGTCTCCTCGAGCGTGAACGTGACCGGTTTATCAATGAAGACGTGGACGCCTTGCCGAAGGGCGTACTCGGCTTGTCCGGCATGCGCTGACGTCGTCGAATGGATCAACACCGCATCCATCTCACCGAGCGGGACGTCCTCAAGCGTTCGGAAGTGACCGCTGAATCGATATTGATGGACAAGTTGTTCTGCTTTCCCCTGATCCCGCGAGACAAGATAAACATCTACCCCATCTAACCCGGCATAGACCGGTAAGTACGCTTTCTTGGCAACATCACCTAAACCAACAACGACTAATTTCATTTCAACATCACTCCTCTTTCGATTGACTGAACAAAACCCCAAAGCGTCGGCCCGGGGTCGATGGTTCATTTAATGGACCGCTAAAATTTCAAAACTTGTAATTGGCTTACGAATGGCGTCCGATACGATTTGATAAAGATCAGCGAGTTGCTCGTTATCGTTCAAGTCCGGCGTTCGATCAAGCTCGACTTCACACGTTCGTGTCGTCTGCTCCTTGTCTTGAAACGCATATTCAATCGTGTATAGTTGCATGAGACGTCTCCTCTCCACTATGTATACGTATGTATTACCTGTAACTGAACGATTGAAACGCTTCAAGTACACCTAGTCAAATCGTTCATGTTATATATATTCAGAAATCCTACAATTTCCAATCATAAGCCTTGTATAATCATTCAAAGATTCCTAGAATGAACAAGTATGTACCAAATGATTAAAGGAGTTTTTAAATGAAAGCACGATTTACTTATTTAGCCTTACCGCTGGCGATGTTTCTACTGGCCGGATGTAGCACCGAAGAAGAGACGTCTCCTATCGATGATACGATTGAAGTGACCGATTCGCAAGAAGAATCGTCCGATGTGGCTGAGTCTCAAGCGGAATCCGTTGAAGTGACCGATTCACAAGAAGAACCCGCTGTCGAGACGGAAGCGGAGGAACAACAACCGACTAGCGATCGCTTCTCTGGTTACGAACGTGTCGAAGTCGACGGTGGTGATTTGTCCGGACATCGCGAGGCGAATGTTGTCGTCGACGTCGGTTTCGGAGACCGTGAATATTGGGCGTTCACGAACGATCATGGGCAACTCGTGAAAGTAACAGCTGACGAGATCATCCTACAAGATGATGAGAGCGAGGACGTCACCTCGTCAGGACGCTACTACTGGGACGAGGCGAAAGTCCCCGGCGTTGAACATCAATCTTTAGATGAAGGACATGTCATCGCTGATTCACTTGGGGGCGTCTCTAACGCCTTCAATATCACCCCGCAAGACAGCACGCTCAATCGTCACGGGGACCAGGCTTATATGGAAAGTGTGATCCGTAGTGCGGGCGGGGCGACCGATTTCGAGGCCATCATCACGTATCCGGATACCGAGACGCAAATCCCGTCGAGCTATCAATACACATACACGTTGAAAGGTAATGTCATCGTCGACAAGTTTGATAATGTGAACCCGGACGAGGTCAATGCCGGCCTCGGTCTGACCGAGAGCGAACCAAAACCGGAGGCTACTCCCGCTCCCGCTGCAGAGCCGGTTGGCGACGTATCAAGCGTCGATGCGAACGGGAACGGGCAAGTGACGATCCAGGAAGCGAAAGACGCCGGCTTCAGCATGCCGATCACGAGCGACCACTGGCTCTACCCGCATATGCGGGATAATGACGGGGATGGAATGGTCGGCGAATAACACGTAACCTCCCCGCGTGAGTCAACTTTTTGTACGACGATTTCACAGTATACGTGACGACGCTCTTTCTAGTTAAAGGAAGAGCGTTTCTTTTTGTTGAATAAGATATGCAGTCGAATGTTTCACGTTTCTCTTGAATGATGGTGAATCGGGATGGAACACAAATTTTCAAACCCGCCTTATTAGGAGTTATTGCTGTCAGTACGGCATACATATAGTCTAGGAGGTTCTAATATGAAACGTTTGGTGGGTTTGCTGATCATTACGCAAACAATTTTGTTTGGCATGTTAATCTTTCAATTGAATGAATTAGCTGATTCAGTCTTACAGGCTGCATCTTACGTAGCAACACAAGAAGGATCGCTTGCATGGGGTGGAAACATCTCGCCTTGGTTTTTGTTTTTACTTCTCGGACTGACATTGCTAGGCGCCTATTTAACGTTTTCTAAAGAATAAGAAGCGTTTTTGTCGTCCGAACAGAAAAAAGACCATAGACATGTGTCTACGGTCTGAAGTCGCTCTAGAAGCGTTTCTTTGTATCTACGAGCAATGACGACTTACTTACCTTCTGAAGTCGGCTCGACAGCACGTCTCGGCGGACGTTTGCCGAAGAACTGGTAGTACTATTTATATCGTCTTATCCGTTATCAATCGTTATCTCTTGCTATACGTATGAAGTAAAATGATTGGGATAACAACATAAATTATCCACCTAGTGTGCAATGAGGTGTGCAATGGCCCGTTCAAGAGCTGGTGTGCAATTCGTTTCCGTCTTGCGATATATGGGTAAATGATTCTATCAAAACGTCACCTGTTTGCGGCACGGGGAGGCAATCACATCATGCAGTTAGCAATCATCGGTACCAAAGAGGAAATCATCGAGATCATGAAGTACAT
Source organism: Exiguobacterium sp. s142 (assembly GCF_018618455.1). Taxonomy (NCBI): domain Bacteria; kingdom Bacillati; phylum Bacillota; class Bacilli; order Caryophanales; genus Exiguobacterium; species Exiguobacterium sp. s142. The sequence goes on along the minus strand of NZ_JACSMB010000001.1, from coordinate 4,202 downwards.
GGAGAATATGCAGGTCACGTCTAACACCGAACGCGTATTAAGAGCCGAGTTCAGTTCTAGGGTTGAAGAGCGGACTCAGTTACAGTTTGAGGGAATGAACCATTCGATTGAAAGAGTGAGCTCTCGATAGAGGGCTTTTCTTATGTCATTTATCATACCCTCATTTAATCATATGGACACATGACTAATCTCGCCTTCAAGAGCTATGCTCAATGTGAGGTGATAATGTTGGCCAAATACAAATACAGCAAACCCATTCGTAGAGCAAGCGAAGAAGAACTGGCATGGATTTACGGACGACTATCAAGGGCGCTCGAGCGGCAAGACGTCATTTTCAGCATCGAAAAGATTTTGACAGGTCGCGTCCTCCTTCATGTTCAATGCGATAACGAACTGTGTTCGGTATATCTAAGTTTCAAAACGGGGCGTTTTTCAAGACCCACTGAGTTGACGATCCCCGAAATGGAAAAAATCCAATAAAAAAGTCCCCACTCAACAGAGTGGGGTTTGCTGTGTTCATTCCTTCGTGTAACCGTCCCTTGTTTTACCTGACTCATATAGACCGACCGAGGCAAGTCCTGCAATCACACCTGCCCAAATACGGATATAAATGTCGACCGTTGTGAACGGGGCGGCGGCAATCCCGACCAAGATGCCGATAACGATAGCGACAAGCGGGATCATATTTTTCGGGATGCGGACCGTTTGTTTCGCTACTTCACTCAATCCGATGATGACCGGAGATATCAACGTGACGAGCAATAGGAGCTCTGCTGGAAATTCCATGTTAGACGTCCTCCACTTCGATTTTTTTGAAGTCTTTCTTCAGTGCTTGTAAAACATTTCGTTCAAGATTATCTTCGTCTCCGAAGGATCCGATTCGTTTTCCGTCCACGATGACGCGTCGTAACTTGCCTTTTGTTCCGACAGGTTTTACCTCCACCGGTTTGGACGTTGCCTTTGGAGGTTCAGGCTTTTTTGAGGGGACCGGTTCGAAATCGAAGTTTTTCCCGTAGTTGCTCGGGATAAACTCGCCGCTGAACAACTGGTACCAACCTCGATCGATTGCATAAACGTGACGTACGTCTCCCTTTTTCAGCTGTGCGCCAGTCTGTGTTCCAAATTTTGCGCTGGCATAGACCGGAACGTCTCGGAGCATCTTCGCCGTTCCAAGTTTGACCATCGAAACAGGTGGCTTGATGGTCTGTGGTTTTTGAGCACCGATATAGGGAACTTTGTAGAACTCACATACCGCCATCGCGAGTTCCGAAGCGCATTCTTGTTGGAACGACTTGTCAATCATGAGCAATGCCTCACGGTTGTTGTCCATAAAGCCAAGTTCAAATAAGACTGCAGGCATCTTTGTATTGGCGGTAACGTAAAGTTGTTGCTTCACGACACCACGATTTTTTTGAACTGTGCCTTTGGCCAAATGTTTGAGCGCGATTTTTGCGAACACTTCAGACTGACCGCCCGACGGATCAATGTGTGCCGAGAAACCTTCAGGATCTTTACCTGGCCCATCGAATTTTCCATCAAGAGCGTTATAGTGAATCGAGATAAAAAGGTCAACCTTTGCATCATTCGCTCGTTTTACACGAGATGCTAGTGAATGATCCGCATCTCCAGGAGCCATTTCGACTACTTTGAACCCGCAGCGTTTCAACTCTGCAATCAGATAAGCTGCAACTGCTTTGTTAAACTCATTTTCCGGAATGAACCGTCCGATTGATTGAATGAAGGGAGTTCGTTTCCCTGGCGTTAGTGGCGCTAGCCCGTGTCCATCGTCAACGCCGATTTCAATTTCTTCTGCTCGGATATTTGTCAATGTAATTCCTCCTTATGAATGTAATCAAAAAGACGCCATCCGAAGATGACGTCATTTGATGACAAAGTGCCATAACGCTGCCACACCTGCCGCGGCGTACGGCGTAGCAATCAACACCCATTTCCAATAGTGAGACTTAATTTCACGCTCGGTCTCAAATCGCTTTTGTCGGGTCTCCTCGATTTTGACGTTGACCTGCCCGTCGAGTTGCACCTGCTCTCTGAAGATATCGAGCATCTTGTCCGACTGCTTGATGACGGTGCCCATCATGACCTCGTTGCGCCCGTCGCGCTTCGCCTGCTCGGCGCGGAACTCTTTCAGGTCGCCGGCGATGTCCTCGACCTTCGCGCCGGTCAACAGATTGCTTTGCGCCTGCGCGGCCACATTCTCGGTCAACGTCTTCATGGTCTTTTCGAGCGTATCGATCGAACCTTTTAGTTCGTTATGGTTCAGCTCGAGCGTCTCGACTGCAGGTGCAAGGTCCGCGCCTTGTTTTGCCGTCTCCTCGATCCGCTGAATCACCTTTTTCTGCTCTTTCATATCCTTCTCCAGTTGGTCAACCCGGTCGACTAACTCCTCAGCCATATTCGACACTCCCTCTTCCGTTATCGCTCGGCCGCACGAGCACTGTATCCCTGTACAATTTCTTTCGAAGTGCATGGCAGTCGCCATGCATCATCAGGCCGTCATAGCTGCGCAACGTCCGAAGGACCGCGTCACCGTCCACTCTCCCCTTGCTGTACTGCCTTGCCAAATACTTCACGCGTCGCTTCATGCGGATTGCCGTCGATTTCCGCATCCGGATATATGTCCGGAACACGCTAAATCCAACCTAGTCGATGACCATGAGGGTGACGAGGAGCTTAAGCGCCACGTCCCATCCCCCGAGCAACGCCGTGACGCTCGTGGCGACGATAGCGACGGCTCCTTCTAATGCTTGTTGTGTACGCATATGCGACCTCCTTGTAATGTGGGGTCACGGGCTGTGTCATGTGCATGAGTGTGACCCTCCTTTTGAGACGGTGACGGACAACAAAAAAGCGCCCCGAGGGAGCGCTTCTGAGAGAAATTAATTACGTTAAATAATTTTAGTGCATGTCTGTCAAATCAAGTCCATTGTCTCTTCTGTACTCATATTCCTCTATCCATTTAATATTATAAACTTGATCTAGAGTCACCTGAGATTCTCTATTAAAAATGTGACTGTTCATAATATCGACCACTTTACGTTTAACCAGTGCCTCATCTTCAATATTCCAGAAATGATGACAATATTCTTCTAGAACCGAAGCTAATATTGCATAATCAGACCATTGATTCTCTATCCAAAAATCAATAGGATAAAAAACTAAGTTTGTTCGATAACCACCTGCTTCTTCGTCAAGTTCGAAGGTTATCATCTTTTGGTCACTTATAATGGCATTGAGTTTTGGCAAAGACTCGATGGAAATACCTTCTGAGATAATTTGCCTTTCAACGCCCATTGTCCCTATCCGGAAAAGTTGATTGTGCTCTGGTGATATATTACACATTGAAACGAATCTGATTTTACGACTAATTTCAAATTCCATTATGTCTGGCGTTGGAAAACCACTGCCATGAACTTTCATTTACATTCACCTCCAAGATAATTACAACGTCATTATTATAATTATCTTGGAGTGGTAATTACAATCTAATCATTTACTAATCAGTTTTGCAGCATCTTTAGTCAGTTTACTTTTATCAATCGTTTTACTATTTGATAGATTTAACATTTTTCCTTTGATCATGGATTATACCTCCTATCTTTTCATCGCTATTTGACCCAACTACCATGTTACTCTAATCTTTTTTCTCTTTGGTTTTTCCTTGATTTTACCATTAGATGTTAAATCACTTTGACTAACTTGTTGTGAAATTTGTTTTAATCCATAAGCAAGAACTAATAATATCCAAAACTCTTTTCGGTAGAAGGTACTCTCTGTAAGCCCAATAATCATAAACACAAATATAGAGAATGATAAAACCGGTGAAAATCTATGATACTTGTACGTAGTTAGTTTTTTACCAACAATAATTAATATTAGTAAAAAGCTAATCAAACCAAGAGCTCCCGACTCTAAAACAATTTGCAAGAAACCGTTGTGTGCCTCGTTTACTCCTAAATACGATATACCTTCTAAAATTAGTGTATTACCCCTACCATATCCCAACACCATAGAATCTCTTACCTTATCGATTACTAAGTCCCAAATATAAGTTCTGTGAGTAAAAGTTAAATCCTTACCTAAGTAATTTACTATGACGGTTTGTCAAATTAAGCGCAACACTTCGTCCGTGAAGGCCTCGTGTGCGGTCTTCCAGCCCAGGCATTTGCGTGGGCGGCCGTTGA